>JAAKFV010000067.1 GCA_011064875.1 Candidatus Anoxychlamydiales bacterium | reverse complement strand
TAACTTCTGCATAAAGTTTCCTTTTTGCCCCCTAATCAACCAGTTACCCTTGATCCTCACGGTTCAAGCCCCTTCCTTTAGGGAGGGGTGATTGACATTCTTTTTCTAAGGTTTTATTTGGGTATGGATCACTAGCTATTACTTTGCAGCCAAACCCTAATTTAAAAATTTTTGCGGTCTCTTGGCCTATTTTTCCAGTTCCTATTACACCAACAGTTTTTCCATATAAATCAAATCCCAAAAATCCTTTTAAAGAAAAATTTCCATCTCTTATTCGTGTATATGCATGATGGATTTTTCTATTTAAACTTAAAATTAATCCAACAGCATGCTCAGCTACTGCATGAGGAGAATATGCTGGAACATTAACAACTGAGATATTATTTGTTTTAGCGCTATCTAAATCAACATTATTAAACCCAGCACATCTAAGAGCAATGGTTTTAACACCTTGTTTAGCTAAAATATCTATTACAGCTTTGTTAGCTGTATCTTGTACAAATAGACAAACTGCATCAAAATTTTTTGCGAGCGAGGCTGTTTTTTCATTTAAATATGCTTTAAAAAAGGTAAGATCATTCGAGTATTTCTTATTAGCTTCATTTAAAGATTCAATATCATATTCTTGTGAGCCAAAGATCGCGATTTTCATATAATTACCTTTTTATTGGTTATTTATTTATAATATTTTTTATATACTTTTAGCAAACTTTTTTTTAATAAATTGTTACTATCTCTATGAAAAATTTTTAAATCTTTTATAAAAAAGATTGGATAATTTTAAATTACTTTAGTTTTTATATAAAAATAAAATAAATTATTTAAATTTCTAATTATTTTCAAATTAAATATTGATGAAACAGGAGTCTTATACTATTGAAATGAAGTTTTATTTTACTAATTTTTGAATTAAAAAGTAAATAAAGCTGTTTTATAAAAAAAAAGTAGTTTTCTTTTTATTTCAAATCTCAAAAAAAGTAAAATATCATCTTAACTAAAACCATTACCTTTTATGAATAAAAATTTATATTTTATTTCTCTTGGCTGCACTAGAAATCAAGTTGATTCTGAAGTGATGATAGCTAAACTTTTTTCAAGTGGCTATTCTCTTAGTAATGATATGAAAAGTGCAGATGTATTAGTTATTAATACCTGTGGTTTTCTAAAAGAAGCTAGAGATGAAGTTTTTTCTATATTAGATGAAATTTTTGAAAATAAAAAAGCAAAAGCTAAAATTATTATAGCCGGTTGCATGGCAAATCTTTTTTCAAAAGAGATTTTAGATAAATATGAGATTTTTTCAATAGTATCATCTGGGAATATAGATAAGATTTTAGAAGTTATTGAAACTCCAAAAGTTTTAGTTAATAATTTAAGCTATATTGGAGAGGAGAATTTTGAAAGGGTAATAACTAACTATCAACACATAGCTTACTTAAAAATATCAGAGGGCTGCTCTAAAGCTTGCGCTTTTTGTATAATTCCTAAAATTAAAGGAACTTTGATTAGTAGATCTCAAAAATCTATAATAGAGGAGTTCAAATTACTAATATCAAATGGAGTTTTTGAGATAAATTTAATCGCTCAAGATCTTTTAGACTATGCAAAAGATAGAAATGAGAAAAATGGATTTCTAAAACTTTTAGAAAACATTTTAAAAATAAAAAATGACTTTTGGCTCAGGCTTTTATATGTGTACCCAGATGAAATAACAGATGAGTTTATAGATCTTATAGCATCTGATAAAAGAATATGCAAATACTTAGATATTCCTCTTCAACACATAAACGATCGAATACTCAAAAAAATGAAAAGAAAAACTTCTCAAAAAAAGATTTTTTCTCTTTTTGAAAAATTAAGAAATAAAATCCCCAATATTTCTATTAGAACATCTTTAATGGTAGGGTTTCCGTCAGAGACTAAAGAAGATTTTCAAGAGCTTTTAGATTTTATTGAAAATTATCAAATAGATCATCTAGCTGTATTTAAATATTCTAATGAAAAATATGCTCCATCTTATAATTATCCTGATCAAATAGAAGAAAAAATAAAGGATGAAAGATTTGAGATTTTAACAAAAAAGCAGTTTGAGCTGATTCAAAAAAGAAATAAAAAATTAATTGGTAAAACTATACCTGTTTTAATAGATTCATATAATTCAGAGTCTGATCTACTAGCTATGGCAAGATCAGAGGGACAAGGCTATGGAGTGGATTCCAATATAATTATCAACAATACTCAGAAGATTAAATCTTTTGGAAAAATCTACAAAGTTAGAATCATAGATTTAGCAGATTATGATCTTATCGCTTCTTTAAAATGAGAAAAACTTATTGAAAAGAAATGTTTTTTTCTGTTCACTGAGCTAAGAAGAGAAAAAATATTAAAAGGTCATATCATGGCAAAAAAACAAAAATTTACAGCCTTTACTCTATTTGTAGCTCTAATTGCTGCAATTGGTGGGCTATTGTTTGGGTACAATACATCAGCAATTTCTGGAGCAATTTTATTTTTAACTAAAGATTTTAATCTATCTACAGTTGCTCAAGAAGTAATTATTAGTGTTATTTTAATAGGAGCTTTAGTTGGAGCTTGTTTCGGTGGAATTCTAACAGATAGAATTGGAAGAAAAACTACTCTTTTGCTAACTTCTATTATTTTTCTAATAGGAATTTTTATTGTAATGACAGCAGATCATATAACTGCTCTTGTTGTTGGAAGAATAATATTAGGACTCGCTATTGGAATAGTATCTTTGGCTGTGCCTCTTTACATTGCTGAAATGTCAGATCCAGGACATAGAGGTGCTTTGGTATCTTTAAATCAATTAGCAATCACTATCGGTATTTTACTTGCATACGTAGTTGATTATTTCTACGCTCCAACAGGTGAGTGGAGATCGATGTTTGGTCTTGCTTTAATTCCAGCTGTTTTACTTTTTATTGGGCTTTTTTTCATACCAGAGACGCCATCTTATTTGGCATCAAAAGGGAATAAGAAAAAAGCTATAAAAATACTTAAAAAAATAGAAGTTAACACATCAAAATCAGAAGTTGTAGTAGAAAAAGGATCTTCTAAAAAAATGGGTTCATGGAAACAGCTTTTTCATAAATCTTTAAGACCAGCTCTCATTGCCGGAATTGGAATTAGTGTATTTCAGCAAATAACAGGAATAAATATCGTAATATATTACGCTCCTAGAATTTTTCAGCTAGCAGGAATAGAGAGCGCAACATCTGCGATTCTAGCTACTATGGGCGTTGGAGTGATAAACTTTTTAATGACAATTATAGCTCTTTGGTTAATCGATATGGTTGGAAGAAAACCTCTTTTAATAGTAGGTCTCATTGGAATGAGTTTATCTTTAGGGGTTTTAGGAATAGGTTTTTTAGAAACTACAAGAGCAACAAGTGTAATTTCTATTGTAAGTTTAATGACCTACGTTTCATTTTTTGCAATAAGTTTAGGGCCTGTCGCTTGGTTAATTATTTCTGAGATATATCCAATGGGAATTCGAGGAAGAGCTATGGGAATTGCAATTTTTGCAAACTGGACTTGTAACTATATTATCTCACTCACATTTTTAACTTTAGTTGACTTTTTAGGAAAGTCTGGAACTTTTTGGTTATATGCTTGCATTGGTCTACTAGGTCTTTGGTTTGTAATTAAAAAAATACCAGAAACTAAAGGAAAAGAGCTTGAAGATATTCAAAAGTATTTTAAAAAGAAGGCAGCAAAAAATTAATATTTTTAAGTATTATATAAAATAACAAAAATGGAGACTTTTACGTATGTCATATTCAAAAATTCAAAGCCTGCTTGGTAAGGATGCAAAAAAACTCTTAGATCATAAATCTAAAACGATGCCAAATGATAAATTGCATATTCCAGGTCCTGATTGGGTTGATAGAATTTTCTCTGAATCCGATAGAAATGTAAGAACACTTAGAAGTTTGCAAGCTTTATTTTCTCATGGAAGATTAAAAGATACTGGCTACTTATCAATCTTACCTGTTGATCAAGGAATAGAACACTCTGCTGGAGCATCTTTTGCTCCAAACCCGATATATTTTGATCCTGAAAATATTGTAAAACTTGCTATTGAAGCTGGCTGCAACGCTGTTGCATCTACTTCTGGTGTACTATCTATTGTAGCTAGAAAATATGCTCATAAAATTCCTTTCGTTTTAAAGTTTAATCACAATGAGCTTCTCTCTTATCCAAGCACCTACGATCAGATAAAATTCGCATCTATCAGACAAGCATATGAGATGGGTTGCGTCGCTGTTGGTGCTACTATCTATTTTGGATCTAAAGAAAGCAACAGACAAATCGTTGAAGTTGCAAAAGCATTTGAGCATGCTCATGAACTTGGCATGGCAACAATTCTATGGTGCTATTTAAGAAATTCTGCTTTTAAAGTTGGAGATACAGACTATCACGCTTCTGCAGATTTAACGGGCCAGGCAAATCACCTTGGCGTTACAATTCAAGCAGATATAATAAAGCAAAAACTTCCAACAAACAATGGGGGTTATAAAGCTGTAAAATTTGGAAAATACTCAGATAAAATGTATACAGAGCTATCTTCTGATCATCCAATAGATCTTTGTAGATATCAAGTTATTAATAACTACATGGGAAGAATTGGTCTTATAAATTCAGGTGGAGCATCTGGCGAAAATGATTTAGCTCAAGCAACTGAAACTGCTGTAATAAATAAAAGAGCAGGTGGTATGGGACTAATTTTGGGTAGAAAAGCTTTTCAAAAGCCTGTTAAAGAAGGTGTTGAAATTATCAATTCTGTACAAGATGTGTACCTTTGTAAAGAAGTAACTATTGCATAAGATAGAAGATATTTTAATATATTTATATAGAATTAATTATCTAAAAAATAGCAGCTATAAAGCTGTTATTTCATTATAGTTAAGAAAAAAAGTAGGTCATTCTCTATTTAAAGAAATCTAAAATAGTATCAACTCTAGCAGGAGCTCTTCTTCTTACTTTTCCTTCCCATGGAAACGGTCTTTTAGCTGGGGGAATATCTTGATCTTTTTGAAATTTCGTAATAATACCACCTATTATAGAACCAATACCACTAGATTGTTGAAGAGTTGATAGAGCTATTATTTTAGCTGTAGCTTTTGATGCATCAATTTTGGGATTATCAATTGTTCCTTTTATTGGAATTTTTATAACGTAATCGTCTGGTAGATTTTGAATACCAAAAACGCTATAGAGAGTATCAGCTGTTATTCCTAAATTCATTTTTAGAGCTCTATTATTTAGATCGATTTTTCCCCAAGTGCATAAGTGAACTGCTTCATCTATTAAAAAGTCCATTCTATCTGAAAAGAGCATGCCATTTTCTATTTGGATGTTTACATTGGTAAACCACATGCTAACAACATTTGAAGCTCTAAGCTTAGCGAGCGTGGTCATAGTTCTAATAGCTCCAGTGTTTGAGATAAGCATTTTATTTAGATCGACTGACATATGTCCAATTTTTAGATTCTGAGTTTTAAAAGGGGATATTGGATATAAAAAACCATCTTTTGAGATTCTAATGATTATTGGAGAGTTTTTTTGAGATGCAAGATATGTAATGTTGTTTGCAAATTTAGGGTTGATAGGGGAGAGACTTAAAACAATTGTAGCTGATTTTGTTAGAGTAATTTTATCTTTTTCATAAAAAAGATTTAAAGAAGCATTTGCATTTGTTGATTTTATATCTATATCGATAGGTCCTTTTAAACTATCTAGAGTAGACTCTACATGTAGATCTAAACTAGATCCTAGAATTTCAGATAAAAGATTTTGATATTTTGGGCTTTTTGAAAAAAGAAGTTGATCAATTCCAATTGTTGGTATGTTTTTACCATTTATTGTTGATTGAATTTTTTTTCCTTCAAATTCAATAAAAGCTGTAAAATTTCCGGAAATTTTATTTTCAGTAGTTTTTCCCTCGATTTCAATAGAGTTAATTCCTTTTAGATCTGCTTTAATAGATGCATTAACATTATTAAAGTTAGCCTGGGGCTTGTTTGGATAGTGAATTACTACATTTAAGTTATCAACTTCAGTATTTGCAAAAAGTTTTAGCTTTTTATAGGTTTTTATAGATTTATAAAAAGATAAAAGGCTCATGTTTGATGTGATTGAGTCTACATTCATATCAATGTTTGGATCTTTATAACTTAAATCTTTTATTCTTTGAGGGCCAAACCAAGTCAAATGAAAAGATTCAATTTCAACTTTAGCGTTTGATTTTTTCTCTATTTTACTAATTAGATAGTTAGTTCCTGCTTTAGTTGAGAAAAAAGCTGGGAGAAAAAATATAAAAATAACTAAAGCTATTAATATAGAAATGAAAATTATGTAAATTGGTCTTTTAGACTTTTTTACATTCTTTTGTTTTTGTTTTTTGTTATTCATTCTACTGTTACCGATTTTGCTAGGTTTCTTGGTTGGTCTATATCTGTTTTTCTTATCTTTGCAATAAAATAAGCAAAGAGCTGAGCTGCTATTGTAGAGGGGAATATAGATAGCTCATCTATTGTATTATCTAACCAAATTACATCATCTGCAATATCTTCAATTCCATAAGAGTTTTTAGTTGCAAAAGCTAGTATTTTAGCATTTCTTGCTCTTGCTTCCATTAAAGAAGATAGCATTTTATCATATGTTTTTTTGTTAGATGAAAAAGCAATTATTGCAAGTTTAGAATCTATTAAAGCTAATGGGCCGTGCTTCATTTCTCCAGCTGGATATGCACTTGCATGTAGATACGAGATCTCTTTTAGCTTTAGAGCTGCTTCCATTGCAGTTGGATACATTAAGTTTCTACCTAAAAAGAAAAAGTTTTCAAATTTAGAATATTTTTTTGCTTTCTCTTCTATTATAGAGGTGTTTTTTAAGATTTTTCTAACTTTAGATGGAATCTTTTTTAGTTCAGTTAAAAGTAAAATCGCTTCTTTTTTTTGCATCGACTTTAGTCTTGAGAGAAAAATTGCAAAAAGATATAAAACCGTTATCTGTGAGCTAAAAGCTTTAGTAGAACATACACTTCTTTCTATCCCTGCTTTTAAAAATATTGATGAGTCTGAAATTCTAGATAAGCTAGAGTTTTCTACATTTACTATAGATAGAATTTTCGCGCCTTTTTCTTTAGCTGTTTTTATTGCGGCTATAGTGTCCGCTGTCTCTCCTGATTGAGATATTGCAATAACTAATGTATTTTTAGTTAAAATAGGAGTTTTAAATCTCATCTCTGATGCAATCTCTGCAGATACTAGAATATTTGCTTTTTCCTCTATCAAAGATTTTGCAATGAGCGCTGCATGATGAGATGTTCCGCAGGCTGTAATTATTATGTTGTCGATTTTTGATAAAAAACTTTTAGATAATTTTAGGTCCTCAAATTCAACAAGTCCCTCATTTTCTGTCATTCTTCCAAGATATGCTTTTTGTATGGTAGATGGTTGATCAAAAATTTCCTTGAGCATAAAATGCTCAAAACCTTTTTTCGAAAATTTTATGTTTTTTGCGTTTATCTTTTCAAAAGTTTTTTTGAGCGTTTTATTCTTTAAATTTATAATTCGTATCTCTTGATTTTTTATATGAGCTATTTCATCGTTTTTTAAAAATATTACATTTAGATTTCTGCCAGAAAATGCATTTGGATCAGAAGAAATTATCACTTCAGTTTTTTTATCATTAAAGCCAATAGCTAAAGGAGACTCTCTTGAAGCTGCTATTATTTCATTTGGATGATTTTTATGAATCAATGCGATTGCAAATGATCCTTTTAGTTCTTTTAAGCTTTTTATAGTAGATTCAACTAAATCATTTTTATAGTTAGAAGAAATTAGCTGCGCTATAACTTCTGTATCTGTATCTGATCTAAATTTATAGTTTTTAGAGATGAGTAACTTTTTTAAAATATCATAATTTTCAATAATCCCATTGTGAACAATCGCTACATTTTGTTTGTCATCAAAATGAGGGTGTGCATTTTTTTCAATTGCACTTCCATGTGTTGCCCATCTTGTATGACCAATTGCTAAGTCTAATTTAAGATCTTTTAGATTTATTTTTTTTTCTAGAGCTTCAATTTTACCACTAGCTTTAAAATGAATTAGCTTATTATTTTTTATAGCTGCTATTCCTGCAGAATCATAGCCTCTATACTCTAAAAGTTTTAATCCATTTAAACACTCTTTTATTGAACTTTTAGATCCTAGATAAGCAAAGATTCCACACATAAATAACCTTTCGAGTTTTTATCCTTTTAATGGCAAGAAAACCCTTTCCTTTAGGGAAGGGATGAATTGCCAGCCGTTATTATAATAATGTTTTTCAATTTTCTTGATAGGAAA
>JAAKFV010000066.1 GCA_011064875.1 Candidatus Anoxychlamydiales bacterium | reverse complement strand
GCTATTTGAATATATATTAAACTAGAACTCCTTAAAGGCTAAAATAGGACATTTCTATTTTGATAACTTTAGGACATTTCTACTTTGGGCTAACAGATATTTTTTTATTTCTTCATAAAAAAATATCTTAATTAAAAAAATAAAGAATCTTTGAATAACCAAATATATTTATAGATAGATATATTCAGCAAATATTCTAAAAATAATCGTAGAAAAAAATAATTATTTTGCAGCTTTTGAGTATTTCTCTAATAGAGATGGAACTGCATCTGAAGTTACTTTCGCATGAATATCTTCGCCTATTTTAACAACCGGCGCCATTGCGCACATCCCTAAACATCTAGTACTAGTCAGTGTAAACTGATTGTCTGTTGTTGTTTGACCAAGCTCAATACCTAGTTCTTCTTTAAATTTTTTAGCTACTTTTTCAGCGCCTTTAACAAAGCAAGCTGTTCCCATACATATTGAAATTACTACTTTGCCTTTGGGTTTTAGATGAAAAAGATGATAAAAGGATGCTACTCCAGATACTTTAGCTGCAGGAATATCCATTAAATAAGCTACTGCTTGAAGATTGTCTTTTGATAAATACCCATATTTTTCTTGTACTCTATGTAAAACTGCTATCAAAAAAGATTTAGGATGATCTTTTTGCATGCATTCATTTATATAATCTAAAATATCTTTATCGAATCTCTTCCTAGCTTTTGCTAAAACTTCATCTTTTGGGCTTATTTTACTTATCATTATATCCCCCTTGGAAATCTTGCCTGATACTGGGTATGTAATACTTTATGTGCTAGCTCTGAGCCAGGCTCGCCTAAAAATTCTTTATAGATAGTTTTTATTGACTCATTTTCTGATGCTATTCTATGTTTTTTCTTAGAGTCAATATCATATAATGCTTTAGCTCTTAGAGCGAATAGTTTTTTATCTAAAGTTTCATAACCTTTTGGAGGATAAGGCTGACCGCCGCCGCCTATGCAACCTCCTGGGCAAGCCATGATTTCAACTATATGAAACTGTTTTTCTTTTTTTATTATTTTATCTAATAAAAATTTAGCATTTGTAAGACTATTTGCAACAGCTACATTTAATTTAAGACCATCTATTTCAATTTCGCTCTCTCTAAGCCCTTCAACAGCTCTTACATCTTTAAATTCAACTTTATCTAATTTCCTTTTCGTGATGGTTTCAAAAGCGCATCTAAGTGCCGCTTCCATTACCCCTCCAGTTGTTCCAAAGATATCACCACCACCTGTTGATTCTCCGAGAGGATTATCAAATTCAGAATCTTCTAATTTTTTAAACTCAATGCCATAACTTTTAATCATCCAATTTAACTCTCTTGTAGTTAAAACAGCGTCGGTTAAAGGCTCTCCATCTAAAATATGCTCTGGTCTTTCGATTTCAAATTTCTTAGCAACACACGGCATCACAGCCACCATAAAAATATCTTTAGGATCTCTGCCGATTTTTTTTGCAAAATATGTTTTAGTAAGTGCCGATACCATCTGCATTGGCGATCTACAAGTAGAAGCATTGGGAATTAGCTCTGGATAAAATTTCTCCATAAAATTTATCCAACCAGGTGAACAGGAAGTTAAAAGTGGTAGGTTTTCTTTTGCATTTAGTCTCCTAATTAGCTCACTTGACTCTTCAATAATTGTCATATCAGCACCAAAATTGGTATCAAAAACCATATCAAATCCAAGTTTTTTTAAGGCTGTTACCATCTTTCCTGTAACATAAGTCCCTGGCTCATATCCAAATCCTTCTCCCATAGCAGCTCTAATAGATGGCGCTGTTTGAGCTATAACTAGTTTATTAGGATCATTTAAAGCTTTCCAAACTCTGTCTGTATGTCTTTTTTCTAAAAAAGCAGCGGTTGGACAAGCATTTATGCATTGGCCACATTGAATACAGACTGAATCATCCATATTAGCGCCATCAAAAGGCATTACAACTGTATCGAAACCTCTTCCATGCTGAGATAAATTATGGACTCCTTGAACCTCTTTACAAACCCTTACACATCTTGCACAAAGTATACACTTTTCAGCATCTCTAACAACTGATCTAGAAGAATCTTCAATTTTATGTTTTTTCCTTTTACCTTCAAAAAGTCTTTCCCGAACTCCCATTGAATAAGCTAAATTTTGAAGCTCACAATTTCCATCTCTTTCACAAAGCTGACACTCTTTTGGGTGATTATCTAAAATAAGTTCGACTATATCTCTTCTCGCCTCTCTAATATCTGGAGAGTTTGTTAAAACCTCCATTCCTTCTTCAACCTGATGAGAACATGAAGTTAAAAAGTAATCAAAACCCTTAATTTGAACTATACATACCCTGCAAGAACCTTCTAAACTAAGCAAAGGATGATAACAAAGCCGAGGAATTCTAACTCCCATGTTTTCGGCAGCTCGCATAACGCTAGTTCCTTCATCAACTGTTACTTTTTGTCCATCGATTGTTAAATTAATTTGTTTTTTTTGATTCATATTACTTCCTAAATTAAGATCTTATTACAGCTTCATACGGGCAAACATCAAAACAAGCATTGCATTTTATGCACCCTTCTTGATCTATCACATGCGTTTTTCCAGGATCTCCTGAAATCACACTAACCGGGCAATTTTGAGCACAAAGCCCGCATCCAACACATTTTTTAGTATCTATTTCATAATGAGAATACTGATCAGCCATATTTTTCTCCTATAATCTTTTAATTGCACCAAAGCGGCAAACATCAAAACATTTACCACATTTTATGCATATACTTTGATCGATATGATGCACTTTTTTAACTTCTCCAGATATACATTGAACCGGGCAATTTTTTGCACAAGCTGTGCAACCTACACACTTTTCAGGATCTACTTCATAATGAATTAAAGCTGTGCATACTTTAGATGGACATTTTTTATCTTTGATATGTGAAATGTATTCATCTTCATAATATTTAAAAGCACTTAAAACTGGATTAGGACAAGCTCTTCCAAGCCCGCAAAGTGACGCTCTTTGCATTAATCTTCCAAGCCTATTTAATTTATCGAGATCTTCCATTTCACCTTTGCCAGCTATAATTCTATCTAAGATCTCTAACATTCTCACCGTGCCTTCTCTACAAGGTGTACACTTACCACAAGATTCATCTTGAGAAAAGCTCATAAAAAATCTAGATATCTGCACCATACAATCATCTTCATCTAAAACAATTAAACCGCCACTTCCCATTATCGATCCAACTTTATGAAGCGTTTCATAATCAACTGCAGTATCCATATATTTAACTGGAATACAACCACCTGCCGGTCCACCTGTTTGAACAGCTTTTAGTTTTTTGCCATCTGGCACTCCTCCGCAAATATCATTTACAATCTCATTTAAAGATGTTCCCATAGGAACTTCAACAAGGCCTGTATGTTTTACCTTTCCAGAGACAGCAAAAGTTTTAGTGCCCCCACTTTTTTCAGTCCCAATTTTAGCAAACTCATCTCCACCAATTGAAAATACTACAGCTAAATTTGCTAAAGTCTCAACATTGTTAATAATAGTAGGTTGGCCCCAAAGACCGGATTGAGCTGGAAAAGGTGGTCTAACTCTTGGCTGGCCTCTTTCCCCTTCAATCGAATGTATCAAAGCTGTCTCTTCTCCACATACAAATGCGCCAGCTCCTAATCTTATCTCTAAATCATAACTAAAATCTGATCCTAAAATATTTTTGCCAAGTAAATTATTATGATAACAGATATCTATCGCCTTTTGAATTCTCTCAACAGCTAAAGGATACTCTGCTCTAACATAAAAAAAGCCTTTATCAGCATCGATTGCAAATCCTGCAATAATTAGTCCTTCAATTACAGAAAAAGGATCTGACTCTAACATAGATCTATCCATAAAAGCGCCAGGATCACCCTCATCAGCATTACAGATCATATATCTAGGTTTGGGGCTTTTATCTGTTATAAAATTCCATTTTTTTCCTGTTAAAAATCCAGCTCCCCCTCTACCTCTGAGCTTTGATTTAGTAACTTCATCAATCACATGTTTTCTATCATTTTTCTCTAAAATATTAGCAGTAGCATTAAATCCACCATATTGAATATATTCATAAACGCTCAGTGGATCAACAAGCCCTGAATTTCTAAGTGCTATTCTCGTTTGCATACAATAAAAAGGAATATCTGCATAAACTTCAAAAAACTTATGTGTAATTGGCTGTTTTTCTAACTCTTTTTGAGACTTTGATTTTTCTGGAATTTTACACTCTTTATCTATCAAATGTTCTTCTAAAATTTTTCCCTCTTTAATATGCGACATAAAAATTTCATTTACTAATTTCGAGTCAACATTTTTATAAACTGTTAACTTTTTCGAGGGAATTTTTATGCTAACTATTGGCTCTAATGAACATCTACCCGTGCATCCAACATGTTTTAAAATAACATCTTTTCTTCCAGCTGCTTTTATATGTTTTTTGAATTCTTTAAATACAACATCAGAGCCCGCTGCATTTTCACAAGTCGCCGATCCTATCTGAATTACAATGCAACTCTCTGGATACTTTTCTAATAAAAACTCAGAGGCTCTTTTTTTGATCTTTTGAAAATTTGCTACAGCTGTCACAAAAAATCTCCTAATATATAGTTATAAATAAAATATATAACACTACTTTGAATTTAATTTTAGAAAAAAAAATTTAAGAGATTTTTTTAGATTCTTTATTAAAGATTTTTCACAAAAAAAGCAGAAGAATTTTTTATTTTTCTTCTGCTTTTTTATTAGATTTTCATCAAAATAAAAAGATATTCTATCTTTTATTAACTAATATTAACTAAATCTTTTTTTTGCATTTCTGCTTCTTGAAGCTTTATCGGCAGATCTTCTTAAGCCAGTTCTAATTCCCCATACACTTCTTTCTCCCTCATATAAACCTCTTAACTCACTTGCTCTTTTTCTTCCCATCCCACCAAACTGAGCATCCCATCCACTAGAAGATCTTCTTCTAGGAGAAGCAGATGCGGACAAAGGAGTATCACTTTCATCATCTGAAGAAGAATAACCTTCTCCTCCTTCTACAAATCCATCATCGTCTTCGATATAATCATCGCTAGCCAATGGGGCTGCTCGACGAGGCTCTGATGATGATGCCGACTCTGATGATGATGCAGTAAATCTCCCTCTTAATCTAAAACAATCTTCACCCGCTGCTCTAAATAAATCTCCTTCCTCATCGGAAGAAATTCTTTCTGAAAACGAATCTTCATCATCACTGTCATCAGCATCTAATCGTATAAAATCTGGATCAAATAATTTATCATGAACTTTTTCAGAAGATCTCGTTATATCAAGAGCTGTACCAACTAATGTATATCCAGCCGCTGCTATATCAAAAATCTTTGAGCTATCTACAAGGCCAAGTGTCCAATAATCAACAACAGATAAAGCAACATGTTTAGCTACTTCTAAAGTCTTTTTTTTAGCTTCATCGATCATTTGTTCATTATCATATTCCTTTCCTTGGCTATATAAAGCACAAGCTTGATATCCTTTTCCTATAGCCATTAGTGGATTTGTAAAGGCTGTAAAATAAGGCAAACTAACAGGATTATAAAGTGAAAAAGCTATAGAGCTTAATCTAATTGCTAAATTTGCAGCTGTTTTTAATCCTACAGTTGCATTGCTATCTTCTTCTTTTGTATCCAATGATAGACTTTTTATTAAAAGCTCTCTGCCAAAGATTCCACCACTAATAGAACCTGGAAGATCTGTAGGCATTTTTGAGTTTATATATGAAATTTTCGAGCTTATATTTGAAATAATATTATTAATCATGATTTTCTCCTATTAAGACCATATTAAAAACTTTGAATTTTTTGTTATCTCGTAGGGTCTTTTTAAGAAAAACTCCCCTACTTTCCAAAAGACATTTCTAACATCTTCATTAGATGTTCTTCCAAGTATTTTGATGTTAAACCAAGACTTATAATCGAGAGATATTGTTGAGTTTTGTACAGGTATTTCTGGTATTGACATTGGAACTCTCAAATATTGATAAAGAGCAACAACACCTAGTGTTGCAATAAAAGCAGCTGTAATTATAGCTGCTTTCTTTATGTTATTATATCTGTGCAAACGGTGCTTTTTTTCCTCTAAATTCTTTTTTAATGTTTTATATTCAGGCAATTGATTTAATTTTCTATCTATTAAATCTTTAACTTCTTTTGAGATATCCGCACTTGATAAAAATGTATTTAAATCTATTAAAATATTTGAAGCATTTTGAGTCTCTTTAGATGATATTTTTTCTAAAAATGCTTTAATTTTTTCAAATTCTTCTTTTGTAAATTCTATTTTAAATTCTTTGTATTTCCTAAGATTATTATTGGATTCTTTTAAAGAATTAGCTTCTTCTTCACTCTCAGTTTTATATCCTACTTTCAGAGTATAATTAGGATTTAGAGAAGGTTTTCTGTATTGATCATAGAGTTTATTTTTTTTATCTGTAGATATTTCATCAAATCTTCTATCTATATTTTCACGAAAACCTTTCCAATTATTTAGTTTTCCATAAAATATCGCTGAGAAAAAAGCTTTAATTTTTGAAATTATATCAATAGCTATAAGATATGTTTTACCAACGACTTTTTCTAGATCTTTAGGCAGTTGATTAATACCTTGTGTAGCCCTTTTAACTAGTATTGATGGCTGAGAAACTGTTTGATTTAAAGGTGCAGCTACCGGCATTTTTTTAACTCATATTGTTTATTAAAATACTTGAAATTTGCAGATATTATACCATTTTATGCAGTAGATTTGCAAATCAATTATGAATTAAAATATTTTTTATTACGTACGTTTTAAAGCAATTTATTTATCAAAAAATTAAACTAGTATAAAAAAAAGAAGTTGGTAATTTCAAAAAATTAAATATCTATAAATATTTTTTTTTATTTTATGAATCTCTTACAACAATGATTTTGAAAACCTAATACCATTAGCCATTAGCTGCATTACCAATTGCTCTTAGGAACTTTAACCCTATTTTCACCTTTTCTAAAGTTGTATTGTTGATAGGAATTGCTTTTGGAGCCACATTCAAATATGAATAAATAGCTAATCCAATACCTAAAGTTATTGTAATAGCTAATGAAGTTATTGCAGCTGTTTGTAAATTATTATTTCTTTTTCTTCGTATTTGCTCAATTCTTCTTTTTTCATCTGATTGTTTTTTTAATTTTCCATATGCTGGTATTTGCATTAATTTTCTATCTATTAGATCTTTAATTTCTTTAGAAATATTCTCTGTGGATAAAAACTTATTCAAATCTATTAAAATATTTGAAGCATTTTTTCTTTCTTTAGGTGAGATTTTTTCTAAAAATGACTTTATTTTGTTCATCTCTTGCTGAGTGCATTTTACTTTATATTCTTTATATTCACTTAGATTTTTATTCGATTCTTTCAAAGAGTCTATTTCATTTTCACTCTCAATTTTATATCCTACATGAGCAGTAAAGGCAGAGTTTTGAGGAGTTTTTTTGCGACTTTGATAAAGCTTTATTTTTTTATCTGTGGATATTTCATGAAATCTTCTATTTACATTTTTACAAAAAGCTTTCCAGCTATTCATTTTTCCATAAAATACAGCTGATAAAAAAGCCTTAATTTTTGAAAATATATAAATAGCTATAAGACTTAATTTAGCAACTACTTTATCTAAATAATTAGGTAATTGAACTACATTTTCTGTAGAAAAATAAATTTGTTGATTCGCTTTTTTTTGACTTGCAACTATAGACATTTTTTAAACTCATATTGAAATATTTTAAATTGCGAATAACATAGCATTTTATGTCGAAAACTTGCAAATTAAACACGAATTAAAATATTTTTTATTATATAAATTTTAAAAGAATTTATTTTTTTTCTAGATTTTTTTTATTTTACGGATAATACCATTTTAGCCATTAGCTCTATTACCTACTTCCCTTAGCCAATTTAATCCTTGCATCACATAACCTGTTGTACTAGCATCTGAAACAATTTCTCTAGGAATTTGTTGCGCAGCATCAGAAGAAATCTTTCCAATGCCATTAGCTCTATTACCAACTTGACGGATTCCTTCAAGACCTTTTGTTGCTGTTTCCCATACAGCTGGAACTGCTGCTGGAGTTAAATAATAGTATCCTGCTACTGAACCTGCTCCTAGAGCTACAAGGCCTGCACCAATCGCTATTTTTTGAAATTTTGTCAATCCATCTTTAGCTCTTGATAACATACTTAAGTTATTTTGTTTTTTAAACTTTTCTTTTACTTTTTTAGCTGCAATTTTTTCTAATTTTCTTTTTAGAAATTCTCTAACTTCACTTGAAGAACCTTGAGCTTTAGCAAATTTATTTGCAGCAATTAATAGTAAGTAATAGTTGTTTTTTGGAGAAGTTTCTTTGATTTCTTTTAATCTATATTGAATTCGACTTACTTCTTTTTTAGATGCTATAGCTTTAAAAAATTTAAAAACTTTTGGATCTATTTCTTTTAAGTCATCTAGATC
>JAAKFV010000065.1 GCA_011064875.1 Candidatus Anoxychlamydiales bacterium | reverse complement strand
ACTTGGTGTTCAAAAGAGTTTAAATCTGTAAAATTGGAAGAAGAACGATTAAACCGAAGGTTTCTTAAAGTTATGGGTAATAGTCAGCCCTAAAGGAAAGGGTTTTCTTGCCATGATTAATAAAAATTGATATTTTAAAATATATATAAAATTTTAAGTCTGAAAATAAAAAAAAAAACAAAAAATTTCATATATATTTCAATAGAAATTGAAATAACTTCTCTTTGAAATTAATATAGATCTTATGTAATTATGTAATAGAATTATAATAAGAGTTTTTTATGATTTCAAGAAATGATCCATGTTGGTGTGGAAGCAACAAAAAATTTAAAAAATGTCATTACCCTCAACTTAAATCCAATAGCGATCTTCCAAAAACATATCTAAAAGACTATGGGATTATCATAAAAAACAAAAAACAAGTAGAAGGCATTAAAAGATCTTGCAAAATCGCTGCTAAGATATTAGATAAGCTATGCTCTCGTGCGAAAGCAGGAGTTACTACCTTAGAGTTAGATGATTTTGCAAATGAGCTTCATAAAAAATATGGGGTAATACCTGCTCCATTAAACTATGGTTCTCCCCCATTTCCTAAAAGCATTTGTACATCTTTAAATGATGTTGTCTGTCACGGGATACCCGATAAGACTAAGTTAAAAGATGGAGATATTTTAAATATCGATGTCACATGCATTTTAGATGGCTACTATGGAGATACATCTCGTATGGTGATGATAGGAGATGTTACAGAAGAAAAGAAAAGAGTTGTTGAAACCTCTTATCAGTGTTTGATGGATTCGATAAAAATTTTAACACCCGGCATTAAAATTTTTGAAATTGCAAATGTCATTGAAAAAATAGCAAAAGAAAAAGATTGCTCTGTAGTAAATCAATTTGTTGGTCATGGTGTTGGTGTTGGATTTCATGAACCTCCTCAAATACCTCATAGTTATAATAATATTCAAATACCATTAGTTCCTGGAATGACTTTTACAATAGAACCGATGATAAATGCAGGTCTAAGAGAGTGCGCTATTGATAGTGGGGATAAATGGACAGCAAAAACTATAGATTCAAAGCCATCTGCTCAATTTGAGCATACGATATTAATTACAGAAAATTCTCATGAAATTTTAACTGCTTTATAAAATAGCGATCTGACTATAGAGCATTTTGATCTTCTTTATTAGAAGAAGCATTTTTATCTATTAACTCACCTAGTAGATTTTGTAGATTTTGATTTTCTTCTTTAAATATTTTTAGTTCACTAGCTATTAAATCCAAATCTTTTAAAAGAGCTTTTTCATTATCAGAGAGATCTTTAAAATCATCATTTTTATCTCTTTGAATTGCTGTTAATTTCTCATTTACAGAGAAAAGTTCTTGGCGAGTATTGTGTAATACGAGTTGTTTGTCTTTGAATTGATCTTTTAATTGAGAATATAGAGAGTCTAACTTTTTAAATTCTTTAAGTTTATTTTCATATTCTTTTAATAGCTTTTCATCAGTAATATTTTCAAAGCTTGCTTTTTTAGCTTCTTTTTCAGCTCTTGGTTGCTTTAGCTTTTCTATCAAAGATTCTTGTTTTAAAACTTTTTCATTAAGAGTATCCATTTCTTGAATATTTTTTTCGGTATTTTGAAGTTTCAATTGAAGGTTTTTTATGAAATTATCTTTCTGATTTAAGTTTTCGTTTAATTTTTGAATATCTTCACTACTTTTATTAGAGCTTTGATCTTTATTTTGAAGCTCTAGTATAAAAGTCTCTTTTTCTTTTAGCTTTTGATTTAAAATATCAACTTCTTCGATATCTTTAGAAAAACTTTGAAGTTTTAACTCAAGCTCTTTTATAAAATCTTCTTTTTGATTTATTTTTAAATTTAAGCTCTCAACATCTTGAATACTTTTATTAGAGTTTTCTAGAATGTTTTCTAAAATTTTTATTTTTTGAATTTTTTCATTTAACTGAACTAAAATTTTATCTTTTTCTTCTTTTTGATTTTGAAGATGCTGCTTTAAATCTGATAACTCTTTTTGAAAGGTTTTGTTTTTCTCTTGCAAAAACTCTTCATCTTTTAAGTAAGCGAGCTTTTCATAAAGCTCATCTTGTATAATTTTAAGATCATCAATCTCTTTAACTTTTTGATCTAGCTCATTTAAAAGATAATCCTTTTTTTGAATACTTTCTTTAAGCTCATTTTTAATTGTTTCATTCTCTTGAAAAAGAGTATTGATTTTTTGATCTTTTTTATCTAAATCTACATTTAAAATACTTAAATTGTCTTGAAGATTTTTTTCGGTATTTTCAAAGATTTTTTGTCTTTCAAAAAGCTCTTTTTTAAGATTTATTACATCTTTACCTAGAGTAGAAGATCCTTTTACAATAAAGTTTTTTATCTCATCCAATCCAAAAGCTGTTGTAATGAGACCCAAAGCAATAGATAGCTCTAAGCCTAAATTCCAAAGATGAAAAGTCTCTAAGTTTACTTGAACATAAAAACTATAAAAAATTAACAAAGCAAGAGATATATAAAGACCTTTAAATCTAAAACGATAACATAAAAAAAGTGAAACCGCTGTTATTATACACAACTCAAAGCTAGCGAGAGCTATTGTTAAAAGTAAAAAAAACGGGCCTAATAAAACCCAGAATTTTAAATTATTTTCAAACTTTTCATCTATCAAAAATATCTTTTTTAATACCTGCTGCATGGTAGCCTTTTAGTTTTATTTTTCCATCCTCTTAAAATTTGCTAGATAAAAACCTTCTTTTAAATAGCAAACTAACTTGAGAGCTATTTAATCTTTTAGCTCTCTTAGTTTTATATTTATTTCTTTTGATCTATTTTTTCCAGAAAATCTTTTACAAAATGATTTTTTTATCTTCTTGATAGATCTATTATTTTTTAAAAATTATCTTTCACCGTATCCATTTGGGTTTCAAAAACATCTTGAGCCCCATCTACTAAATAAGAAGCTAAATTCTCATCTCCTGAATAATTTAGCTCTACATCCATTTTTCCATCCTGTGATGGTTCTGAGCATGTTATTAAAACATAACATGCATTATTTTTCTTTAGGTTTTTTTTGATATCTTCCAAATAAAAACCTTTTCTCTTTTTCTTTTTGAAAATTTTAACGGTTGTTTTCACTACCATCTCTTTTTTGATAAACTATATAACATTTCATGACATATCGACTAATATTTTTGCAAACACTTTTGTAATAATCGCTGTTTACTTTTCATTTTCAACTATAGCAATGCGATTATTTGAAATTTTTATATAACAATTTTTTAGCGAATAAATTACCCTCTAACAATAGAGAATCTAGTTTTTAAATTTAAGTTTCATAATGAAAATCTATAATCTTTTGAAAAAATTACTAGAAAATTAAATTATTGAAAAAATTTATTTTACAAAAAAAATCCAACCATTTAAAAATAGATGGATTTTAAAATTTATATGAGGAGAGGCAAATGAGTTTAACTGCAGTAACTTCTACAGCTGTAGCAATATGTGATGGTATAAAACTTTTAGAGAGTATCGGAAAGTCTTTTAACGATGAGGACCACAGATGGCAACACATATTTTCATCTGTAAATCGATTAGCAATGTTATCGTTAAATGTCGGATCAAAAGTTGGCAAAGTAAAAAATATTGATCCTGACAAAATCAATATTTTTAAAACAGGGGAATTTCTAACTCGAATGGCAGATATTCCTTTTAGATTCGTTGAATTTTTCCAAGACTATGAACATGAAGATCCTTCTCTATTTAGATTTTATGAAAAAACAATTATAGCACCTTTTTCAGGAATCATAGCAAACGTGTGTGAAATGGTTATTACCGATGAAGAGAAATATCTAAAAGAATACGAAGAAAAAGGCGAAGAGGCAAAACGACCCATTTATGAGGAAGACCCAGATACAGAACTCAGAAAAATAGTAGATTACAAATCAGTAGACCCAAAAGAATGTAAAGAAACTATCGATAGCGCTAGAGAAATTCAAAAGATTGCTAGTACTATAAAAGTAACCTCTGATGCAGGAATAAAAAATATAATATCTACTCCAAAAAAACTTTATGAAGAACTACATACATATTTAAGATTCAGAAATAGCCTAAAACTTAGAGACGGCGACTCTGAAAGTGATAGTAAAACTGTAGATTTACTATCTTCAGAAATGATTCCAATGCCCCTACAAGATGATAGCATTTTCAAAGTTTGGACATGTGCTATCACCCATATGTCAGTTAGAGACCCAGTTGGAGACCCAACTACTAAAGACCGTGCTGGTAGACCAGTTGTTATATTATATGAGAGACGATTTATTTATAGATGGCTATCTGCTCATCCTACATCACCTATTTCACGACAACCATTATCTAGAACAGCCTTAATTGAAAAACCTGCATTAAAATCTTTGATAGAAAATCGTTTAAGATTTCATGAAAAGCGTTTAAATGATTATCTAGCGGGTGAAGAAGGTGGATTTAATTTTGAGTTAGATGCAGCTATAGATCCTATCTTACTAGCAAATGCAGATGTAGAAAACCCGAGTTAGTTAAAAAAAAGTTAACCCTGAAATAAAATTGTATTAATTTATATAAGAAGGAGAAAAAATAAAATGTCATTTGCAAAAAATTTATGTAACAATCTACTTTATTCAATGCCAGGGAATTTGAATTGTTTAACAACAAACCAACTCTCAACAAATGTATGTAGCGGTCTACTTTATGCAGTTCCAAGGACTTTGAATTATTTAACAACAAATCCTCCCTCAACAGACACAAAAATATATAGAGTTAGAAAGGAAGCTTTTGAGTGGTCTCAAATTTTCATAAAAAATTTTGGTGAAGAGAATTGGAATTTATTTATGGATTTAGCGATTGATAATGCTTGGCTTTCACATCTTGCAATTTCATTTTTATTAAAGAATAATACAGCTGCTCTTCATATAAAAAAAATAATTTTAGTTGGACTTACTTACTTAGGTGTTGGTTCTACTATCTGGCTGACTAGATTAGCCATAGTTAAGGGGTTAAAAACTATTGGCATAAATGATGTTCAGTTTTTTAATCCCAGAACTTTAAAAAGATAAACTAGAAGAATACATACAAGCTTGCTTGTAAGATTCTTCTAATAACATCTCATATTATATCAATCAAAACAAGTCCCTCGTTTTTTATTAATTTGGGGGCTGCAAAAGAGTTTATATATTAGGATATTTTTACTTTTATCCTACAAACTATTCATTTTACTTGTTAATAAAAATAAAATTATATAGCATTTAAAATTTTATTTTAATAAAGATAGAGGAAAATATGGGTTATTTTGATGTTTTTGTTTGGTTTACTAAAGGGCTGCAACTATTTTCTGCGGCAAAAGATATTAACGATACTTGTAGGGATGAAAATTTATCAACAACTCAAAAAGCAACCAGAGTAGGAGCTGATTCATTGTTTATGGTTGCCCAAGCAGCTGAAATAGGAGCAAGTGTAAGAGAAAACTCTTCAGCTAAATTGAAATTTGGAACTAGAATAGCAGCAGGCACTACTGACGTTGTTAGACAGGTTGCTCAAGAAGGTTTAGGCGTAGATACTATAAGCACTATTGCTTTTAGAGCCGCAGATATAGCAGATGGCTCAATTGAAAATGGTTATAGTAAAAAGAAAAACTTGGAAAAATATATTGATACTTTAAAAGCTGCTGGTACAATATTATCCAATCGAGTCTTATTAAGAAATACAGTTAAAGCTACATGTTCATTTACTAGAAATATGGCAAGAGATATTAGAAGCAAACTAAAATCAAATCCTGAAGGTGTAAAAGCAAAAAATTCTGCTGATATCCCAAAACTTTCTGAAGACGATCAAACTTTTCTTAAAAAACAATTTAAAGAACTTAAAGATATTGCTGACTTTTCTAATTTAAAAAATATTCCGGCAAGTTTAATTACAGATCCTGTATTAAAAAACTACATATGCCCAATTACCAATCATCCAATCAGAACAATTATGACTCTTAATGATGATAGAGAAGAGATTCCGATTATCTATTTTGAAAGAGCTGCTATAGTAGGTTGGATTAATAACAAACCCAAAACTGCTCCTCCAAACTGGCCCACAGAATTGTTATCTCTTCCCATAAAGCATCGTGACATAAGAGTTTGTAGACATTCTCAACATGCAATCGAAGCTCGCTTGAAAGAAATAGGAGAAGATGCTCAAGTTGAACTCCAAAACCTGATAAGTGAATTTCCTTTCTTAAGTAAGATGGAATGATAAGTATCAGAATACTATTAAAAAATTTAAAATTTTAATTAAGTGGTGCAATCATTTCTTGAAGTCATGTTTTAAACTAATGCTGTGTAAGAATTATTGACTAACTTTAAGCTTCGTTATAAAATATAGCCTAAAAAACAAGAGGACTGCGTTTTATGAACTTTATTAAAAGAATTTTTTTATTTATTTTAATAAATTTACTTGTCGTTTTAACGATTACAACTCTTTTAAATGTTTTTAAACTAGAGCCATATCTTAGTGCACATGGACTAAATATAAATTCTCTCGCTATCTTTTGTCTGCTTTGGGGATTTATAGGCGCTTTTATATCTTTATTACTCTCTAAAAAAATAGCTAAATGGGCTATGAGAGTTCAGATAATTGATGAAACCCATGCTAATGGTAATCTAAAATTTGTTTTTGATAGTGTTAAAAAAATATCTGAAGATGCTGGCTTAGAATATATGCCTGAAGTTGGGGTATATAACTCAAATGAAGTTAATGCTTTTGCAACAGGGCCATCTAAAAAAAGATCTTTAATAGCTCTATCTTCCGGCTTAATAAATAAAATGTCCAAAGACGAAGTTGAGGCTATAATCGGTCATGAAATCTCTCATATCAGAAATGGTGATATGATAACTATGACCCTTCTTCAAGGTGTTGTAAACGCATTTGTTATGTTTTTAGCTAGGATTTTAGCTTTTGTTATCTCCTCTTCTAATAGAAAAAGTAGATCGTCTTATTCTTCAAACTACTTTTTTGTATATCTCTTTGAGATTATTTTTATGATTTTAGGTTCATTTGTTTTA
Organism: Candidatus Anoxychlamydiales bacterium; assembly: GCA_011064875.1. Classification (GTDB taxonomy): domain Bacteria; phylum Chlamydiota; class Chlamydiia; order Chlamydiales; family SM23-39; genus JAAKFX01. The sequence goes on along the minus strand of JAAKFV010000065.1, from coordinate 1,728 downwards.
GCTTTTTACTCAAGAAAAAGAGAATTTAGAGCAGATGAAAATTCCGCAAAATTACTCGGAAAAGAAAAAATGATAAAAGCCCTTCAAACTCTAAAATCAGTTTATGACATAAAAGATTTAAAAAAAGAAAAGCTAGCTATTCAATCACTTAAAATATCTAACAACTCAAAAAGAGGTCTTTTAAATCTATTCTCTACTCACCCTCCATTAGATGATAGAATTGATCGATTAAAAGAGTTATGAAAAAAAAGGTTGTAGCAATTGGTTTATCTGGCGGAGTTGATTCATCTGTTTCAGCTTATCTTTTAAAAAAACAAGGGTTTGATGTTTTCGCTTTGTTCATGAAAAACTGGCAGGATGAAAACTCTACTTGCTCATCACAAAAAGATTTTGAAGATGTTCAAAAAGTTTGTAAAACTCTAGATATTGACTACCACACTATAAACTTTGAAAAAGAGTATTTCGATCAAGTATTTTCTAAATGTTTAGATGAATTAAAATTAGGAATAACTCCAAATCCTGATATTTTATGTAACAAAGAGATCAAATTTAATCTCTTCTTAAAAAAAGCAATAGATCTCGGCGCAGATTTTTTAGCAACAGGTCACTACGTACAAAAAAAAATGATCGATGATCGCCTTCATTTAATTAAAGGGGTAGATTCAAACAAAGATCAAAGCTATTTTTTATATACACTAAAATCTGAAATTTTAAAAACACTGGTGTTTCCAATTGGTCATCTTACAAAAAAAGAAGTAAGAAAAATTGCTAAAGAACAAAATCTCTCTACTCATGCAAAAAAAGATAGTACTGGCATCTGTTTTATAGGCAAAAGAAAATTCACTGAGTTTATATCTAAGTATATCTCTCATACACCTGGCGATATTAGATCTGTAGAGGGTCAAATTCTTAATAAACACATTGGACTTAGCTTTTATACTATCGGGCAGAGAAAAGGGTTAAAAATAGGCGGCAAAGGCAATGCTTGGTATGTTGTAAAAAAGGATCTTAAAACTAACACATTAATCGTAGCTCAAGGAGAAAATCACAAGGCTTTATTTGCATCGAAATTAATAGCTAAAAAATTAAGCTTTGTAGTGGATAGTTTTTCAATAAAAGCCCCATTTAGATGTTTAGCTAAGATTAGATATAGACAAAATGATCAAGTATGCACTATAGAAAAGCTTGAAAATGACTCTATCGAAGTGTCATTTGGAAAACCTCAAAGAGCTATAACAGAGGGTCAATCTATTGTCTTTTATAAAGGTAATATCTGTTTAGGCGGCGCTATTATCGTAAAAGTTTTGTAACAATTGATTGAAAGAAGCTTTGAGTCTCCGATTGCTCACACTCCTGTGACATGCTATCCCTTAGATATGAGTTCTTTTAAGCAATTTCAAAAAAAATCTTTAAATAGATTAATCCATTTTATGTGAAAGGCTTAGGATTTTTAATTGAGTGTTCTTTTTTGATTTTTTTATAGTTTTAAATAAAAATAATTGACTATTATATTAGGCGCCTAATATAATAGACTTTATGATAAAAATAAAGACCACTCCCGATTTTGATAAGTGGCTTAAGTCGCTTTGCATGAAAGAAAAAGCTCAGGTTTTAGCTAGATTGCAAAACGTCAATCACCTCTCCCTAAAGGAAGAGGCTTGAACCGTGAGGATCAGGGGCAACTGGTTGATTAGGGGGCAAAAAGGAAACTTTATGCAGAAGTTAGAT
>JAAKFV010000064.1 GCA_011064875.1 Candidatus Anoxychlamydiales bacterium | reverse complement strand
ATTTTTATTAAGATTTATGGTTAGTATTCTATCATCAAATGGCATTGCGGAATTCTTTTTATAATGTCTTTGAGTAAAATGCTTGCTTTGATAATCATTGGTTACTTTCTGAATACATAATATTGTCGTTTGAGCTGAAAGATTAAAATCTTCTTTCACTTCATGATATAGTAATTTTTGCAAATCATATTTATTTTTTATACCACTTAAAAACACTATAGAACTGACAAACTCACATGCTTCTTTGCAAACATCTAGTGTTTTCTTTAATAATAATTTTTGTTCTAAATTAGCTTTTAATTTGATTTTTGTAATTAATCTCATATAAAAAACTCAAAAAAAAGCATTATAAAATATTTTAAAAAAAATTTCTACACATTTTCCTCCACTCTCTAAAGAATGTGGAATCCAATGTGTCTTTTTCCTTGAAAAATTGCATCTAAAATAGCATTTATAAAACTTGCACTCTTTACATTTGCAAACTTCTTAGTTAATCTTATAGCCTCTGAAATAGCTACTTTGCAAGGTATATTTTCATCAAACAACATTTCATATAGCGCTAATCTAAGTATAGTTATCTCGGCTTTGCATATTCTTTCAATTTCATAAGAAGTCGATACCTTTTTTATCTCAGCGTCTATTTTTTCTAGATTTGAAACTATTTTAGTTACATAAGCTAAAGAAAGTAGCGTATTTTTCTTAGTGGTTTTTATTTGTTTCATTATAAAAGGAACTATGCTTTTTTCTTCTGATTCAATAAAAATATTTGAAAAAAGTATTTGAAATACAATTTCTCTAAATTTTTGCTTAACTAGCGCCATTTTTTTTCCTTTTTACAAATACTATAACAAAATTGAACAAAAAAATACTTTTTAAAATTTAGGTTTTATAGAAAAAAGAGATTAAAAAAAAAATTAAAATATTTTCTTGAATATTAATTTTTCCAAGCTCAAAATAGCCATTTTAAGGAGAGTTATGCAAGCAATATTTTTAGATACAGAAACAAATGGACTCGATCCTAATAAACATAAAATATTAGAGATTGCGTATAAAATTATTGATTTATATTCAGGAGAGGAAAAAGAGAGCTACCATACATTAATTAATCAACCTGAATCTATTTGGGGAAAAAGCAATTTAAAAAGCTTAGAAATTAATGGTTTTACCCTAGAAGAAATAAAGAAAGGTAAACAAGAAAAAGATGTTGCTTTCGAAGTCATCAAATCTTTTGAAAAAAACTCTATTAAAAATGAAAATTCAGTATATATTTGTCAAAACCCCTCTTTTGATCGAGCATTTTTTTTCCAGTTAATTGATTCAGATAAACAAAATATTTTAGGATGGCCATATCATTGGCTTGATTTAGCTTCAATGTATTGGGCTCTAACTTTAAAAAAAGCCACTCAAAATCACTCATATTTTCCATGGGAAACTGGGTTTTCAAAAGACTTAATAGCAGCGCATTATAAACTCCCTAAAGAAGAAAAACCTCACCGAGCAATGAATGGGGTAAATCACTTAATTTTATGTTATAAAAATGTTGTTGGCTTTCCATATTCAACAGCTTAGATTTTTTTAGAAATTTTTTATAATAAATCATAAAAATAATTTTTACCATTTGCAGTTGAATTTTTTTGCTTTATTTTGCATAATTGGTATTAAAAAAACCTTAAGGATCTATCCCGAAGATAGTTTAAAAAAATAATGATAGCTTACCTACATATAATAACACCCATTATTGAAATACTAATTATTGCGATAGCAATTAATTATTTACTTTCATTTTTTTGGAATACCAAATCAATAGATTTGATTTGGGGAGTTTTTGCTTTTATTTTTTTATTTGCTATTGTTACATATTTCAATCTACCTGTGCTGCATAAAATAATGATTCAGCTAGGTTCTGCTGCAATAATTACTTTTGTTATTCTTTTTCAGCCTGAGCTTAGAATGGCATTATCTAAATTTTCCTTAAAAGGTAAACGTTATAAAGAGATTACTGAATTTGATAAATTTTTAGATCATTTAGCTAATTCGACATATCGTTTAGCTGAAAAAAGAATAGGAGCATTAATTTCTCTAGAAAATGAAGATTCATTGGAAGAATATGCTAAAAAAGGGGTTATATTAAATGGTAATTTTTCATCTGAGCTTTTAGAAACTATATTTGCAACGACAACACCGCTTCATGATGGAGCTATTATTGTTAGAGATCAAACTATATTATCTGCCGCTTGTATCCTTCCCTTAGCTGAAGACTCTACGCAACTAACCAAATCTATGGGGACAAGACACAGAGCAGCGTTGGGCTTATCAAATTTAACAGATGCGTTAATTATAGTTATCTCAGAAGAAACAGGGAAAGTATCGATTGCAAGAGATGGCATAATGACCCGTGGAATAAAAATTGATAGGTATAAAGGAATAATTAGAAGTATTTTTAATCCTCCTAATAAAATTTCTTTTCAAAATAAATTTAACCTAAAAGAGTGGTTAAAAAGATGAAAAGCATATTAAAAAAAATATTTATAGATAATTGGCACAGAAAAATACTAGCTTTAATAATTGCAATAATTACATGGGTTTTTATAAATAATTCTCTAACAATCACTAGAACCGTTGGGAATATTCCTATTAAAGTTATTAACTTAGCTGAAAATAAAACGATTCCTGGGATGCTTCCAGGAGGCATGTTACCTGAAAATATTTCAATAACTATCACAGGGAATCAAAATTTTATTAATCAAATCCATACTTCTGATTTGGAGATAATCATTGATCTGAAAGATAAAACACATAATTTTACAACACTTATTACGAAAAACAATCTTATATCCAAAAACCCTAATATCAATCTTGAAAGATCAATAAAAAAAGTCATGTCATCTGAGCTAACGATAAAACTCTCTCGGCTCGTAAAAGAAAAAATACCCGTGCTTATCACAAAACCGATTGGAGAGGCTCCGAAAGGTTATCAGTTTTTAGATGTATGGCCATATCAACTCTATGTTACTTTAAAGGGAGCTGAAGAAATTATAAAGAATTTGAAAGCTAAAGGCCTTCAATTAACGTTTAATTTAAGTGATATATCTCAAAATGAACTGGATATAATAAATGCAGCTAATAAACGTGGGAAAAAAGATATAGTTAGCTTTTTTATTCCTACTGTATGGAAAAAAATAAATATTCCTTCTCTTTCTCCCTATCCAATAGAAATTGATGATCCTAATTCAAAAGCTCTTCGTTTAGATTTTATTAAAAATGATTTAATTCCGATTAATGCTTCTATTCCTGTAGCTTTGTTTTTTCCTCCCAGTACAGTAGACAAACTAAATCCAGATACAATCACTTTAGCAAATAACGACTTCTTAAAAAAAATAAACAACTCCAACATGATTACGACGCCACTTTTAGCCCAAGGAGTAAGTGAAGATTTCATAAATATAATAAAACAAAGAATGCATATTGTAATATTGGTTGAGTCAAAAGAAGAAGGCCATAAATTAGTTTGGAATATTCAAGTTATAATACCTGTTGAGTTAGAAGACCAGTTTGTCAATAAAGTATTAGCAGAGGAAACAGATGAACAAGCTAAAGAGATGGAACCTCATATGCGAGAAGAATATCAAAGAAATATATTTAGATCATACATGCATACATGTAGACTATATATTTCTCCTGAGAAAAAACTAAATTTAAAAATTACTCTTGCAGATAATGAAGTGCATGTAATTCCAGATAAGTTATAATGTCATATTTAATTTTTGTTAAATATCATTTAAATTCTTTTGGAGGTTTAGAGAAATATTTTTCACGTATCATTGATGCCTTTTTAAAAAAGGGATATAAGATAACGATACTCACAACTAGTAGCTCTGAAAAAAAATCTTCAAAAAATTTAAAAATAATTACTTTTAAATCTTTTAAAACTTTTAAATTTTTAAAGCTAAAAATCTTTGATTTTAGATGCTATTTATGGATAAAAAAAAATAAAGTAAAAACTATTTTTTCATTTGATAGAACATCGAATTTCACACATACACGTCTTGGTAATGGCCTTCATTTATCTTATTTAAAAAGAAGAGAGCTTTTTGAAAAGCCTTTTAAATTATTTTTAAATAAAATCAATCCCTTACATAAAGCTATATTAAAAATTGAAAAGAGAGGTTTTGAGCAAAAAAATTTAAAAAAGGTAATCGTAAACTCAACAATGGTTCAAGATGAATTATTAAAAGAGTACAATTTCGATCCAAAAAAAATAAGAGTTATCCCAAACGGCGTTGAATATAAAGAGATAGAAAAAGATTTTTTAAACTGGCAAAAAGAAAAACCTCTCATAGCAAAAAAATTAAATTTAAATCCCAAAAATTTTCATTTTGTATTTATTGGAAATGACTATAAAAGAAAGGGACTAAAATTTTTATTAAAAGCACTATCAAACATCAAAGATAAAGATTTTCATTTATCAGTAATTGGAAAAGATAAAAACATCAAAAAATACATATCATTTGCAAAAAAAAATAAGATTGATAAAAAGGTAAGTTTCTATGGCCCTAGAAAAGATGTAATAAGCTTTTTAAAGCTAGCTGATTGCTTTACTCTTCCAACTTTATATGATCCTTTTGCAAATGCTCTAATCGAAGCTTTAGCTATGGGAGTGTTTGCTATAACATCAAAATACAATGGAGCAAAACAAATTATTACTAGTCAAAATGGTTTTGTAATAGATCCAATCGACACTTTATCATTTACTAAATCGCTTTTAATTAGTATGCAAACTAAAAAAACCTTTGAAAATTCAAAAAAAATAAGACAAACTGTTAAAAGATTAGATTTTTCAAATCAACTAGAAATATTGATAAATGAAGTTATATCCTAAAATAAATAGAAATAAACTAGCTTACTATCTAATTAGAGTAGTTACTTTTCCATTAATGTATATGCCATTTAAGGTGATTCATAAAATAGGAAAGGTTTTGGGATTTTTTGCCTATTTTGTTTTAAGAGAATATAGAAAACGAACACTGAGCAATCTAGCACTTGCAAATGACTTGAAATTATCGAATCCTCAGATAAAAAAAATTGCAATTCAATCTTTTCAAAATTTAGCTATCACTGTTTTAGAATACCCAAAACTTTATTCAAAAAAAGATCTTTCTAAAATTATAAAATGTGACAATCCTGAATTAGCAAATAAATTATATTCAGAAAAAAAAGGAATCATCTTTTTTTGTGCTCATCAATCTAACTGGGAGGTATTATTTTTAGATGGAACATCTAGAATGCAAGGAATAGCTATAGGAAGACCTATTAAAAATAAAAAGCTCTATAAATGGATAATAAAAATAAGAGAAAAAATGGGAGGCAGAATAATAACTCCTAAAAATGCTCTTAAAGAGGGTTTAAGAAACCTAAAAAAAGGTGTTTTTATGGGAATAGTTGGAGACCAATCTATGCCAGATAGCAGCTATTACTTTCCTTTTTTGGGAAGAAGAGCTTGGACATCTACAGCGCCGGCTCTGCTTTCATATAAAACTAATTGCCCGATAATTGTTGCAACGACAAGAAGAATAAACGGTGGCTACAGAATTCACTACTCTGATCCTATATGGCCAGATCAAAAAGAGCCTTTAGAAAAAGAGTTAAAAAGACTCATGAACAATTCGCTTAGTCTTTTACAACAAACGATAAAAGAAAGACCTTTTGAATGGCTATGGCAACATAATCGTTGGAAACAACAAACCCCAAGAGTAATTTATAAAAGATTTAGACACGATTGCATTTGTATAATCTTGCCTAAAAAAAGAGATGATTTTGAAAAAATCATAAAACACCTCCCGATTTTAAAATCTATCTACAATAGAGATTTTATATTTTTACTTTGTCCCAAAAAATATAAAAATGAACCTTTAATTGTTTCAGATGATGTGATTTACTACAAAAATTATAAAGATACTCTTCTAAATGATTATAGATTTAAACTCGTCTACAATTTTACTCCCTATACAAAAATAAAAAAACACTTTTTAAAATTATCTGCCTTTGAAGTAATAACTATTGAAAAGCTTCAAAAGATAGCTTTAAAAAAATTAGAAAAACATCAAATCTTTGATCTATCGAAGGTATTTGAAGCAGCAATATGTAGAAAGCCCCTTTCTCAAAATCAATAAATACTAAAAAATAAGTTTTCAGCAAATTAAATGAAAAAAAATCAATTTTTCTTTAAATAAATATTACCCAAAAAGACATCACCTCGTTTTTTACAATCAGAAACAAATTCTTGTTCCGTGGCAGAAGGGTACTTTTTCCAGATATCATAAAAAGTCATAAACTCTAGATTAAAATAGTTACACAATCTGATAAATTTTTCTTTTTGCTTAGAAAATTCATCTACTTTTATTTTTTCTTTTTTTTCATCTAGAGCATCTCCTCTAATAACATTTGTCATGTCATGTAGATCTTTTATTAGAAAAAAATTCATCTCTTTAATATTTTCTTCTCTTATTTGAAGATCTTTTTTTCTTTTATCTACTTGAAAAGCTTGTTCAATTATTCTAACAACACTTCTAATGATCCGGATATTTTCAGTTATTTTTTTATCAAGTATAAATTTTATTTCTTGATTATTTTCATGCTTTTTATCAATAGATATTTCTTGATGTTCTTTTCTTTTAGGTACTTGAAAACGTTGATATATTCTTGATGTAAAAAGAACAGTTGTAGATAAAATTAATGAAAAAGTATAAGAAACATTAAAAAATCTTTGAGATGCTAAAAAAGCAATTGTTGCAAAAGCAGAAGAATAAAAGTTATCTTCATTTTGAAAAGGCCATTTTGCAACGCTCTCTATGCCCATAAATACAATTGATCTATCCACTCTCATATCGATCTGTATTAATTAAAACTTTAAAAAATTTAATACATAAATCTTTTAACCCAAAGAAAAAAATAGGTAAATATATAAAAAAAACTATTTCTTGAATTTAATACAAAAGGGACCATTTAAGATCCCTTTTTAGCCTAAATTTAAGCAGAAACGTCTCTTCTTAAAAAGGATGGTAAAAATCTTGAAAAACCACTGTTTTGCTCTTCTTGTCTTCTGATTTTTTCAATCTCAATATACATTTCTTTAACTTCTTCAAAAGGAGCTAATTCAATTTTCTGAACTATAAAACTTTTACTTTCTTTGTATTGAATACAATCAAATCGACCATAAAAGAATATAGAATTATTAATTTCATTAGAATTCTTATCACATGCTCTTTTAAAATCTATATTAATCTTAGATAGAAACTCATTTTGAGTTTTTTTCATAGATGCATTTAACATCACCTCTATTTTTTCACCAATTACCCTACACAATCCTATAGATATTAAAAGAGAAGTTACAACTTTCACACCGAGTGCAACAGTAGGAAAAGCACTCATTGCTATACTAATAACTCCATAACCTAATCCAAAACCTAGAGCAAAACAACCAGCCATAAATAACGCTATCTTAATAGCTGTTTTTATATTATAGTTTCTAACTTGCCCATTCAAACCATTAACTTTAGTATTTATCTCATCATAAGCTTTTCTTATTGGGGCTGTATTTACTCCAGTTGGTGACACTGACATATCTTTTCTCCTTATTTGAAATTGAAAAAGTGCTGTAATAATACTGAAAATTACAAAAAAAACCAAAAGAAAAAAAATCTGAAAATATAAAGAAAAAATATTTCTTGAATTTAATACAAAAGGGACCTTTTAAGATCCCTTTTTAACCTAAATTTAAGCCGAAGCTTCTCTTTTTAAAAAGGATGGTGTCCATCTTGATAGAAAAGAGTTTTGCTTTTGGATGTTTTCTTGTTGAATCTCAATATATCTTTTTTCAACAGTTTCATATGAATCTAGATTTATCTCATGAACTTTCAAATTACCAAAACTATTTAAATTAGGAGCATATTCTACTTTTATTGAAAAGTCAGGATCAGGTGTCAGATAAGTGATGGCATTTTTAATACCTTTGCCAAATATAGCTCTAATCTCTTGAGAAACAGAACCATTATTCAATAAGTTCTTTAATGTGACATTTATTTTAGATAAAAATTCATTTTGAGCTTTGACCATTAGTATCTCGAAAGCCCTACGCATTGGAGATAGCACAGCATAAGAGCCAACTAAAGCAAGAGAGGCAACAACTATATCTTTCGTACATAATGCGATCGTAGAAGTTGTAATTCCAGCCAAATAAAGTCCCCCTAAAGTTAATCCTGCTCCCAATGTAAAAATACTAGCAATATATACAGCTATTTTAAGAATTGTTTTGAAGTTGTAGTTTCTAACCTGTTTATTTAAACCTTGAACAGTATCATTAATGATATCATAATTATACCCTAGTTTTGCTGTAGATTGAACTGACATACCTATCTCCTTAGTTGAAATTTTAAAAAGGCATTATGATATTTAAAGATAGAAAAAAACAAAAGTAAAAACTTTGAAATTTAATATTTTTTTAAGTGATAATTAATATTAAATAACCAAAAAAAACAAAATGCCAAAAGATCGTTATTTTATAGATCAAGACCTAAAGAAAAACTCTCAATTAGAGATAAAAGACAAAGAAGCCCACCATATAAGAACTCTTAGAAAAAAAGAGGGTGAGTTTGTAGAGGTAATAAATGGGAAGGGATTTTTAGCAAAAGCTAAAATAGAAAATTTTGATAAAAAGTCTATAAAAATTAGACTTAAAGATGTTTTTTTTGAAAAAGAAAAAAAGCAAAAATTAATTTTAGTTCAAGCTTTTATAAAACCAAATAAACTAGATTTTTTACTTGAAAAAACAA
>JAAKFV010000063.1 GCA_011064875.1 Candidatus Anoxychlamydiales bacterium | reverse complement strand
AAAATAATAATCTTTTTCTTTTTGTTCTTTTTGCAAAACACGCATAATGGTTGACTTTCCAGATCTTCTAATTCCACTGATTATCAAGATATTTGGATCGTCAATGAATTTTCGAATCACCTCAGATTCCGATCTGTCAAAATAATTTTGTGGAAACTGGTATTCTCGTTGATCTGCAATAATTTTTTTTAATATTTCACGATTCATGAAAAATCCTCTTTCTTTTATTCATTATTATATCACAGAAACCACGCAGTGTCAATGCGCGGTTTTCGCGTAAACCGCGCATTGCGGCTGAGAGGAATGCAAGTCTTTTATTATAAGCAGACTAAATTAATATTTAATTTTATAATTTTCAAAAGAACAGATTCATCGCCAAATTTTTTAATAAGAATAGCTTTCATTTTAGATCCCTTTTTTTATTCAATATTTGAAGGAGATTAGATAAAAATATTATTTTAAGCAATGAACTTTAAATATTTTGAGAAATCATTTCTTTGATATCTTGCATTTCATTTGGATTTAATTTTCTTTTAAATGGATAGGCTGAAAATCTTGTTAAAAACCCAAAGTTAGAGCCATTATCAACTCTTGGAATATAATGAAAATGGGCATGAAAAACACTCTGACCTACTTCTTTTCCATTTTTCTGAATAACAATGTAGCTTTTATTACCTAAAACTTTTTGAACAGCTAGATTTGTTTTTTTTATAAGATTAAAAATATTTTGCATTTCTCTATCTGTAAGATCTTCTAATCTTTCAACGTGTCTTTTAGGTATTATTAACGAGTGTCCTTTTAAAAGAGGTTTGTATGAGCATAAACCTATCGAGAATTCATCTTCGAAGTATTTTTGATAGTTTATTACCTTTTCATCACAAAATGGACAAAATGAGCCTTTTTCTTTTGGTTTAAAAGATTTCAGATAAATGAGGCTAATTACACCAAATATTAAAACTAAAGATCCTATAAAAACTTTCTTTTTCATTTTTTTATTTTTTTATGTTTTATAAAAAGCCGCTTATAAAGATATGAGCCAAAAAAGCTTATCCAAAGTCCCATAAAAAAGTAGCTTGTATTTTCAATGAAAGATGGCCATTTTTTTAATATAAAAGAGACTATAAGTGTAATTACAAAAACCCCTAAAATTGCAAAAATAGCTCTTTTAAAAAACTCTTTTATAGTTTTGCTATCTTTCAAAAACATACCAAATTTATTCGATAAGAAAAGTCCTAAAAATGCAGCTAAGAACCCAATGAAATGCATATTTAACTTAGGAATTAAAGACAACATAAACAAACAAAGAAGAGCTATCCAAAAGATATTTGTTGGTTTATATTTTTTTAGCATCTTTTCTATATGAGGAAATACATATAAATAAACTAAAAATAAACCAAGGCCTACAAACCATCCTACTATAATATCTGTTAAGAAATGAACACCTAGATAGAGTCTAGATAGACTTATCCAAAAAAAATAGTTTATCCCAAGAATAATTGGCCATTTCCTTTTTTTAAAATGCTCTATTAATAAAAGAGGAAGCAAAACAGCCACTTGAGAAGCTCCAGATGGCAGGCCATAATTACTTAAAACATGAATTATTCCAACAGAAGGATCCAAAATATAAGGCCGAGGTTGCATGAAGATATTTTTTAAAAGATCATTTATAATCATGGAGATCATCAAAATAAAAAAGGTTTTAGCTCCAAACCTGTAGCTATATCCTATCCAAAGGAGTGGAAATAAAATTAAATAAAAAATTGGAGTATCAAATAGATTTAAAAATTTGAAAAATTCATCTAAAATTGGAGATCTAATTTGTTGAACAAACTCTATAATTCTTAATTGAAATGTATACATATTGAATATTATAAAAAAGGAAGACAAAAAAAAGAAGGCAAATAATTGCGTGGCAAATAATTGTCACAAATGAAAAAAATTATCTAAAAGATTTATTCAAGATATACTCTTTTCTTAAGATGGAATAGATATTAAAAGAGCAAAATCTATCTTTAACTTTATCTCTTTCTTTTAAAACTCCTTCTTTTTGCATGAAACTCTTTAGTAGATTAGAAGATCTAAAATTTTCTATATTTGAAAAAGCCTCTAAGCGATTAAATTTAATTTTTTTAAAACCAAACTCTAAAAGTTTTTGAATTGCCTCTGTCATGAGACCTTGGCTCCAATACTCTTTAGATAAAGCAAAACCAATTTCCGCTCTTTCATCATCTTGAGAAATATTTTGAAAAGATATAGAGCCAATAATTTTTTTATTCTCTTTTAGCTCTAATATAAGTGTTAGGGCTGTTTTATTTTGATGTTTTTGTTTTACTATTTGCAAAAACATCTTTGTATCTTGAAGAGATTTATGTGCTTTAAATCTAGTAAATTTAGCTACATCTTCTTCTTTTGCATACTCAAAAATATCATCAATATCATCAGAAGTAGGTTTTCTGAGTATTAATCTTTTAGTCTCAATCTTAATATTGGTATCTATAATATCTAGATAGATCACACACAATCCAATCTTTTTTTAATTTTCATAATACCAAAAGTAGAAAAAATTAAAATAAAAAACCAAATAGCTGAAACAGATAACCAAAAAGGAAGATACCCACTTTGACCTAAAACAGAAGCTCTAATAGCTTCAGTAGATAGCATGATTGGATTAAAAAGATTTACCATGCCAGCTACATGGGAAATGGAATAAATGGATTGCCAGCTATAGAAAAAACCTCCTAACATAAAAAGAGGATTTACAATCCTCGCCCAAATCCATGACATATATTTCATATCTTTAATTAAAGACGCTAAAAATAAAGAGAAAAATCCAAGCATTATTTGAATCGAGGTAAAACTAATTAAAAATTTAAATATTGAAAAATTACTCAAATCAAATTTATTAAATAAAAAGATTTTAGCTATCGGCAAAATGAGTATAGTATATAAAAATGAACTGCAAGCCCATCCCATAGGGATAGCGGCAATACTCATGGAAGATGGCATTGGAAGAGTGAGTAAATAAGATATTTTTTTACTTCCTGTTATATCCATAACTAGAGTTGATGTTCTTGGTATTGCTTCAAATAAAGCTATTGCAGGTATTAGACCAATTACTATAAAAGGTCCATAATTTGATTTTAGACCAAAAGATGGCATTAAATAAGTAAAAACAATTATATTGGCGCTAATCATTATTAGAAGATCGATAATCTTACTAACTATGATCTTTCTAAAAATTACAATCTCTCTAAAAACTATTTGCCAAAATGTTTTTAATAAATTTTTCATTTTTTTTCTTCTTTATCTTTTTCTTTTATTAATTCTAAAAAGACATCTTCTAAAGACTCAGATTTCCATCTCTCTTTTAATTTAGAGGGTTTTTCTAAAGCTTTCAGAGATCCTGCATCTATAACACAGATCCTATCTGATAAAATATCTGCTTCATCTAGATAGTGAGTTGTTAAAATAATAGTTTTACCCTCAGCTTTTAGATCTAGAATATATTTCCATAAAAGCCTTCTTAGCTGCGGATCTAGACCAACAGTTGGCTCATCCATAATGATAAGTTTTGGATCATGCATCAGAGTTCTAGCGATTAAAAACCTTTGCTTATACCCACCTGATAGAGAATTTAAGCTAAATTTTTCATATCTTGTTAAATCAAATTTTTCTAAAAGATATTCTATTCTTTGTTTAATCTGTTTTTTTGTGAGTAAATAATATCTTCCAGCAAAAGTTAGATTTTCTTTTACATTTAAATCCAAATCTAAATTTTGAACTTGTGGGCAAAACCCTAAAATTTTTCTAAAAGAGACCACATCTTTATAAATAGAATTACCATTAAATAAAATATCGCCAGAAGTTGGTTTTAATAAAGTAGCAATTATAGAAGATAGTGTTGTTTTACCAGCGCCATTTACTCCTAAAAGACCTAAGATTTCCTTTTCTTTTATATCAAAAGATATATTTTTTAAGGCCTCAACTTTTTCTTTTTCTGAAGTATATATCTTCGATATTTTATCAATTTTTAAAAGTGTATTTTGCATAATATTTTATAAAAAACTTAGAAAATTACAAATATTATAAACACTTAATAAAATAATTACAAGCAGGAGATATAAATAAAAATTTACTAGTAACTTTTTTTTTTATATATTGAAAAAAAAGCCAAAGAAAGAAGAAACATGACACCAAAAGAATTAAAAACACAAAGAGCGGGATCTACTGTTCTATTTTTTGTGCAGATATTTTCAACACTTAGCTATAGCATTTTATTTTCTACTTTAGTTTTATTCATTACAAATGGTCTAAAGCTAGATGATGTCGATGCCACTACCATTACAGCGAGCTTTGTAGCTTTTAATTTTGCTCTTCATTTAATCGGTGGATTTGTTGCAGGAAGGCTATTTTCATATAGATCGTTATTTGCACTTGGAATGCTTTTGCAAGCATTGGGTTGCTATATTTTATCAACTTATCAACTATATTTAGGGCTTGCCGTGTTTTTATCAGGAACAGGTCTTAACGTTACTTGTATAAATTGTTTATTAACTCAGTTTTTCAAACCCCATGATAAAAGAAGAGAAAAAGCTTTTTTATGGAACTATAGCGGTATGAATATTGGTTTTTTAATAGGTTTTACTCTAAGTGGTTTTTTTGAAAAAACTGCTGATTATTCTACTCTATTTTTAATAGGTGCAGCTTCTAACATTTTAACTTTTATAATAGTTCTATCTACTTGGAAAGTTTTAAAAGATAAAAAAACATTTTTTTCATTTTTAAATATAAAAAAAAGATTTTTATTTAGAATTTTCGGACTTTTAATGATTGGATCGATAATTACAGCTCTCATTTGGTTACTTAGATATTCATCTTTTTCAAACAAGATGATTTTAATAGCAGGGGCAATTATGGTTTTTGTGATTGTCTTTTTTGCGCTCAAACAATCCACTGTAATTGCTAAAGAAAAAATGTGGGCATTTCTAATTTTATGTTTTATGGCGCTATGCTTTTGGACACTTTATATGACAGCTCCAATGGGTCTTATTCTTTTTATTGAAAACAATGTTAATAGAAATGTTTTAGGATTTACTATTCAACCTCAGTGGGCGCTAAATATAAACACTGTAATAATTATTATCGGAGGACCTTTAATGGCCATTTTATATAATAGGCTTAGAAAAAAAGGTTTTAATATAACGATCCCTATTCAATTTACTCTATCTTTATTTTTAATAGGCCTTGGATTTGTTCTGCTAGCTGTTAGTATTACTTTTGCTGACTCAAAGGGATTTATTAGTTTTCGGTGGATTGTATTTAGCTATATTTTACAAAGTATCGGAGAGTTATGTATAGGCCCAATTGGTTATGCTATGATCGGACAGTTAATTCCTCATAAAATTCAAAACATTATGATGGGCACTTGGATGATGCTAACAGGTGTTGCTGCTATCTTTGCAAATATTTTCACTAAAATGGCAATTGGAGTATCTAAAAGCACCGATCCCCTAATTACAAATCCATCTTTTTTTAAAACGTTTATCATTTTGGGAGTTTCAACTGTTATCGCAGGAATTATCACTCTTTGTATCGTTCCATTTCTACACAAACTAATTAAAGAGAAAAAACACCCATCTGAGACATCATCAATTCCAGTGTAGAATGAAAAAAAATAAAATATATATTGGATCGTCGGGCTTTTATTATGAACATTGGAAAAATAGATTCTATCCAAAAGACGTAAAACCTAAAGGCTATTTTGAGTATTACCAAAAGTATTTTAATACAGTTGAGATAAACAATACTTTTTATAAGCTTCCTTCAAAAAAAGTTATTCTTCATTGGAAAAATGAAGCAAATAAAGATTTTATATTCTCTTTGAAAGCATCAAGGTTCATTACACATATAAAAAGATTGAAAGAGCCAAAAAAACACATCACTCTTTTCTTAAATAGAGTAAAGCATTTAAAACCACATTTAGGTCCAATCCTTTTTCAAATCCCCCCAAACTGGCATCTAGATATCAAAAGATTGGAAAATTTTTTAAAAACTTTAGATAAAAATTATAGATATGCTTTTGAGTTTAGAGATAAATCATGGCTAACGAAACCTGTTTCTTCTCTTTTAAAAAAATATGAAAAAGCTTTTTGTATTTATAATTTAGAGGGTTTTCAAACCCCATTAGAGATTACAGCTAATTTCGTATATATTAGACTGCATGGGCCAAAAAAAGCATATTCTGGCTCGTACTCAAAAATAGCTCTTCAAAAATGGGCTAAAATTATAAAAAATTTTCAAAAAGATAAACTAGATGTCTTTTGTTATTTTAACAATGACGAAAGAGCCTATGCAATCAAAAATGCTCTAGAGTTAAAAAAACTTTTAAAAGCTTAGTAGCTAAAAAAGAGAACATTTCATAATATTTTTTTTAATTTAATTTTTTAAACAATCATAATTGAATATGACAACCAAAATAGCTAATATTTCAGTTCCCACTTCTTTTGTAAAAAATCCATCAATAGCATCTCCTATTACAGCCTCTTTCACAAACAATAAAAATGTTTCAAAAATTCAAAAAACAGCTCTAGTAAGCCTTCTATATGTTAAAGATGCAATCAAAGTTTTTTTTCTCGATTTATATAATTCATTTTTTTCTTGGAGAATTATTACAAAAATTCCCTTTTTTATATTTTTTTATGGTTTTTGGACAGCTTTTGGAGCTGTAGATACCATCTACTATGTAGCTCTTACTATTTTTGTTTTAAAAGCATCTAAAGATCTAATCTCATCTTTAAGTGATAGAAATATATTAAGAAAATTTAGTGAGTATTTTCCAATAAAAAATAGATTAGATGCTTTGAAATCTATTTTGAAAGGAGCTAGTTTTGGTCCATTTTTATTTGCACTCGATAGATTCTTAACAAAATTTATAGTCAAATCTTTTCAATTTTTTAAACTCAAAGTTTTTGATGAAAACAAACTGATCTATCAAGGTGGCTTTTTAGGAGGATTTTCAACTTTTTATGCTATTTTGATCTATCCTGTAATTAAAGAAGTTTTATTTAGAGGTTATATTGAATCATATTTTTCTGAAAATACAAAAAGCAAAAATACATCCAAAAGTTTTTTAAAAACTGCTATTAAGACTGCAGTAATTTTTGGGATATATCATTTCTCTCCAACAGGAGGCTTTCTTAACATCCCAATAATTATAGTAAATATTGCACTCGGCTTAATCTACTCTAGTTTAAATCATAAAAAAAATAATCTTTGGGCAAGTGCCTCTTGTAGTATAGTTAATGCTTTTTTTCTCACAGCAAATTTGAAATATTTGAAATTTTCTTGAATTTCTTTCGTATTTAGGTGAAAAAAGGTCAACAAATTTTTCGATTTTTTGAGTAAATAAAATTTTATATTTTATCCCAACTAATTCTTCTTTTCATTTCTTTGAAAGTAATTGTTTTTTCCTTTCCTTCTTTTATTTCTTTTAATAGCTTATGAGCTTTTTTTGCTAAATATTCATCTTCTAAATCATCTGCATGTTTTGGAGCAGACTCAATAAAATATTGCCTCATGCATATACCTAAGTGAACTACTCGCCCCTAAAGGGAGCGAGCTTCAGGTTAAGCAACCTTAGCTTTTACCATCTTTTTTGACATTTCATAGCCGTGTGCACGATTAGCATTTGCCTTTCGCGTCTTATTTTCAGCTCTACGTCCTCTATCTAAAAGAACCCCTCTTTTAGACAACTCCGTTCCAGAGTCTAATATCAAATTAATTGCTCTTTTCTTAATTACCTTAGCGGCATTATGATCCGCATTATCAACATGGCCACAATTTTCGCAAATAAAAACATCTTGTTTTTTGCGATTATTGGGATGAGTGTGGCCGCAATTAACACACTCTTGAGAGGTATAATGAGCAGATACCTTAAATACTGCTTTTCTGACTCTATAAGCTTTATATTTTACAAAGGTAACTACCTGATGCCAATTTTTGTCTAAAATAACTCTATTAAGAGCTGCTTTACTTTTTCTTTTATTTGGTAACCACTTTTGAGTTTTTTCATCTTTTTTAGCTTCAGGTTTTTTAGTCATATTCTGAGTTTTGAGATCTTCGAAAATTATTACTTTTGTTTTTTCATTATTAACAATAGAGAAAGAAGTTTTGTGACAAAAATCTTTACGGATATTTGAGATTTTATCATAAGCTTTTGCTATTTTATGTTTTTGTCTTTGCCATCTTTTAGAACCTTTTTTCTTTCTAGATAATGCTTTTTGACAACGTTTAATATATTTTTCTTTAGCTTTTTTCTTGTTTTTTTGTTCTTTTGAAAAATCAAATATATCATCACCAGCTTGAACAGGTATTTTTACTCCTAAGTCGATTCCTATCGTTTGATCCTCTAAATCTTTTCTAGTGAATTTTTTAAGATAGTTTAGATGATCTTCTTGGTTCATTAGTTCAGATTCATCTAAACCATCTTCATAGCAAAATGAAACTGAATATTTCCCGTTTCTTTTTTTTATACGAATAGAAGTCGGTTCTCTAAAGGGTTTATGTATTTTTAAAGTTAAATAACCAATAGTATTTTTTTTGGTTCCGATAAATAAGCGTATTACACTTTTTGAAATTTTCTCGAAATAAAACAGCTCTTTTGTTAAATGAATACTTCCTTTGTTAGATTTCTTTTTTCTTTTTGGTTTTTTACAAAGACCTTTAAGAAAATTTTGATATGTTTTAAACCAATTTACTGCACTATTTCGTAAAATCTGAGATGGAGTGTTAAAAAGCCAAGGAGATAAAACTTTATCTTTATATTTAGAGTATTTTTGATTGATCTTAGGATAAGTATTTATTGGTAAAAACTTCTTAGCATAATTCATCAAATAATGATCTTCATCACATTTTGCATTCCAAATAAAGCGATCACATCCC
>JAAKFV010000062.1 GCA_011064875.1 Candidatus Anoxychlamydiales bacterium | reverse complement strand
AAGATTTATGGTTAGTATTCTATCATCAAATGGCATTGCGGAATTCTTTTTATAATGTCTTTGAGTAAAATGCTTGCTTTGATAATCATTAGTTACTTTTTGAATACATAATATTGTCGTTTGAGCTGAAAGATTAAAATCTTCTTTCACTTCATGATATAGTAATTTTTGCAAATCATATTTATTTTTTGTATTACTTAAAAAAACTATAGAACTGACAAACTCACATGCTTCTTTGCAAACACCAAGTGTTTGCTTTAATAATAATTTTTGTTCTGAATTAGCCTGTAATTTGATTTTTGTAATTAATCTCATATAAAATCTCAAAAAAAGCATTATAAAATATTTTAAAAAAAATTTCTATACATTTTCCTCCACTTTCTAAAGAAAGTGGGATCCAATGTGTCTTTTTCTTGAAAATATCTGTTTTTCTTTAAACTTGAATTACATAATCACTATATGGTTTTACAGTAAGACATCTGTTTGGGCAATTACTTAAAGATACATACTTACTGTTTACTGCACAACCTCCTTTTCCAAGTCCCTGTACGAGGTTGTCTTTAACAGCACATGTATATGTTTTTTCCAAACATCTCGGAATAAAATCTTTTACAAAAAACATCTTTTCTGCCCAAGTAACTGTTTCTAATCCTTCAAAAAGTATTGGTTTTTCACCAATATTAAAAAATGGATATACTAAATATGCTAAGATTAAAGCTAGACCCAAAAAAGCAACAACAAGAGTTGTTCTTTCATATTTAGAGCTAGTTTTTAGTCCATTTGATTTTTTAGTTTCTATTACTGTTATATGTCGTCTAGGAGGTTGTTTTTCTGAGACAGTAGGTTTCTTTAATTGAGAAAGAAAAGCTCTATTACTAGCTCGATCATAAAGCTTCATTTTTGTTTCATGTGAAAATCTAGATGATTTTTCACCTACCCCTTCAGAAAAACCATCAAAAGTTGTCGATAGTCTTCTAAATAACACTCCACCAAAAGCTCTAGTGTTAGAAAAAGCACGTACAAATTTCAGATTTAATATACCTACAGTTTGTTCCATCTCTTCTTGAGTTGCACTATCAGATACTTCTCCACTAGTTCTTTTATCAAATATAGATTTTTTTGCTCGTCCATAGAGCTTTGCTTCCATCTTAGAAGCAAGCTCATCTGCTAATGGATCTACCTCTTGAAAAATATTTCTTGGAATTTCAAATGATCTTCTAAAAAATTCAGAGGAAAGTGCTCTAACTTTAGAAAAACCATCTACAAGTAAAAGATTGAGCCCTCCTAATGCTTGTTGAATATCGGGTGGAAGCTCTTTTGTTGGATAATGAACTCTAGTTGTTGTTGTAGACATTTTTTTTTACCTAAAAGTAAAATTAAATTTTTGTTTTTACAATCTTGTCTTTCAACTGAAATTAAAATCAATAAAAAAATTAAAATATTTTTTTGAAAACTTTTTGAAAACTAAAATATTTGCAAAATTAAAAAAGTATCACTTAGTTTTATTTGTATCTTTTGATTGGTTAATTTTTAAAATAGCATAAGCAATTAAAGCGATTGCGCTAGTTATTATTGTTGCTCCTAAAACAGGCAGACTTACATTTAAAAAAGCAGCTCCAATATCTGCTAAAAGCAATCCAGCTATTATAAGTATCGGCATAGCAAGCTTCTTTACTTTTTCAACAGTTATATTTTTTGAAATCTTTGTAAAAAAACTCTCCTGCACTTTTGAAGATGCTCCAGTATTAGCTATCCCTGTAACAGATGCCATATATTTACCTTTAAACTTAAAATTATTATTCCCTAACATTTTAGCAAAAATGACACAATTATTAAAATATATAAAAAAAATTAAAGTTAATTCAAATTTTATTTATTAAATTAATAAAGAAGATATTTTTTTCTTTTCTCTTTGAATTCTTTAACTTTATCTTCCTGAAACTGAATCATCTTCCACGCAGGAAATTTTTCATTTACTAAAAAGTTATAAATATCTTTGTTTCCATTGACTAAACAAAAAGTTTTAATTTTTGCTTCACTTTGATTTTTTAGCTTTTCTTTTACTTTTTCAGGATATAAAGATTTTAACATTCCAATTATTAGATATTGAACTCCAAGTGGTCTATATTTCATTTTATCAGTTACTATAATTTTTACACCCTGGCAATCCTTATTTCTATATGCTCCATAAAATGGTTTAAAATAAAATGGAATGAATTTTACCCCTGAGAGTTTTTGTTTATTTAAATGATCAGCTAAAATATTTGCATCTATCCAAGGAGCTCCAACAATTTTAAAAGGAAGAGTATATCCAATTCCAATACTTACGATCTCTAGCTCTCCTAAAATCCCAGTTGTTGCGCTAAATAAAGCAGAGTCAGGCTCAGGTATATTTGGAGAGGTAGGAATCCAGCTAAGGCCTGTATCTTCAAATGACATCTCTCTTTTCCAGCCCTTCATAGCAATCACATCTAGATCACATTTAATTTTGTATTCACTATTAAAAAAATTTGCTAATTCACCGATAGTCATACCGTGACAATAAGGAACATTAATGTAACCCAAAAATGATCTATATTTTTCATCAAGCATTGGTCCATCTGTAATAATTCCATTAATAGGATTTGGTCTATCTAACACTATAACTTTTATATTTTTTTTAGCAGCCTCTTCAATTACATAATAAAGAGTAGAAGCATAGGTATATGGTCTACAACCGATCTCTTGAATATCATAAATTATTACATCCACATCTTTTAGCATTTGAGTAGTTGGTCTTTTATGTGCTCCATGAAGAGATACTACTTCGATATTTTTAGATTTAGTATTATTTACTTTTTCTCCAGCTAAATTCACTCCGTTTAATCCATGCTCAGGAGAAAATAGTTTTACTATTTGAAATTTTTTAGCGTTTTCTTTAAAAATTTCTAAAGTAGGCTTTAAGTTTTTATCTACACTTGTATGGTTAATCAAAAGCGCTACTTTTTTATTATCAAGTAGAGCAGATTTTCCATCTTTAAAAAATAGATCTATTCCAAGCTCTACTTTTGGATCAGCAAATAAAATAGAAATACTAAATAAAAAAATTAGAACTATTTTTTTCATAAGACTTCGCCTAGTTAAATTTTCATATTGTGATAAACAGCATCTACATCATCTATATTTTCTAGAAATTCAATGAGCTTGATGTTAGAGTCGATATCTTCATCAGAGCATTCAATAAAAGTTTTAGGAATCATCTCTAAAGAAGTCTCTAATTTAATATCTAAACCATTTTTAATTTTATGAAGATCTTCTACTGCGCAAATTATCGTATAAATTTCATCATCAACTAAAAAATCTTCAGCTCCAAGATCAGTAGCTTTCATGAAAAGCTCATCTTCTTTAGCTAATTTTTTTACTATTTTTAAAATACCCTTTCTTTGGAAATTAAAGGCTACGGAACCTGGAGAGGCAACACTTCCGCCACATTTATTTGTAACAATTCTAATATCTGAGGCTATCCTATTTTTATTATCTGTCATTATATCAATAATAAGACCAACTCCTCCAAAACCATATAACTCATATGACATCTCTAAATAATCTTTTTGATCTTTAGAAGATGCTTTTTTTATGTTTCTATCAATCACATCATTTGGAAGATTTGCATCTTTAGCTTTTTGAATAGCAAGTTTTAGTTTAGCATTAGCTTTAGGATCTGTTCCTCCTTCTTTTACAGCTGAGATGATCTCTTTTGCTATTCTAGAAAAGAGTTTTCCCTTTTTTTTATCCGCTCTTTCTTTTTTATGTTTTATATTAGCCCATTTACTATGACCGGCCATATCTTTTTCCTTTATTTAAAAACTTTTTTTCAAACTCTTTCGCCTCTTTATAGTATGCAAATTCTTTTTCTTTATTCTTAAATTCTTTTGTATGGATTTTTCTTTTTCCATCCTCATCAATAATCTCTTTACATACATAATGAAGCATCTCATGATAAACTATATAATTTATAAAATAAAACGTAATATCTGCTCTATCTAACATTCTATTGATTCTTACTAATTTTGAATTCTTATCAAAACTTCCAAAAGTAATATGTCTAAATTTTCTATATTTCGGTTTTTCAAACCAGGTAATATTTAAATTCAAAGCTCCTTTAAAATAGATAAGATTTAAATTTTCCATAATCTGTTTTAAATCAAAAAACTCACCTTTAAATTTTAAATTTTTTACATTTAATCTATGGGTATAATCAGCATATGAAAAGTATATATTTGCATATTTTTTTATGATGCTATGCGCTTTTTTATCTCTTTTAAGACAATATATAACTACAGCTTCTTTAACATTATCAGGAGCATCTAAAAAAAGCTTGTGGAGTGATATTTGTATATTTGATCTAGTTTTTAATACACTTATAAAAGTCGATTTATAGTCTTTGACTTTTAAAGAAATTGCTAAATTAGATTTTTTCTCTAAAGCTTCTTTTATATTCATCATATATCAAAGCGTTTTTTGCATTAAAATCTTATCGTAGTATGTTCCATCAAGCTCCTTCAAAAACTTTTTTTGTACCCCATACTTTTCAAATCCTTGCCTTTCATATAGATGAATAGCGGGATTACCGGTATATACCTCTAAATGCAGCATCTCCAATTTAAACCGCTCTTTAGCAAGCTTAAATAGCTCTTTAAATAAAACTGTTCCAATGCCTTTACCTCTATATTCTTTATCAACAATCATAGCAAATAAAGCTGTATGCGAGATCTTTTTAAATGAATTCAAATAGATCAGAGCATTCCCGCAGACATTGCCATCATATATAGCTGTTATAACCGCTCTATATGTTATATAGCTCATCCAAATTCTTACAGAATCGTCAATTTCAAATTTGTTATACATCGGAAACCATTTTAATATTTCTGGATCTGATAACCATTTTATTAAATATTTAGCATCTGATTTTTCAGAGAATCTTATTTTTAACTTATCTATTTCAACCATAAATCAAACATTACTCTCGTTTTATATTGATTGTTATCTTTTATATATTTTTCTTGGGTGGCGAATTTTTCGAATTTAAATTTCTCTAAAAGAGAGATAATTTCACACCCGTCAAAAACTTCTGCAAATATTGACTCTAATTTAAATTGATTTTTAGCTAGATGAATTAAGTTTTTGAGCATATCAGAGCCAATGCCTTTTTTTCGAAAATCTTTATCTACTATTAGATAAAACATAGCTTCGTGAACAAGCTTTCTATAAGGCATTAAAAATAAAGTTCCAAAAGCAACTACTTGGTTGTTTAATACTCCTGTTAGAGAAGCTTTGAATTTAGAAAAACCTATCCAATTTCTTGCGCTCTCTTCTACTTCTTTTTTCGTAGAGAATATAAACCACTCATTGTTCTCTTTTTGATTTAACCATTTAAATAAATGCTCATAATCCGACATTTGAGAATATCTAATATCTAATTCTTTCATAATTAAGAAAATTCCTTTAAATATGCTTCTACAAATATATCTATATCACCATCTAAAACACCTGCAGCATTCGATGTTTCTACTTTTGTTCTAGAATCTTTAACCAGTGTATAGGGCTGAAACACATAACTTCTAATTTGAGAGCCCCACTCTATTTTCTTTTTCTCCCCACCTATTTTACTAATTGTTTCTTCTCTTTCAAAGATTTGTTTTTCATATAGCTTTGATTTTAACATCTCTAAACAGGTTTGTTTATTTTGAACTTGAGATCTTTCACTTTGGCAAGTAACTATTATCTTGGTTGGCATATGGGTTATTCTAACAGCAGAATCTGTAACATTTACATGTTGACCTCCTGCTCCTGATGCTCTAAATGTATCCACTCTTATATCTTGAGGTCTTATCTCTATTTCAACATCTTCGGCTATTATAGGAGTCACATCAACAGATGCAAAGCTAGTATGCCTTCTTTTACTCGCATCAAATGGCGATATTCTAACGAGTCTATGAACACCTTTTTCAGATTTACAATATCCGTATGCAAATTCTTTTTCAAATTTATAAGTGATGCTTTTTATTCCAGCAACTTCACCATCTACTTTATCTATTATAGATACTTTAAATCCCTTTTTATTAGCGTATCTTTCATACATCCGAGATAACATGAGTGCCCAATCACAAGACTCTGTGCCTCCTGCGCCCGCATTAATAGATAAAAAACAGCTTGATGGATCTAACTCGTGAGATAGCATTTTTTTCACTTCAAGATCAGATAGTTTTTTTTCAAGATTTTGAATCTCTAGTATTATATCATTAATTAAACTTTCATCTTTTGCTTTTTGCGCTTCTATAAAAAATTCTTTTAAATCCTTGAAATTTTTTGATATTTCATTAAATGGAATAGTCCATGATTTTAAAACATTTAACTCATTAATAGTTTTTTTAGCTTTTTTTTGATCATCCCAAAATGTAGGGTTTAATACTTCTTTTTCTAATTCACTTATCTTTTTTTCTTTTGAAGCGACGTCAAAGATACCTCCACATTTCATCAATTCTACTTTGAATAGTCTCTAGCTTTTCTTCAATATTATATATCATTTAAGTCTCCATATCTCTAAATATCAGAATTATAATACCTGCAAAAAATAAAAAATAGAAAAAAGTAAAAATGAGAAAAATTAATTTTTTTTTAAAAAGTTTGATCTTCTCTTTACATAAATCTTACACGAGTTATAATATCTGGAAAATTATTAAAGAATTAAATAACTTTTTGGAGGTAATTAATGTCTGTAAGTACAATCACAACATCTGCAAAAGATGTAGGAAGAAAATTTTTTGATGGAGCAATTAGCACAGCTAAATGGGGTGCTCATAAAGTTGGCGACGCTGGCGGATTCTTAAGAGATAAAGCTGCAGTTATCATGAATTTGGTTAAAGGATTTTTCAAAAACATCCCTCAATATTTCTCTGTTGTAAGAAGTCACGCAGGAACTTTTATTCAACACATCAGAAATAACAAAGCTAATTCTGCAGGAATCGCAGGACTTACTCTTGCTGCTACATTCGGCGCTCTTGCTATTTTCAAACATCTAACAAAAGATGCTGTTTAATAAAATTTTATGGCAGTAAGAAAAAAAATCTTGCTGCCTATCTTTTTTATAAAAAACCCCCTCAAAACACCTTTTAACACACTATTTTCATTTTTTTAGCTAGAGAGCAAAAAAAATTAAATAAAAAAATTTACGATTTCTTTTGACTATAAATTACCTATAGAGATAAAAAAGGTTTTATTGGAGAATAAATTTTAGTAAACTTAAGTTTTAAAGGAGAAAAAAACTATGGCTAAAAAAACTGCGACTAAAAGAAAAGCACCATCAAAATTTATGGCACCCTTAAAAGTAAGCAAAGACTTAGAGGTTGTTGTTGGCAAAGGCCCAATGCCAAGAACAGAAGTAACAAAAAAATTATGGGTTTATATTAAAAGAAAAAAACTGCAAGATGAAAAAAATAGAAGAAACATTAATCCAGATGCTGCTCTAGCAAAAGTTTTTGGATCAAAAAAATCTATTAACATGTTTAAAATGACAAAACTAATCAGCAAACACTTATCATAATTTTTTTTAATTTGCCCAAAGACTAAATATCTTTGGGCTTTTCTATCTCTTTAAATCTTTATTGTTCTTTTTGCTTAAAATCATTCATTGAAAAAAGCTCATTTTTGTTATACTTCTCAATTAAATGAAACCATTAAAAAAAATAATTTACGAATGCAAGAATACAAATACAAAATGCTGATTTCCTATGATGGAACAAACTACTTTGGTTGGCAAATCCAAAAAAATAAGTTAACTATTCAAGAAGCTATTCAAAAAGAGCTTTCTAAAATTCTAACAAAAAATATTAAACTTATTGGAGCTGGACGAACTGATGCAAAAGTGCACGCACTAGAGCAAGTAGCTCATTTTAGCTATAATAAAAAATTAGATCTAAAAAAAGTTTTGTTTTCTTTAAATTCTTTACTTTCCGATGACATTAGAAAAAAAAACTTTGCATCCATTCGAAAGGCTTTATGGAAAAATAGTTTATGGTCTCCTAGCTATTTTGCTTCAAGCTGTGGCGGAGCTCCATTGAATATTTTACAAGAGTATATACAAAAACAACAACTTGTTTAAGATTTCATTGAGCCATTTTATCCCGTCCATGAATGAACGGGTTTTAATGGCTCTTATTGATAAAATCATTTTTTTTTAATTTACATTCCCTTATAAATAAAAAATTTTAATTTGTGATGTCATTATAACTTTAACAAAAAGTGTAGTTTCAACTTTATAAACTTTTTTTTATTATACTTTAATCATTCAATATTCAATATTCAATATTCAATATTCAATATTCACAAGCTTAGGAGGAAAATTAATGGCAATTACACCTAATAGTTCTAGAAATCATACTTTTCAAAGAGGCCCACATAGTAGTTCTCATGCATCTCGTTACAATCAAAGAAATTTAGCTGAAACTGTATTACAAAGGCTCATAGATCAAAGAGGGCGAAATACTACTGTTCAAGACTTTAATGTCATTAAAAGGTTACCATTCGAACAAGCTTTTGAGTATATAGAAAGCAATGATTTTCGTATAGACAACAAAATTTATCATCAATTGATCAGATCTATAAGAAAAATAGATCAAGTTGCAATTGATTATTTGAACTGTTTTTTGCAAAATACACCAACAACAATAAAAGAACAATGCATTAAAAATAGTTATTTTTATAGTTCAATAATTGGTCATGGCAAAAAAAATATTAATTTTTTCCCAATAGCAAAAAAAGCATTTGAAGAGGCTAAAAGAAATAGATTTGCAGATGTCATCACTTATTCAAGCTTTATCGATGCTGCTGGTAAAAATGGTGAGTTTCGAGAGGCTAAAGATGCTTTTGAAGACGCTAAAAGAAATAGCTTTGCTAATGTCGTCACTTATA
>JAAKFV010000061.1 GCA_011064875.1 Candidatus Anoxychlamydiales bacterium | reverse complement strand
GAGTGTCCCTCGGTACTCTTCTTTTATCTCTTTTATAGCTTCATCTAAAACGTTTTTAGCAGCATTCTCATCTCTATTATTTACTATGTTACAGTTGGGGCAATTCCATTTTCTAATCGATAATGGAAGTTTACTCAATTTATGTCCGCAACTATTACATGTCTTGGAACTTGGAAAAAAGGGATCTACTTGAAAAAAGATTCTTTTATACCACTTGGATTTGTATTCTAAAAATGTAATGAGTTGTTTCCAACTTACATCCGAGATTGATTTTGCTAAATGTCGATTTTTTAACATATTTTTTATATTTAGTCTCTCTGCTGCTATTACTTGATTTTCGTTTACTAGCTGCCAAGATAGTTTATGTAAAAAATCTAATCGTTTATTTTTTATATATTGGTGAAGTTTTGCTAATTTTTTTCTAGCTTTTATTCTATTTTGTGATTTTTTAAGTTTTCTAGATAAGCTTTTTTGTCTTTGTTTTAATTTTTTTAGAGCTTTATTTAAGAATTTAGGGTTTTTTATGTTGTTTCCTTCACTATCAGTGATAGTATCTATTATACCTAAATCTATTCCTATTTTTTTCTTTTTAAAGTCTAAAGATTTAATTTCTTCTTTTACTATTATTGAAATGTAATATGTATCATCTGTTTCTTTGGTTATCGTTAACGATGTAGGTGAACTTTTAAACTTTCTTGACCATCGAACATTTAAAGGTTCTTTCATTTTGGCGAGTGTTATTTTGTCATCTTCATATATGAAGGATGTTTTCATATATTTTGCACTTTGTCGATTTCTCTTTTTTTTAAATTTAGGATATTTTGACTTTTTTTTAAAAAACGAGCTAAATGCTCTATCTAAATGTCTTAAAGATTGTTGCAAGCATACAGAAGAGACTTCCTTTAGCCATGGATATTTTATTTTTAAAGTAGTTAAAATTTTTGAGGTATCATTGTAATTTATAGATTTTTTTTCATCTTTATAAGTTTTAGATCTCAAATCTAAAAAATGGTTGTAAACCTTTCTTGAACATCCAAAAGTTTTCTCAAGAATTTCTTTTTGAAATTTTGTCGGATAGAATCGATATTTATAGGCTTTTTCAACTAACTGTGACATATTTTATATTTTTTACTATATATTTTAAAGTTTCCGCTAGGTATAGTCAAGCTTAAAGATTAACTTTTAGCCTCCATCTCTGCTGTAAAAGGACAGAATTTTCAAGGCTATTTTTAAGATAATAATGGATGGCAATTCATCCCTTCCCTAAAGGAAAGGGTTTTCTTGCCATGATTGATAAAACCAGTGCTCATTCATGTAAATGGAGTATCTCCAAAAATAAAAGAGGATAGATTTTTTGCTCATATTATTGATTTTTCTGAGTTACTCAAAAGTTAAAAAAATGTAAATTTTTTAACCTCTTATGTCAATTTTCTCATAGTTTTTTCACCTTTTAGGTAAAAAAATTAATATTTTTATTTTCAGAAATTCATTGAAAACTTCTGTTTTTCATAGATAACTTATGCCATTAAATTGACATTATTATGCCATTAAATTTTTACATTCTATCTAAAGGTTTTAGCCCCAAGATATCAAAACCGGCTTTCAAGACTTTTTGAGTCATATGACATAGAAGAAGTCTAGAGTTTTGCTCTAAAGTATCCATTACTTTGCAATCTCTAAAAAAGATATTAAACTTAGTTGCTAGATCATATAAATAATCGGTTAATCTATTAGGAAGAAGATCTCTTGCCATTAGCTCTAAAACTTCTGCAAATCTAATCAAATGAAATCCCAAAGAAATTTCAGATGGATGCTTTAGATCTATTTCATCAGTTTTGAGTAGTTTTTCGATATCTTCATTAACCTTTCTTTTTATGGAGAGAATTCTGACGTATGAATAGAATAAAAATGCTGCAGTATTACCCTCTAAAGAGAGCATTTTTTCATAAGAAAAAGTGTAGTCTTTTATTCTATGATTGGATAGATCTGCATATTTTATTGCGCTAATTCCTAAATTTATTGAGTATTCATCTATAGTTTTTTTATCTAAGTCTTTTAATCTACTTTTTAGAATTTTTCTTGCATGATCTACAGCTTTATATAAAAGATCTATTAATTTTTCAGTTTCACCTTCTCTTGTTTTGAACTTTTTTTTATCTTCTCCAAGAACCACTCCAAAAGTTACGTGATCGAACTTTGTTTTATTTGGATCTAGATATTTGGCTTTAACAACAAGTGGATAGATCATTTGAAAATGTAGAGCTTGACCTGAATCTGTAACGATAATAATTCTATCGGCTTTCTCTACTTCGCATCTGTGTTTAAATCCTGCAATATCTGTTGTATCGTAGTTATATCCCCCATCTGATTTTTGAACCATAATAGGAAGAGGATTTCCCTCTCTATTTTTGAACCCTTCTATAAAAACACATTTAGCTCCATCAGACTCTTTTATTAATCCCTTTTTCTCTAAATCTTTAACAATTAGTGGTAGATCTTCATTATAAAAAGACTCTCCTCTCTCTAATAGCTTTATATCTAATAAATTATATATCTCATTAAAAGCTTCTCTAGATATATCGTAAATTATCTCCCAAACTTCAATAGCTGTTTTTTCTTTGGCTTGTAGATTCACTACCTCTAATTGGGACTTCTTTTTAAAATCTGGATCTTCATCGAAGAGTTTTTTAGCTTGCTTGTACCAATTGGTTAAAGTAGTGAGATCTGTTTTTTTCTCTTTTGATATAATTTTAGGTTGAAAATTTTTTAAGTAGTGAATAAGCATTCCAAATTGAGTTCCCCAATCCCCTACGTGATTTAATCTTAAAACATTTTCTCCTAGAAATTCAAAAAGTCTCGCAATGCTATCTCCAATAATTGTAGATCTTAAATGACCAACATGAAGCTCTTTTGCAATGTTTGGAGATGAAAATTCAACGATAATTTTTTTAGGTTTTACAACTTTTTTAATGCCGAGTTTTGGATCGAAAAGATTTTTATTTAAAATAGCGGAGAGAAAATCGCTTTTAAGTTTTAGATTTATAAAACCAGGGCCTGCTATTTCAATTTCAGAAAATATCTCTTTTTCATCTTCTAATAGATCGATATTTGAAATTATTGTCTCTGCTATTTTTTTAGGATTTTCTTTTAAGAGTTTGGCAAGTTTTAAAGCGCTATTGCATTGATAATGACCAAAATTTTCATCTAAACAATTTGCAATATCTGCTATTGAGTCTTTTGAAGTGATACTATCTTCAAAACTTTTTAAAATAGCTTCGGTTAGTCTATTTTGTAAAAAATCTAATAAAAGTCCATTAATCATTTTCTTTTGAATGATGAAAATATAATTTATCTGTCCTTTTACCTATACCAGATTTCATTTTAAATTGCGCTAATTTTATTGCAGCTTCGTTAGTTGTGATATCATTTTGCTGAGCTATTTTAAAAATTTCTAATAGGGATGTATATATGTTATCGATTTTATTTCTAGATTTTATTGGGCAGTACCCTTCTTTATCCAATTCAAAAGATACGTTTATAAGACCTCCTGCATTAACAACAAAATCAGGAGCATATAAAATGTTTTTATCTTTTAAAATTTGAGCGTGGCTATCTTCTAAAAGTTGATTATTAGCAGCGCCACAAATAGCTTTGCATTTTAGATCTTTTATAGTTTCATCGTTTATGGTTCCTCCAATTGCTGAGGGAACAAAAATATCACACTCTTGTTTATGGATATCTTCTGGATTAACCATTTTTGCAACATTTACAAATTTTTTCAATTTTGTCTCATCTATATCACTAATAATAAGATCCGCGCCATGCCAAAATAGATGTTCAATTAAATAATGAGAAACGCTTCCCATTCCCTGAATGGCTACTTTTTTACCTTTAATTGATGTTGAGCCATATAGTTTTTTCAAAGTTGCTAAAATTCCTTTAAAAACTCCCCAAGCTGTAAATTTAGAAGGATTTCCTGAGCTTTTTTCATGTGGAAGACCGACTACATATTTTGTTTTTTCATGAATAATCATAACTTCTTTTGGAGAACAACCCATATCTTCTGAACAAATATATTTACCTTCTAAAATATCAACCGCTTCACCAAAGGATTTTAATAGTATTTCAGTTTTATCTTTATCATCTTGAATAACAATCACACTTTTTCCTCCGCCAAAACCAACTTCAGCCATTGCAGCTTTATAGGTCATTCCTTTCGATAATCGAAGAACATCAGTTAAAGCGTCATCAAAACTTTTATACTTTGCAATTCTAGTTCCTCCAAGAGCTGTGCCTAGTGTGGTGTTGTGCATTGCAATAATCGCTAAAAGATTGGTTTTTTCATTTGTAATTTTATAGACAGCCTCATAACCTTCAATTCTCAAATCTTCAAATGTAAAATCCAAATATTTTTTTATATTGTTTTTTTTCTTAGTAATGTTTTTTTGGATATCAGTAGACATTTTTTCTCCTTAAAAATTAATAAGTTCATCTTTATTTATGTGTTAAATAAAGTAACATTTTTTATATACAAAAGCAACATTAATTTATTCTAAATTAACATAATTAAAATTAAACATGATTATATCTCCAAATAATAAATTATATTTTTATTTATAATAAGATTGATATACTTTGTTTTAAACTTGCTAAAATATAGCTAACATATTAAATTTGAATATCAACCAAAAAAAAATGTCATGCAATCTTTAGAGGAAAAAATGCAAATCAGTGAAAAAATTAAAAAAGAAACTTTAAAATTCTTGAAAAGCACAAGAAAAGCAGATCTTATTTTAACATATCTTTTCTATGTAGAGAAAAAATTTAATTTAAAACCAGTACTCTTTATTAGAAACAAAACGATATATCAAAGTTTAGACAATCTTTTGGAAACCCTAGAAAAAGAGGGTAAACTCTTTAGAGAGACCGAGATAAAAATTCAATTTGGCAAGCAAAACGTAAACGATCACACTAAAAAAATCTATATATGTCCTTTTACAGGCAAAGTTTTTGGTGATAATACTCATCCAAATCCTCAAGATGCAATATATGATTGGATAGCAAAATGCCCGGAGAACAAAGAAAGAATTGGCGGTCTAAGAGTCAAAAGATTTTACGTATCTGAAGATCCTGAAATTATAAAAAAATATATTAAACCAAGAAAAGAACCGGTCACAAAACTTGTTTATTCATCAGGACTTACAGGAAAACTATTTAATAGTAAAAAAGCAATTATAGAAGATTTCAAAAAAACTAATATTAAATATTTTACTTTGTTTGAAGTTCAAAATCAAAATAAGTATGAGATTGAACAAAATTTTTTAGATTTCATTCAAGAGCAGCTTACTGAAGATAAGATTAAAGCTTTTGTAGAAGCTATCTCTAAATTTAATGAGTTTGAGAAATATCTAGAAAAATGGCTAAAATAAAAAAAATTATTACCAACTCCTCTAAAGAGACTATTCAAGTAGGCATAGATCTATCTCAAAATCTAAAAAAAGGATCTATAGTTGCTTTTTTGGGAGATTTAGGATCTGGAAAAACAACTCTAATCAAAGGAATTGTAAAAGCTCTATCAGAGAAAAAAGATATCAATGTAAATAGCCCAACTTTTGTTTATCTAAACATCTATGATGCTAAAACTCCAATTTATCATTTCGATCTATATAGAATAAAAGATAAAAATCATTTTTACTCTCTTGGTTTTGAAGAGTATTTTTCATGCGCCGGAATATGTTTAATAGAATGGTCTGAAAATATTTTGGATATTTTACCAAAAGATACAATTTTCATAAAAATGACCCACCAAAAAGAAAACCAAAGAGAAATTGAAATAACAAATACTTTTTAAATAAGATAGAAACATGCTAATCTAGCATAAAAAACTTATCAATAAGATATTGTTGTTAAGAAAAAACAATTAATATTAATTTAAATTATGACTTTAATTAATAAAGATATTTTTATTTGTTTAGATATAGAAGCAACCGGTTTAGATCCATCAAACGATAGAATCGTAGAGATTGCTATAGTTAAATTTACATTCGATGAAATCTTAGATACATTTTCTACTTTAATAGATCCTGAAGTTGAAATCCCTAAACCTTCTCAAAATATTCATAATATTTCTGAAGATATGGTTAAAGGGAAACCAAAAATTAAAGAGGTTCTGCCGGATATCTTAAAATTTATTGGTTCTCATGTTATTATGGGCCATGGCATAAACTTTGATATCGATATTATCTATGCTGCAACAAAAAGAGATCAAATTCCCTGCAAAATATATAATGCAACTTATATAGATACTCTAAGACTTGCAAGACTCTACGGCGAGAGTCCTTCTAATTCTCTAAAAGAGTTATCTAAACATTTTAACATTGATTTGGAAGGTGCTCATAGAGCCTTAAACGATGTTAAAGCAAATATTGAAGTTTTTAAAAAGTTATCAACCACCTTTACTACAACAAATCAAATCCTAAAAAGGTTAGAAAAACCAATAGCACTCAAAAAAATGCCCCTTGGTAAACACAAAAATCGTCCATTTTCTGAAATCCCCATCGAATACTTAAAATGGGCAGCCGGTAAAGATTTTGATCAAGATCTTTTATTTTCCATAAGACTCGAAATAAACGCTCGCAAGAAAAAAACTAGTTTTGAAACAGCATCTAATCCTTTTTCATGTCTTTAAAAATTAAATTTTCATATTCAGGATATAAAATTTCATTTTTATTATTTAACTTTAAATGTTTAAGATAATCAATAAGATAATTACTTAAATTACTTTTAATATTGAGAAAATTTGATATTTTATATTCTTTTATGTAAACAAGTCTATAATAATTTAAAAATCTATTAAATTCTGCAAAATTTTTCAGATCATAAGTAATTAAAAGTTCTGATAAAAGAGCTTTTTCTAAATCAAAATCTACTCCTGCAGGAGGAATAAAAATAGCAATAAATCTTATCGCTCCAATATTTGTAGCTGTACCTGGGCCTGCTGAGCAAGGAGGCATTGAAGATCTAGCATAGCTAGTATAAGCAGAATAATCTAGAGTATTTCCTTCTCCGCAAGAGCCTCCATCTACAGTTCCAGTCAATCCTTTTCCATCAGATAAAATAAAGATATCTTGAGTGCCAATATTACCTGTTAAATTTTGAATATTTGAAAAAGTAGTTGCACTTCCCCCCTCCGGAGATAAAGTTCCTGCATTATTATCAGTAATTCTCCAGGTATTATTCACTCCGGTAGAGGCTATTATTGTATTATTTCCGCCTTTTCCATTAATTGATCCTGTGATGGCAAAATTACCTGTGAAAGTAAAAGTATCAGATCCACTGCCCCCTTCAAAAAAAGGTATTGTAATTAAAGTAACATTATCACTTGCATTGGTTACTACAGCACCATTATTGACACCAATTGCCCAAGAATTTGTATCATTTCTAGCAATAAATGTTGTAGTTGAATTACCTGTAATTGTTTGAATATTATCTATTCCTCCCAAGATAATACCATCACCAGGTTCGACGCTAACTCTAGCAGATACAGTAGCTGTTACATCTATAGAATTTGAAGCAGCATTTGTTCCATCTATACTCCCACTTAAAGAAGAGCCTAGAGCAAAAGTAAATGAATCGGCAGCTGTTCCTCCAACTAAATTTAAAGTTCCTCCTGAGCTATTTGTAAAATTAGTTGAACCTGTTGCCCCAAAAGGTGAGATCTGACCGGTATCTGCTGTAGTTAAACTCCATGTATTTGCAACATTAGGCCCTGTAATGGTATTAATACCTGCTTGTCCATCTATTCCTGTAGTACCTGATATTTGAAAAGCTCCATCAAATGTAAAGTTATCTACATTATCTCCTCCAAATAGATCTTCAATATTTTGAAAGGTAGTAACAGCTCCAACCCCAAGAGGATCTATCTCTATTTGCCCTGCATTATCTGCGGTAATATTCCAATCATTTCGAACTGAGTTTGCCCCTGTTACAGAATTAACACCAGTTTTACCATCAATTCCGGGAGAGCCCGAAATTGAAAAAGAGCCAGTAAAAATAAAATCATCTACATTAGTATTTCCTTCTAATAATTCAATATTAGAAAAAGTTATCAATTGAGGTGGATTTCCAATTCTTAAAGTTCCAGCATCATCACCTGTTATAGACCAGGTATTTGTCGCTACAGGGCCGATAAGTTTATTTGTTCCTGTTCCCCCATCAATTGTTAGTGTTTGAGCAATTGTATGAGTAACTGTAAAAGTATCATCTCTGTCACTACCAATTAATGACTTAATTCTATTGAAATTAGTAGCAGTTCCAATACCACTTGGCTGAATTGTTCCAGATTGAGACCCACTGATAACCCAGGCTGTTGATAAGTTTCCCGCATCGACTGGAGGACCTTTTATAATATTGGTTGATACTGGAGGAGTAGGTCCTCCATCTATAGTTGCAGTAATTGCAACATCTTTATAAAATACAAATGTATCACTTCCTGTTCCTCCATCTAGGGATGTAATTACATCTCCTGTCCAAACAGCAGGAGATCCTGCCGAAAACCCAAAATTAAAAGTATCATTATCTCCTCTTCCTCTAACTCTATCTTGCGTGCCTATAGCGCTAAAATTAAAAATATCATCGTCGTTAGTTCCATTAATATTTGGCAGCCCAGCATAAGGTATTGCATCTACCGTTCCGGAATTTATACCAAAAATTTCCCAAACACTAGCAGGCCCAACCAGTTCACTTTCAGAAGTATTTGTTGCTAAAGGATTATTACCAACAATATTAGTCAGATTTGTTGGATTAATTAAAGAATTTGCTCCACCTGAATTAAACCCGCTAGTTGATTTGGGGGGCATAGAAAGAACAGGAGTTGAAATATCTATTGTCTCGTTGGAAAGATTTACAAAAATTCTGGTAGTATTGGCATATGCAGAATAATTTAATTCTTTTGCACCACTAGCAGCAAATGTAACTCCTGAAGAAACTGTTAAACCTTTGCCATCTGCAAAATTAAAAATATCATCTCCCGTGCCGGTTGTAATATAATTAGTTACATCCCCTCCATTGATATTATACGTATTATCTCCATTACCACTTGTGATAGTAGATATCGTTACTCCAGTATTGATATCAAAAGAATTACTGCCGGAGCTCCCTACAATATCTACAATAGTACCTCCATTCAAGTTATAGGTGTTATTACCGCTTCCACCTACTAAATTATCAACAGAGCCAGCTGTTATATTGAAGATATTAGTACCAAGTCCCATATCAATTGTATCCATAGAACTTAAAGATGTTGTAATATTAAAGGTATCATCTGTAGAACTTGCGATTAGATCTGTAATGTTAGAAAACGCAATATTCCCAATAGTTCCTGAATTGGCTCCA
>JAAKFV010000060.1 GCA_011064875.1 Candidatus Anoxychlamydiales bacterium | reverse complement strand
TATCTAGAAAGTTGAATGAAGTTGCAGTTACAATAACTAAGCGATAAAAATGAGCCCTTATTTAATAGTAGGTCTTGGAAATCCAGGGCTTTTGTATGAAAATACCCGCCACAATGTGGGATTTAAAATAGTAAAAAGCTTAGCTAAAAAGTATGGGCTAAAGTTTAAAGATGAAAAAAAATTTAAAGCGAAGGTAACTAAAGGAAATATTTCAGGTTTTGAAGTTTATTTACTTATGCCTCAGACCTATATGAACGAGAGTGGAGTTGCTGTAAAAAAAGCGAAAGACTATCTGAAAATTGATATTAAAAATATTTTGATAGTAGTAGATGATGCAGATATTAATTTTGAAGAGTTTCGGTTAAAAGAAGACTCTTCTGCAGCAGGGCACAGAGGCCTTCTGAGTATAGAAACTCATTTAAATACTAAAAACTACGCAAGATTAAGAGTTGGAATTGGAAGAGAGAAAAAAGCATTGAAGACATATGTATTAGATAGATTTACAAAAACTGAAAAAGAAAAGCTTAAAGAGATAATTGAAAAAGCTATCTCTTTTATAGAGCTTTACTTAGAGAAAGGAATAAAAATAGCTGCAAACAAAGCAAATGTAAGATTAAAAAAAAATGTAGAGGAAAAAAATGACACATGAGAGAAAACGCCTATATGAGGGGATGTATATCATCAATTCAAATCTCTCTGAAGAGGCTAGAAAAAAAGCTTTAGAAAAAATTACTGAAGCAATCGAAGAGAAAAAAGGGGAAATTCATAAAATCCATGATATGCAAAAGAAAAGGTTTGCATATGAGATAGATAAAAAGAGAGAAGGCTATTATTATCTCATATACTTTTCAATTGAAACATCAGCAATTAAAGAACTATGGGATGAATATTTACTTCATGAAGATATCATTAGATTCATGACAGCTAAAGCGGATAAGGTTTTAGAAAGTCTAGAATTTGAACCATTAGCACTACAACCATAAGGAATCAAAAATATGGAAAAAGAAAGAACTAGAAAAAGACCTTTTTCATTTGGAATAAAAAAGAAAAAAGGTTGCCCTTTTGAGGCTTCAAAAATAAAGAAAATTGATTATAAAGATATCGAAAACCTAAGGTTTTTCGTAACGGAAAGGGGAAAAATATTGCCAAGAAGAATAACTGGCGTATCATTTTATTTTCAAAAGCAACTAAAAAAAGCGATTAAAAGAGCAAGACACATGGCTTTTTTGCCATTTGTATCAGAAGAATAAGAGGTATTTTATTTATGAAATCTAAACTCAAATTACTACTTTTAAAAGATGTAGAAGATCTAGGGAAAAAAGGAGAAGTGGTAGCGGTAAAGCCGGGCTTTGCAAGAAACTATTTGCTGCCTAAAAAAACAGCTGTTTTTGCAGCTCCAAATACTTTAAGAATGCAAGAAAAACTGCAAAAAGAAAGAGCTGTAAAATCTCTAGAAGAGAAAAAAGAGGCAGAAGCTTTAGCAAAAGTTATAGAGCCGATGACTCTTTCAATCACAGTAAAAGCAGATGTAGAGGGCAAGATGTTTGGATCAGTGAATGCTCAAGATATTGCAAATCTTTTCGAGCCGCACTCGATTAAGCTTACTAAGAAAAATATTGTTTTGAAAAAGCCAATAAAAGAAGTAGGGGTTTTTGAGATTCCTATTTTATTAAATGAGGGAGTTGAGACAAAAGTAACCCTAACAGTTATTGGTGAAAAAATAAAGAAAACAGCCGCTGAAAAAGAGAAAGAGAAAAAGAAAAAAGCAGAAGATAAAAAAGAAGAAAAAGATAAAAAAACCAAAGCAAAAAAAGAAGAGACAAAGTGAGTCTAACTTTTTATTCACCTGCTAAGGTAAATTTATTTTTCAAAGTTTTATCTAAAAGAAAAGATGGTTACCACAACATCTTTTCTTTATATCAAGCAATCTCTTTAGTCGATCATCTTTTTATAAATAAAGCAAAAAAAGACAGCTTTTTTTGCTTTAATAATAAAGATCTAATTTTCGATGAAAATAATCTAATTATTAAAGCTTTGAGACTTTTTAGAAAAAAAACGAATATTTTAGATCCAGTTGAGATATATTTAAAAAAAAATATTCCGATAGAAGCGGGCCTCGGTGGAGGAAGCTCTAATGCAGCTACAACTCTATTCGCATTAAATGAGCTTTTTGAAAAACCTCTTCATTTATTTGAGTTAATTGAGCTTTCTAAAAATATAGGAGCAGATGCTTCTTTTTTTTTCTCGAAAGGCACAGCTCTTTGTGAAAACATTGGAGATATTTTTGAGAATATCTCCTCTCAAGATTTAAATTTTCATATTGCGAAACCAAACTTTGGAATGTCAACCAAAAGTGTATATGAAAATGTCGATTTAAATTTTTTAGATAAAACAGATCCATCTGTTTTAAAAAGTGCTATTTTGAGAAAAAAAGAGATTAAATTTTTTAATGATTTAGAAGTTTCAGCTTTTAAGTTAAATGAAAAGCTACAAGAGACGAAAACTTCTTTAGAAAAGATGGGATTTGAAAAAGTTGTAATGACTGGAAGTGGTTCTTGTTTTATGTGTTTTGGTAGAATAAAACCAATCTCAACTAAAAAAATTCAATTTTTTTCAGTTTTTAATATCCAAAGAAATTTAGAAAACTGGTATTCTTTTTAGAAAAAAAGAATACATGAAACAATCAAAAATTTTTAAAGATCAGATAATAATAGTTACGGGAGCTAGTGGCTTTATTGGTTCTTGCACTCTTCGACATTTAAATGATCTAGGGTATACTAATTTGGTATTAGTAGATGATCTAAAAAATGATAAGTGGAAGAATTTAGTTGGCAAAAAATTTCTAAATCTTATTTTTAAAGAGGAACTATTTGATTTTTTAAAGGGTAGAGAAAATGAAATTGAGGCGATCATTCATTTAGGGGCATGCTCATCTACGATTTGCAAAGATTCTAACTATCTTTATGAAAACAACTTTAGGTTCACACAAAAACTATGTGAATATGCTATCGAAAATGATCAAAGGTTTATCTACGCATCATCTGCTGCAACATATGGTGATGGAAACATGGGGTTTTCAGATGATGAAAATCTTTTAGAGTCTCTAAGACCGATTAATATGTATGGTTACTCTAAACATCTTTTTGATCTTTGGGCAAAAGATCAAAAGATTTTAGATAAGATTGTAGGTCTGAAATATTTTAATGTTTTTGGTCCTAATGAAAATCATAAAGATGAAATGTCTTCTATGATATATAAAATGGAAGAAAAGATTCAAAGGGATGGAAAAATCTCTTTATTTAAATCAAATGACCCCAAAAATTATAAAGATGGCGAGCAAAAAAGAGATTTTATATACGTAAAAGATGCTGTTAAAATGACATGTCTTTTAATTGAAGATGCATTTAAAGATGTATCAGGTATCTTTAATATTGGATCTGGAAAAGCTACTACATGGAATGAGCTAGCTACCGCGCTATTTAATGCTTTAAATATGCCAGTTAAAATTGAGTATATCGATATGCCAAAAGAGTTAGAGGGTCAATATCAAAATTTTACAAAAGCTGAGATGACAAAATTTCAAAAATTTTATAAAGACAAGTTTGAGATCACATCTATCGAAGATAGTGTAAAAAATTATGTTCAGAACTATTTACTTAAAAGAGAAAGATGGTAAAGCTAACAGGAACTTTTTCAAAACTTCAAAAAAAACATACCCTAGTAATTGGCGATTTTATGTTAGATCGCTACACTTATGGAGAGGTAAAAAGAATATCTCCAGAAGCTCCTGTTTCCATTTTAAAAGTAGATAATGAAAAAATGCTACCAGGCGGCGCTGGCAATGTTGTTTTAAATTTATTATCACTCGGAGCAAAAGTTACAGCTATTGGAAGGGTA
Organism: Candidatus Anoxychlamydiales bacterium; assembly: GCA_011064875.1. Taxonomy (GTDB): domain Bacteria; phylum Chlamydiota; class Chlamydiia; order Chlamydiales; family SM23-39; genus JAAKFX01. Next base: position 5,631 of record JAAKFV010000060.1, on the reverse strand, counting down.
GGGGATGATATTCAAGGGGATATCTTAAAAAAGCTTTTAAAAGATAAAAATGCAAATGTTGATTATCTCTTTACTCAAAAAAACCATAAAACATCTTTAAAAAATAGATTCATAGCTGAGAGTCAACAAATTTTAAGAGTGGATTTTGAAAAAATAGAGCCTCTTTTAGAAGAGTTAGAAAATAAGATCATAAAAAAGCTAGAAAAAGTTTTAAAATCAATTGATGTAGTTGCTATCTCCGATTATGGCAAAGGTTTTTTATCTGATAGATTGTTAAAGAGTTTAATTGATATGGCAAATGATAAAAATATACCCGTTATTGTCGATCCAAAAGGCAAAGATTTTAAAAAGTATGAAAAAGCTACTATTTTAAAACCAAATTTAAAAGAAGCATATGCAGCTGCAAATTTAAATGACACTGCAGATATAGAGATTGCATCTAAAAATATATTAGATATAACAAATGTCAATTACTTAATGATCACAAAGTCTAAAGATGGGATTTCAATTTTTTCAAAAGATAAAAAAACAAAAAATTTTCCAGTAAAAACTAAAGAAGTAAAAGATGTTACAGGAGCGGGGGATACAGTACTTGCTATGCTCTGCATTGCTATAGCAAATAAGTTATCGATAGATCATGCATGTGAGCTTTGTAATATTGCCGCATCAATAGCAATTGAGCACATAGGCTGCAAAGAGATTACACTCAGCTCCTTTGCAAAAAGACTTTTAGAGTATGATACTGAGAATAAAATTTTTGATTTTTCTCATCTTTTTGCTTTGAAAAAAGTAATAGAGAATAATAAATTCTCACTATTAGGTATTAATAGCTCTCATTTGATTACAGATATTTTTAAATCTATAAAAAAACTATCAAAGACAAACTCTCAAGTTATCATCTATGTTTTAGATGAAAATCCAGATGATGAATTTGTTGATCTATTATCATCAATTAATGAAGTGAGTTTTATTATTTTAAATAACTCTAATCTTAAAAATTTAATAGATGAGATAAATCCAACAGACATCTATATCATGAAAAAAAATCAGTTAAGTAAATTAAATGATACTAAAGAATTAATAAAGCTATGCTGAGTCTTATTTTGTTAAAAATGATAAAGTAATAATTTATTTTTTATAGTACATGTAATTCAAATAAAGCATAAATATTGGCTAAATATATATAGTTTTGTTATAATTTTTTTCGATTGAGAGTATTTTTTATTGCAAATAATGCAAAAATTAAAAATTTTAAAAAAAAGGTTTTGTTTTGATAGGTTTAGAAAGACGAAATATGGATTATCGAGTAAATCAAAATTTAGTTAAAGAAGATGAGTTAAAAAATGAAGCTATTGATCGCCAAATTGTTAGAAGATCAGATGATTTGACCAAAGTCATTGCTATGCTAGGGCTAAAATTATTTTCTGAAGATGAAGATCCTTGGGTTCTTCTAGGTAAAGCTTTAACTGTAGAGTTTCATTTTTAGAAATAAAAAGAATTTTTTTCCTCTTTCCAGACAATTGTAAATATTCTTTGAGTATTCGATCTAGATTCAATAATTTCAATATTTCTTAAATTTAACTCTGATACATCCATATTTTCTGCATCATTAAAGAAAGCTCCATTTTTCAATAATTTTATCATTGCAGCTCTGTTTTTATTAAATATAGCGATCTTTAAAGCTGTAAGCCCTATTTCATTTTGATAGTTTATAATTTTTAAAGAGTATGGTAATAGTTTTTTTATGGTAGATATATTATTATCAATATGTGCAGCTAACATTAAAGCTGTCCACCCGTCATTATCTACATCTAAAATGCTAGCTCCTCTATCTATATAAAGATCTATCAAATCGTCTAAACCATTTTTCGCAGCAACTAAAAGAGGAGTTTGTCCAGCTGCATTTCTTATACTTAAAGAGGCTCCATTATTTATTAACTTCAAAGCAATGCAGTAGTTTTTAGTTTTCATTAAGGCTGTGTTGCCTAGATCATCTTGTGCATCGATATTTTGGGTTCTATCTAAAATTACTTTTATTATTTCAAGATCCCATTCATCTACGCTATTTCCCATTTGCAAAATAGTTTTCATAAATATGGTAATGCCGTGATTATCACTATCATTTACATCGATTTTATTAGCATTTAATAAAGTTAAGATAATCTCAGAATTTTGTCTTGAAATAGCCTTAAAAAAAAGTTTTTTTAAAAGAGCTTTATTTGAGCATATATGTTGAATGTTATGAAGTAGCTCTTCTTTATTAGTCTTGAGTATTTTATCTTCTATATAGTCATTAATAAGGTGATCTGTTGCAATATTTGAAAAATAAAATGAATTATCACCAAAATTGGCAGGAAAGGTAAAAGACATGTTCTTAAAGCCTTTGTTATGAGGGCATTATACAAAGTTAATAATTAAGTTTTTATAAACAATTCTTATTTAAGGAATCTAACAAGCATAATATAAAGAACTTAGAAAATCAATTATTTTTTTTAAAATAACATCAGATTTGATGTAAATAACTTATAGCTAGTTATTTAAATAAATAGTAATGTATATTGACATTTTATAATGTTTATTATATAATTATTGTTATAAAAATTTTTAAAATGATAAAAAATTAATTTAATATGGAAGAAAAATATGTCTATTGATAGTTTAAGATCACTTACTAAAAGCCCTTTAACATCCTCTGCCTCCTCAGAAGCGAGAGGTCCAGCTTTACCAACGCCAAATTTAGATTTTTCTTTGTCCTTTGATTGTGATTCTCTTCCGACAGCAGGCTCAAAAAGAGGTCGTGAAGATCGAACAACAGAAACAGCTTTGGCAGTGTTTAATTCAGATTTACCTGCTTCAAGAGAGGGGAAAAAATCAAGATTTGAACCTGAGAATAGACCATCATTACCTAAACCTCTACAAGTGGCTTTTACGCATGATCAAGTACAACAATTACAAAGAAAAAGATCGGTTTGTCCTCCAGGTCCTACAAGGGAACTTCCAAAATCACGGACCAATCCTGCAGCAGATGAACAAAATCAAATAGAATTAGAAAGTTGGATTCATCCTTCAATTATTAGATTTTTAGTAGAATTAAAAAGTAATGGTCAATACAAAACTGCTTGGGAAGTTCATGTAGATTCTTTACTTCCTTGTTTAGTTTCAGGGGAGTTTAACAAAGATATTTTAGTTCTTACTTTTAAATTTAATAAACATAATCGGTCAGCTTATCTAATAAAAGAACATATGAAAAATTCAATCAAGCAATATAAGCAAGCTACAGTTGCATTTGGTGAAGATAGATGTGTTACTATTTATAATGCTACAACAGCATTAGAAGACAAATATTTTATTGTTAATAAAATCGAAAGATCTTTAGAAGTAGAATTAGAAAATTTAAAAAGATTAGTGGGAGAAAAAAAATTAAAGCCTTTTGAAAGTATGGAAGACTTAATTAAGCCTTTAGATGCAAATCAAATGAATGCCCTTAATCTTTTAAGACAGCTTAGAAGGTTTTATGATAAATCTATTAAAGAAGAAATTGATACGGATATTCATATAGGTAATTTTAGATTAGAGAAAGATGAATTTAATAATGATAAACTCTTATTAGCTGATTTTAGAGAATCTATCGAAGAAGATGATTTAATTGCAAATAAGGCAAAAGAATTTCATGAATTCAAAAAAGATTTAGGAATGATATTTTCACCAAAATTTTTAGATGAGTATTTTAACGAAAGTATTGAAAAGAGAAATAGAAAAGCATCAGAAATTGAATTTCGTATAAAAGAACAGTCTGAAGAAGATAATTTGTTAGGAATAAGTGATTTAGCTTCATCAGTTTTTTAATTAATTCTATATTTGTTGTAGAATTTTTTCCACAATTATTGTTATAATTTAAATTTTAATATTATAAATGAATGTAATTTTCGATTTAAAATATAGCTTCATCATATGAAAAACCAAATAGTAGAAAAATTATTAAAAATTATTAATCAATTTCCTCCTTTTCATGATGGTATTGATTTGTATTGGATTTTTTATATTCGTGTTAAGAGATCTTGGAAAAAGATATTTATACAAAAATATTTAGATACTTATTATTTTTCAGCAACAGATCGTATATCTTTTTCTTATCCAAAAGAATTTTCTCATGAATATTTAGAAGATGAATTAAAAATATGGATTGAAGAACTTTTGGCCTATAGAGCTTGCGTTATAAAAAATCCCATCAAGGAACAAGCTCGTTTGTTACAAATTATACCTATAAACTTGCGAATGGGATTAATGACAAGGCGAAATGTAAGGCGTTTAATGCCAGATTGGGCTGAGATCAATTTGGGAGTTACTTCTGCTGAAAGAAAAATTCTTATGGATATTTTGAGAGGCCGTGATGGAGATCATCTCAATAGTTTCACAGCTGAAAAGTATTTTGAGTATTGCAAAGTTGCATATTTAGCGAATCCAAAAACTTTTCATGATTTTTATTTCAAAAAAGGTGAATCTGGGCGAGAATATTATAAAAAATTTGCAGATGGCAGAGATGCTGGATTATCATCTTTAGATTTAACTAGTGAAAAAGCTTTTCAAAAGTGGTATGAAAGTGGAGCTAAGTTTGGTTCTCATCCTTGGGAAATTTATCGTGGAGGGAATTCAACTCACATTAATCTTTCTGTTTTTCCAGGTTACAAAGAAGGTGAATGGAAAATTGTACTTAGTGCTTTTTCAACCACTAGGATGGTAGAGACTTGTCGGATTGCAATAGCGTTAAAAAAAGCAACTTGCCTTTTACATTATCTTACAAAGAATCATATCTCAATCGTATTTTAGAAGAAGATTGGGTTGGAATTATTCCAGAAGGTAGTGGCATTAAATATGGCTTTCAGAATTTTCCAAATGAATATGATGTTGCTGATTGCATTTACTTATATTGGTTTTTTGAACAAACTGCTCGCGCAATCCCGCTTCTTTAGGGGCGGGTCAAGCGAGCCACTTTTTGTTTTTATCTCGCTTTCTTCCAGCAAATTTTTTAGATTGCTTTATTTGCTTTTCGTTGCAAGGCTTTTTTTGATCAATTATATATTGTTTTACTATTTCTAAAGGAGCGTCTCCGCAAGAAACCATACAATAACTAGATGACCAAAAATGGTTTTTCCAAAGTTTTTTCTTAATCTGATCCCAAAATTCGCGACGTAAAATATATGATGATTTGCCTTTGAGCTTAGACACGAGATTAGAAATAGCTAATTTTGGAGGACAACATACCATAAGATGTACGTGATCGCTATCTCCACCAAATTCTAATAACTGCACATTCATTTGATCACATGTTTCTGAAAAAATATCGTGGAGTCTATTTAACATGATTTTGGTAAAGACATTTTGGCGATATTTAGGCACAAAGACAAGGTGTATGAAGTTCTTAAAAACGCAACTTCTTCCTGTTCTCCAAGAAAATTCTTTTGACATAAGCTTGACTTATTATTTTTGTTATAATATAAATCTGTCAAATATTTTTTTCAACTAGGAAAAAAATTATGTTAATGGGTATTTCCATGCCAGTAAAACCAAACAACTTCCTAAAATTGACTTTTAGTAGGTGGATGGGATGTGATCGCTTTATTTGGAATGCAA
>JAAKFV010000006.1 GCA_011064875.1 Candidatus Anoxychlamydiales bacterium | reverse complement strand
TTAGGGCTGCCAACATTAAAGCTGTACAACCATCATTATCTTGATGATTAACATCTGCCTCAGCATTAATTAATAAATCCACTATTTCTTTATGACCTTCATGGGCTGCATACATTAAAGCTGTATTACCATCATTACCTCGAAGATTAACATCTGCCTCTGCATCAATTAATAAATGCGCTATTTCTTTATGACCTTTCGCTGCAGCCCACATTAAAGCTGTCTTGCCGTACTCATTCTTATTATTAACTATATCTAAAGCATGATCGAAAGATATTTCTAATAAATATTTAACTGATAATATGAATTTCTTGTTTATAGCTGCATGTAATAATTTAGTTAAAAAATCTTTACCTAAAGGTATTTTATTAAAACGAATTTTCATCAAATTTAAAAACATCTCATCTACAATATATTTATCTCCTTCCTCTTTTTCCAAAGATGCAAAAAAAGCATCTTTACCAAATTCTTGGGAGACATATTTACTATAAATTGCTATAAGTTCTAAAGCTTCTTTAGTAGCATTTGATAAATCTATAGTTTTTTTTTGTTTAAAAAAAGAAAACCGTGAATTTGCATTATTATGGCTTGCTATATTTATGGCTGATAGAGCTCGTAACGAAGGAACGCTCATTTCTCTCCTCTCTTTATTTGGGTATTATTAATATAAAATATATTATATATAATTATATCATTTTTTTTATATTACTTTAAATAGAAACTCCAGATTTTCATAAAAAAAACAAGCTAAAAGTTTAAGTCTATAGAAACAAGTGACTTGAGGCAGAAGAGCTTTTTGAAATCAGTCTCTTTTGGCAAGAAACTATTTGAAAATAACTCTCTGTTTTTTGCCCTAAAATGTGGGGTAGCCATTTTTAAAAATCTCACTTGAAATAGATTTAAATAAAAATATCTTAGTCCATTTCGTGGAGTTTATGTTGAACCCATCTGTTTTTCGGGAAACAAATCAGATAAAATAAGATGATTAAAAGGGTAGGATAGATCAAATAAAAATACTTTTTATTTAAAATATTGTAGAGCAATCCTCCGTAATATCCAAATAAGATAAGGATAACAAAAAATAAAAATATCGCTTGAGACCAAATATGAGATATTTTAAGAGTTTTATAAGCTCCTAAAATTTGATGTTTCAAAATATTATAAACGCTAAAAATAATAAAGATGATTCCAGGAATAAAAAGCCAATATGGAGAGATATTCAAACCCTCTAAAAATATGGAAACATCTCCGTGAGTTTCAAATGTTCTCCAAAGTATATAGCTATAGACTTGACCGATGTTTACTATCATGAACCAAAAAAAGAAGGAATAAAGATAGACTTTTTCTTGGATCTTTTTAAAGCTACATAATATAGCGCTAACAACATAAAGAGCCGCATTTATAATATTTGGGGTAATAGCTGTCATTGCTGCTAAGATGTTTCTATTTTGAGCTAGCATTGCTTTGTAGTCTGTCTGATCATCTAATAAAAATAGGGTGTAATCAGCAAAATGAAAATGAAAAAATTATTTGTAGTTTTAACTATTTTCTCAGCTATATTTTTTTCAAAAGCGAAAGCAGATCAGCCCGTTTTTGATAAATTTTATATGCAACACTATGTATCTTTTGGAAATACTTTTGTTGTAATGTTAGATGATAATTCTATGTGGGAACTATTTTGTTTTAAACCTAGATCTCAAACATGGTCTGAGTGGTGGAATAGTGTTAAAATAGAGGTAGATGAAAACTTTTTATGGAAAGAAGGAGATTGGATGATTCAAGATCAAATTGTTATTGGTGAGAATAATTTAGATCGAGCTCTTTATGGTAAATTAAAAGATGAAGATGAGAAAAGGCTACGTTGTTTTGATTATGTAATAGAGAATTTAAGCGGCAATAAAGTTGCTTTTGCAAGGCCTATTTCTTTTGCTGAATTTACAAATCTTTTTATTGATTATTCAAATTATCAATATGATCTTGGTCTTGAAGATGGTTTTTCTGATGGCTATTTATCTGGATATAGCTCTGGATTTTCAGATGGACAAGCTACAGTATATAAATAAAGGTTACTTCGAAGGACTATTTGAATAATTTTTTAATTTATGAAGAGGAAAGCTTTTATGGGTAATTTTAAACTCAATTTTTTAGAAAAGCTAAAAGAGCTAGATAAGTTAAAGCTGCCGAAAGGCAGCTTTGCAATTACAGGTTCAGGCCCTTTAGCAATCAGAAATATTAGAGAAGCTCAAGATATTGACATAATGGTTAAAAAAAATGTTTGGAATAAACTTTTAGAAAAATTTATGCCTTATGATGAAAACCATATGAAAATCGGAAACATTGAAGTCTGGAAAGATTTTATCAATTTAACACCAAAGATGAATGAGATTATTGATACTGCTGAAATAATAGATGGATATCCTTTTGTTAGCTTAAAAGATATTCTTTTATGGAAAGAATTTTTAAATCGAGAAAAAGATAAAAAAGATATACTTAAGATTAGAAATTTAGTAAAAACCTAGTTTTTAGGAGTATATTATGAATTTTTTTTCTATGAAAAGAGTCAGTTATCTGGTTATTTTAAGCCTAATTATCGCTTTGCCAGTTAGATATTCTTATGCTTGCACAGATTTTTTGCTAGTAAATGAAAAGAAAAATGTAGTCGTTGGAAGATCTATGGAATTTGGAATAAAACTTCAATCAGAATTAAAGATTTTTCCAAAAAATGAAAAAAACACATCTTATCTTGCAAATAGCAAAAAAGGACTTTCTTGGGTTTCTAAATATGCATATATTGGAGTGACAAGTTTCGGTCTTAATTTGATTGCAGATGGAATGAATGAAAAAGGACTCTCTCTTGGCACTCTTTGGTTTCCTGGAGCAACATACCCTAAAATTCCTAAGGATAAACCAGATGAAACAATTGCTATAGAAGATTTAGGAAATTGGATTTTAGGATCATTTAAAAATTTAGATGAAGTGAAAGTTGGTCTTGAAAGCATATATATTTGGTTTCATGAAATTAGGGCACTAAAAGAAGTTCCTCCCATTCATTTCGCTTTGCATGATAGTTCAGGCAAAAGCATGGTAATAGAGTTTTTAGATGGCAAAATGTATATTGTAGATAATGTAGTTGGAGTTTTAACTAACACTCCAAAGTTTGAATGGCAAGTTACAAATTTATCTAATTATATAAATTTAACAGCTGTTAATAAAAAAATAACTCACTTCGATGGTACAGTTATAGATCCAACTGGAGAGGGTTCAGGCCTTTTAGGTATTCCAGGAGATTGGACTCCACCTTCTAGATTTGTGAAAATAGCTCTACTTAAGGATTTTGTGAAAAAAACTAAAAGCATTAGAGAAAATATTAATTTAGCATTTCATCTTTTAAATACTGTTGATATTCCATATGGGGCTATTAGATCCGCTGATGGAAATTTTTTTGATCATACTCAATGGGTAGTTGTTAAAGATTTAAGCAATAGAACTTTATCTTATAGAACATATAAAAATTTAAATATTCATACAATTAATTTAGAAAAAGAAATTCCAATGTTAAAAGGAAAACGAAAAAAAATTAAAATGATTGGAGCTGATTAATTATGTTTTTGAAAAAAATATTTTAATTTTATCAGGTCTTAAGATTTTTAATTAAATATTTGCTAAAATTTAATTAAATAAATATAATTACTTTTAAATACCTAAAAGATAGTTTTTTATATGAGTATCCAAGGAAAAGCTAAAGAATCCCTTCAAAAAGCAAAAGATTCATTTCAATCCATTAAAGAAGAGATTGCAAATAGTATAATTCATGGACTTGGTGCGATTTTAAGTATTATTGGATTAATTGTACTGCTTTATCAATCGATTACTAAAGGAACAGCAAAACATATCTTTAGCTGTGCTTTTTATGGTGGATCTCTAGTTGTATTATATGTCATTTCGACTCTATACCACTCTATTACTCATAAAACAGCTAAAAGAGTTTTTAGAAGATTAGATCATATAAGCATTTATCTTTTGATCTTTGGAACATATATACCTTTAACACTTTTAGTGCTAAAGGGCGCTATCGGTTGGACTTTTTTTGGGATCCAATGCGGTCTTACAGCTTTTGGAATAACCTTTAAAGCAATTTTTGGTCCAAAGTTTGAAGTTCTCTCTACAATATTTTATCTTCTAATGGGTTGTATGGCTTTAATTGTTATAAGGCCTATTTATTTAGCTCTATCATTTAAAGGGATGATGTATGTTCTCTATGGTGGATTTTTTTATGTTTTAGGGATATTATTTTTTGCTTTAGATAAAAAAGTTCCTTTTTTTCACTCTATTTGGCATGTGTTTGTTTTAGCTGGTAGTTTTTTTCATTACTTTCTAGTTTTACTTTTTGTAATACCATTTGCTGTATAAAGCTTTAAATTTAAGTTCTTTTATAATATAATCTTTTTAAATTTATGGAGAATGTTTAATATGAAAGAAAATAATATTGTTTGTTTAGAGACAACTCAAGGTTTAATAGAAATTAAGCTGTGGCCAGATATTGCTCCCAAAGCATGTGAGAATTTTATGAAACTTACTGATAAACACTACTATGATGGGGTTGTTTTTCATAGAATTATCAAAGATTTTATGATTCAAACAGGAGATCCAACAGGCACTGGAGCAGGAGGGGAGTCTATCTGGGGAAAGAAATTCGAAGATGAGGTGAGAGCAGATATTGCTTTTGATAGACCTGGGCTTCTTGCTATGGCAAATGCTGGACCTAACACTAATGATTCACAGTTTTTTATAACTACAAAAGAGACTCCTTGGCTAAACATGAACCATACTATTTTTGGTGAAGTTATAAAAGGCTTAGATGTAGTTAAAAAGTTAGAGAGTGTTAAAACAGATTTTGAAGATCGCCCAGAGAGTGTTCAGAAAATTGTAAAGGCCTATGTTAAAAAGGAAGAAAAAGTTAAGTAAATATATTATAGGAGTTTTTAAATGAAAAAATTATTTTTAGTAATAAGCATTTTATCAGCATTTATTTTTACAAAAGCTATTGCAGACGAGATTGTTACTTTAGAGACAACCCAAGGAATTGTTAAAATCAAACTTTGGCCTGAGGTTGCTCCAAAAGCATGTGAGAATTTTTTAAAGCTAGTTGAAAGCAATTATTATGATGGAATTATATTTCATCGAGTAATTAAAAATTTTATGGTTCAAACAGGGGATCCAACAGGAACAGGAGCTGGAGGAAAATCTATTTGGAACAAAGCCTTCGAAGATGAAGTAAAACTAGGTGTTTCATTTAATAAAGCAGGCCTTGTTGCTATGGCAAATTCAGGGCCAAATACAAATGGCTCTCAATTTTTTATAACAACAAAAATGACTCCTTGGCTAAATATGAAACATACAATCTTTGGTGAAGTAATTGAAGGCTACGAAAATGTTAAAAAGCTTGAAAATCTGAAAACTGATTTTAGAGATAAACCAGAAATAGAACAAAAGATTGTAAGAGCATATATTAATACTGAAGAAGGCATCCAAGAAAATCAAGCTATTAGATAAAAGGTTTTATTACTCTTGAAAAAGCTTCTTTTGAGTTTAAGTATGCGAGTATTATGCCGTAGTTTGTAATTGGTACGTTTGATTCTTCTAGATCTTTAATTCTCGCTTGCATTGATTGTTTATCTAACATGCAACCGCCGCAGTGAATAATTAATTTATAATCATTTAAGTTATATGATGCGAAATCTCTTCCGAAGGCATGATCTATTTGAACTTTCCCATCTCCAAAATAGTTATTTAATTTTAAAGGGATTTGATAAGTTCCTATGTCTTCTTTGATTCTATTGTGATTGCAAGCTTCTGCTATTAAAATTTTATCATTTTCTTTTAAAATTTTAAAAGCTTCGATTCCTTTTATAAAGATCGATAAATCGTTTTTTTCATTTGCCATGATCACAGAAAAAGTTGTGATATCAATTATGGGTTTGTTATTTTCATCTAAGGTCCACTTATGAACGATATCTATTGCTTGAGAATCTGTGATTAAGAGTTTTAAAAAATTGTGATTTTTTAAAAGTTTTAACTGCTTTTGAAAACGTAAAAACTCATCATTTGAGATTTTTTTATCAACACTTCTAGCTTTTTTTAGATCCATTCTATAAGCGTAAGTTGAGATAAATCTTCTTATTAAATGCTCTTGAACAAATGATTGTGGGCGAAGTAGTCTTTTTTCTGGGGTCTCTTCATCCATTGGGATATTTAAAAAAACTACATCATCTTTTTTAAGATGAGGAAAAAGCTCTTTTTTCTTTTTAGTTGGCTTATATGCTTTTAAGATAAAATTTATTAACTCATCTTTAGCATCGCTTTTAGCTAGATCTAAAGATATCTGGGGATATGGGATCTCTTTTAAAGATTTTGGGTTTTTTTTACCTTCAAAATTATTGAAAATTAATATTAAGGATTTATCATATTTTTGTGAGAGATTGATAATTTCAAAATTCTCATCAAAATCTATGTTTGGATCTATTACTAAAAGAACTAAATCACATTTTTTTAAACAATCTATCGTTTTATTTCTTTTTTTTATTCCAAGTGAGCTTTTTTCATTAATACCTGCTGTATCGAAAAGTTTTAAAGGTCCTAAAGTATGTATTTCCATTAAAGATATTTTGATATCTGTTGTCGTTCCAAAAGTTGGATCTACTATAGATGTTACTTGCTGGGTTAAAAGGTTCATTAAAGTGGATTTTCCGGCATTAACTTTGCCAAAAATTCCTATATTTGTTCTTTGTATCATACTTTTTTTGTTCTCTTAAAAAAATGGGCAGAATCCCCAAACTCATTTTTTCCCATCTCTTTATTTATAGATCTGAGTCTTGCATTTAAACAGTTAAAACACTGCTCTTTTGTATCTTCAACGCAGGGTTTGTCTGGATATATTAGATAGTTTTTTCTTAAGTTTATAGGAGTTACTATTGGCATCAAAATATTAGCTCCAGCTGAGAGGGCTCTTTCTCGACCTTTTTTATCAAAAACTTGCATGGCTGTTGTCGCTGCTATATTGACATCTTTTAGAAAAAGCCTTGCTAATGCAACCATCTTAATACTAAGGGCATATGCATCTTTTAGTCTGGGCTTTACTATATATAGAGGGCTTTTTGGGTGAGGGACGTAAGGTCCCATGCCTAGCATATCTATATCTATCTCTTTAAAGAATAAAAGATCATTTGCTAGATCATCATATGTCTGGTAGGGAAGTCCAATCATGATTCCGGTTCCAACCTGAAATCCAATCGATTTTAAATTTTTTAGAGTATTTATTCTCGTTTTAAACTCGTGCTTATCATCTTTAGGATGAAGTTTTTCATATAGTTTTTCATTAGAGGTTTCTATTCTTAAAAGATATCTTCTGCCTCCAGCATCAAATAATTTCTGAAGACTTGTCTTTGGCATTTCTCCAAAAGAGAGTGTCATTTGCAGGTTATATTCTTTTTTAATAGCGCTAATTACATCTACTAAAAACTCAAGCCTTTTTTGAGATGTTATCTCTCCTGATTGCATGCAAAGTGAGCCATAACCTCTATCAAAGCAAAATTTAGCAGCGCTTAGAATCTCTTTTTTTGTCATTGTATAGCGATCTATTTTTAGATCTTTTCTAAGTCCACAATATAGACAGTTTTTCTCACATACGTTAGAAAATTCAATAAGGCCCCTATAATGAATCTTGTTACCCCTATACTTTTCTAAAAGCGTATTTGCCTCTGAAAAAAGATTCTGAATCTTTTTTTTTGATTTTGTCTTTAAATAATATAAAATATCTTTTTTATTAGATAAAAAGATCTCTTGTGTCATTTTTCGTTTTCTCTAAGGCTTTTTCTAAAAATTTTCTTTTGCTTTCATTTGTAATTGAATTTTTCTCTTCTTCAATAAGATTCCAGCCAATTTTTTTAGTTTTTTCATCTGCGTAATCAAGTAAATATTCTGCAAAGGTTATTAAGGCATTTGGATGACAAAGATTTTGGATTTCACCTTTTTTTGCTATATCCATAAAGTTTTTTCCAGTTCTATCAGATCTATAGCAAGCTGTACACCAAGATGGAATAAATCCTAATTCAATGAGCTCATGAATAACCTCTGATGTGGGTCTTTCATCAGCTAAGGAAAATTGAGCAGAACTTTTTTCGTTTTCGTTTTTAGTTTTGTTTTTATATCCACCAATATCTGTTTTAGAGCCTGCTGATATTTGAGAGATCCCCATCTTATAGATCTCTTTTCTAATTTCAGGAGATTCTCTAGTAGATAGTATAATTCCAGTGTATGGAACTACTATTCTAATTATTGCAACTAGCTTTTTGAAATCTAAATCATTTACAGGATATGGTATATCAGTAGAGCAAGGAGCATTTTCAGCTTTTTTTATTCGAGGTACTGAAATAGTATGAGGCCCAATTGAAAATGTCTTATCTAAATATCTTGCATGCTCTAAAAGAGCTAAAACTTCAAAACGATAATCATAAAGACCAAATAGAGCTCCAATTCCAACATCATCAACTCCAGCTTGCAGCGCTCGATTCATTGTATCTAATCTCCAATCATAATCAGATTTAGGTCCATATGTATGCATTTTTTCAAAAGTTTTTCTATGATAAGTCTCTTGAAACAGTATATATGTACCAATCTCATTTGTAGCTTTTAGTCTTTTAAACTCATCAATATCTAAAGCTGGAATTTCAATATTTACCCTTCTAATAGATCCAAAAGGCTCAGTTTTAACATTAGCTACTAAATGAATATGTCTAATAAAATCATCTAAAGTGTACTTGGGATGCTCTCCCATTAGCATAACAAGTCTTTTATGGCCTTGTCTTTGCAAAGCTTTTACTTCTTCTACTATTTCATCATCTGTAAGTGCTTTTCTCTCAATTTTAGTGTTTTCAGCTCTAAAAGAACAATATAGACAAGAATTTATACAGTAATTAGAAACGTAGAGTGGTGCGAATAAAACTATTCGATTTCCATAGATCATTCTTTTAATATCTAAAGCAGTATTAAAAATCTTTTGCATGAGTTTTTCATTTTTCGAATCAACATTTAAGAGTGTTGCTACATCTTCTAAGGTAATTGTTTGAGTAAATTCAGATGATGGTTTTAAAGCAGCATTTTTTGCTTTATTTAAGATTTCTTCAACTTTTAAATTAGATGTTGAATTACTTTTTGTTTTTTCAATAAGTAAATGCAATTTATTTTCATCGATCATTTGAAAACTCTTTTTGAAATTAATATTATATTAGCTTATTAAAAAGACTTAATAAACAAAAGAAAATCTTTAAAATCTAAAAATAATTAATTAGTTTCAATCTCTTGCATTTCATTAAGATCAATTATTAGATTCATACCCTTAAGCCTTTTTTCTTGCTCTTCAAAAAACTTTTTAGTCGCTTTTTTCCCGGATTCTTCTAAAGCTTTTTTTTCCTCTTCTGAGAGCTTAAACTCTAAAGTAGATACATCTAAATCATCTATTTCGATAGTTCGATACTTATCATATGGTTCTAATTTTTGAAAAAGAACTTCAGAGTGAAAAAAAAGTTCGAGTATAGTTGTTCCAAGATCAAATACATTTGATACCTCATTAGGTATTTGATCTTTTTTAGTTCCGGGGGTATATAAGCTAAGCCCGAGTGTTCTTTTATTTAACTTTACATAGTCCTTGTTTTCTTTTGTGTACGATTTTGATTCATACTCTAGCGTATCAAAAGCAGTTATTGGAAAGTTATCCAATACTCCTCCATCAACAAAAAGACCAAAACCCTCTTTTTTTACTCTTTTATTTTCTGAATTTTTTATATACAAAGTGTGGGGATTAAAAACTCCAGGAATGGACATAGATGCTCTAATAGCATCAGAAATTATTACATCATCAAATTTTTTATCCTCTGTACTCATTCGAAAAATTTCTAAGGTAGGCTGAATTTTAGTTGTAAAAACATGTAGGTGTTTGAATTTTTGATCTTTTTCTATTAAATGACGAAGCTCTTTAAAAGTTAAAAAGTGTATGTTGGTTTTTTCATAAATTTTTTTCTCTATCCATTCTCTAAAATCTTCTCCTGCACAAAGTGAATCGGTATCGAAAATATCTTTAAAATAAGTGAGTGTTTTCTCAACTGTAGTTATTGGGTTTTTAAATAATTCATACATCTCATCTAGAACATCTTTAAAAATCTTTGTGATAGATGTGTTTTCATAAAAATTTATAATGTTTTCTTCTGAAATATAATAATCTAAAAATTGTGATAAATCTGTTTCAAATAAAATAGCTTGTATTTCGTTTATGTTATAACCAAGAGCTATAAAAGTTGCTATAATAGCGCCAGCTGATGTTCCTGCAACTCTTTTTAGATTTGTTAGAGCATTTAAACTTTCTAACTCTTTTAAAGCTCCAATATATGCTATTCCTTTAGCTCCTCCTCCTTCTAATACTAAATTCTCTAAAGGAAGAAATGTAAACAGAGGTGGAGCTATGTTTAATTCTTCGTTTTGCTTATTTAACTCGCCAAGAAGATCTACAACTTTTTGACTCTTATCATCTGTATTGTCTCTTAAATAATCGACAGCTCTTAGATTGTTGTTATCATAAGCATTAATATCAGCTCCTAAATAAGAGAGAAGTTCAATTGATAAGATTTGTTTATCTATTGCAGCAAAATGGATAGCAGTTTTTCCTGTAAAATTTTTTTCTTCTATATTTGCGCCTTTAGATATCAAAAAAGCTATTACAGGAGTATATCCAAAACTCGATGCAATCATTAAAGGAGTTTTCCCTTTTTGATTTTTCGTATCTATTAAAGGATATATATCATCGAAGCGATCACATAAAAAATACTTTAAAACTTTTAGATTATTATAAAAGGTAGCTACATGCAAAATATTTCCATTTTCTTGTATATATTGAGAAAGATCTATTGTTTTATCTTTGAATAAAAGATCTAAAATTTCAAAATTACTATCCATAATAGCTTTGGTTATTGTTGATGGATCTAATTGATCTAAATTGATTGTTTTAGATGAGATATCTTTTGGAATTTCTACAGGATCGTTAGGCCAAATACTTCCAAATATATTTAGATTTAAAAAAGTGAGTAAAAACATAGTAAGTAAGAAAAAACTTAAGACTCTAAATTTCTTAAAAACGGGTGTTAGCATTTTTATAACCTTTAAATAATTTAAAAAAGTGGTTATAGAAAATAGCAAATATTTTTTTTTTTAATAATTCTTTTTTCAAAATATTAATCTTTTAACCACAAAATCTTTTGAAAAATTTTCGGTTTATCTAAAATAAACATCTTTGTAGACTAAATTATTATTAAAATGCTATATGTTCATATAGATAGGTAATAAATAGAAATTATGAAAAATTTTTTTCTACATGACTTTGTCATAACTAATTATATAACGATCTTTCAAATTTTATTTATTATAGCTTTTTTAATAATACTCAGCTTCGTATTGATAACAGCTTTTAGAAAAATCCATCCAAAACTTATCGAAAGTAAAAGAGTTTGGGATGATGCTTTAATCGTTGCCATATATAAACCGCTTTTAACGGCTATTTGGTTTGTAGGTCTAACTTATATCATTCCAATAGCAGGTGGGATTTTTACAAAAGATACTGCTAAATTTAATTTCGTAGAGCCACTACGAAATATGGGGGTTATATTTTTATTTTTATGGTTTTTTATTATTTTTATTAGAAGGCTAGAAAAAAATCTTTTCAATATGTCCATCTCCGGTAAAAAAAAGGTTGATAAAACTTCTATCAGAGCTATAGCTCAATTGCTCAGACTTGGAACAGTAATCATAGCAATTTTAATATTGCTTCAAACTTTTGGAATACCAATATCTGGAATAGTAGCATTTGGTGGTGCATCCGGTTTAGTTGTAGGTTTTGCATCGAAAGATCTTTTTACTAATTTCTTTGGTGGACTCATGCTCTTTTTAGATAGACCTTTTGTAATTGGTGATTGGATTAGATCTCCCGATAGAGAGATTGAAGGAACTGTTGAATATATTGGTTGGAGACTCACTAGAATTAGAACTTTTGATAAAAGACCACTTTTTATTCCAAATGGGATTTTTACATCGATTGCAGTAGAGAATCCAACTCGTATGCAAAATAGAAGAATTAAAACAAATATTGGCGTGAGATATGAAGATAGCTTTAAAATTTCAGATATCTTAAAAGATGTTGAAGAGATGTTAAAAAATCATCCAGATATCGATACTTCTAAAACACTTTTTGTTCATCTAACTACTTTTGCTCCATCTGCTTTAGAGTTTTTAGTCTATACATATACTAAAACAACTAAATGGGTGCCATTTCAAAGAATTCAGCAAGATGTGTTTTTAAAGATTATTGATATCATTAAAAAACATAAAGCCCAATTAGCTTATCCTGCTTTAAATGTTCATTTTGATGAAAATAGTCCTGCTTTAAAAAAATAATTTTTATCGAAAGACTTTTTCTTTCAGAAAGAGGAGAAAGTTAATTTAGATTTAAAGCTTTTAAAAAGGTTTGAACTAGATGCTCTCCTTTAAATACTTTTGATTCATCTCCATTTAAAAAATCTTTGATATTTTCAAGATACATTAAATATTCTTCTTTTGACATGGTTTTCAGATGAATGTATAACTCATTGTAGCTTTTAAAGTTTCTTTTATCGATAAAACAGTTTTCAGGGATATAATCTTTTATATTATCGGCACCAAGATATATAGGAACGCTAGCTGCTTGAAAGCAATCAAATATCTTTTCTGTAATATAGCCTTTGATATCTTTTGAATTCTCATAGCAGATTGAAAACTTATAATTTTTTAAGGTATCTATTTTATTGATTGAAGTACCTTTATATGATTTAAATTCATCTTTGCTCCAACCCCATCCATATAGATCAAAATCTTTTGGAGCATACTCTTCAAAAAATTTGATAGCTTTTTTTCTTTCGTCGTAGATTGCTGATGGATGAGTTGAGGTTTTATTAGAGATTATTAAAGAGCAAAACTTTTTGTTATCAAAAGGGATCGCATTTTTTATAACTAGATTTGCTCTAGGATAGTGAAATTTAAAGTATTTTTTGTTGTCAATAAGATCATCGTTGAAGGTATAGACTTTAGAAAAATATCTAAGATATTTTTTATCATGATTATAAGCCATGATACAGGGGGGCTCCCAGGTGAATAAGATGAGTTTGTGTTTGGGTAGTTTTTTTATTCTTCTAAGTTTTTTTTGGTGATTATCAAATACTACGATATATTTTGCATTTTTTAAATCTCTAATTCTGTAAGAACCAGTGACTTTTGTTTTGTAGCCATGCTTTTTTAAGACATTTGCTAAATTGAAAAATCCGGATTTGTCAGGCCCAAAAATATCTTTATGAAATCCTGTGATAAAATAGATTGTATCTTCTTTGGTTTTGGATTGAAAAAAGATAGCTAAGGTTATTAGTGTGTATGTGATGCAGACTATAAAGACTATATTTTTTTTCATTTTACAATAATGCTAAAAATTGAATAAATTTTTTAATACTTATTAATTTTTATATGATTTTGTCATTGTTATCAAAAAAAAAATAAAAAATTTATTTCCAAAAATCTTTTTTTCTTTATTATCACGATTAGGGAACTAATATATATAAGGTATGACTAAGTCTTTTTTAATTTTCATCTCACTTTTTTCTATTGTTTTTGCAGAGCAAAAAAATGAGTATCAAAGCTCTTTAAAAAAGGAACAAAATAAAAAAATACTCGTTGAAAAATTAAAAAGTTTAGTTTTTCAAGATAAATATAGCGAAATTAAAGATCTAAAAGATCCTGTTGTTATAGATAATGTTGATATACCAGATCCAAGGGGATTTAAAAAGAAGATAGATAAATTCATAGGAGAGCCTATAACGTTAGAAAAATTAGATGAAATTAAAATCTTTGTCGTAAATTACTTTAGAGAAGAGGGTTATCCCCTTGTTGGTGTAAATATTCCTGTGGGACAAGATATTACTGATGGAGATGTTTATGTAATTATTCAAGTTGCAAAACTAGGAGTTGTTAAAGTTGAGGGCGCTAGATATTTTTCTAAAGAACGAATCAAAAAGCAAGTAAGACTAAAACCAAATGAAAAGATTTCAACAAACAAAGTTATTCAAGACTTAGAGTGGCTAAACGACAATCCTTTTAGAAATGTAAGTGCAATTTATCAAGCAGGAGACAGCTTAAATGAGACTGATGTAATTTTAAATGTCGAAGATAGAGTTCCTATGAGAGTTTATGGAGGCTATGAAAATAGCTCATATACGATTGCTGGAAGCTCGAGATTTGTAGGTGGATTTAACCTAGGTAATCTTTTTAAATCAGATCAGCAATTAAACTTTCAGTTTATGAGTGCAAAAAAAATTAATGATTGGTGGGGGATAGCAGGTAACTATATTATCCCACTTCCTTGGAAAAATATCTTAAAATTTTTAGGAAGCTATTCAAGGGCTGTATCTGATGAAGCAGAGTTTCAAAGTGTAACAGGAAAGGGTTGGACCGTTGCATCGAGATATGAGATTCCTCTTCCTATTATTGGAAATTTAAGTCACGATTTTATTATAGGATTTGATTTCAAAAGAACTAATAACTTTTTGCTTTTTGCAAAAAATTTAGCTTTTGATGAGTTTATTGATGTAGCTCAGTTTTTATTAAAGTATCAAGGTACTTATGATGATAGCTTTGGGGTAACCTCTTTTGAACTTTCTGCTTTTTATAGTCCCGGAAGTATTACAAAAAATAACAAAACTTCAAAATTTGAAATAGAAAGACCTGGCGCTAAGTCTGATTATGGATATATAGACCTAGATATAGAAAGAGTAACAAGACTAAAAGCGGATCTCTCTTGGGTAATAAACTTTTTAGGACAACTATCTTTTTCAAAACTACTACTCAGTGAACAACTATCTTTGGGTGGAAGTTTTTCTGTAAGAGGCTATATGGAGAATGAAGTTACAGGAGATAGTGGTATTTTGCTTAAAAATGAGATTAGATTTCCATGTATTCGCTTTCAAAAGAAGAGTTTGAAAAATACTTTGCAGTTCTTAGCGTTTTTAGATTATGGATTTGCTACAGATGTAGATAAAAGTGTAGTTGAGAGTTCTAAATCTTTATTATCAGTAGGCCCTGGTGTTAGATTTAATATGTCTACATATCTAACACTTCGTTTTGATTATGGATTTCAGCTCATTGAAGTAAATGGTAGACCATTTCAAAATGGCGGGCGATCAAGAGGGCATTTAAGTGTTATTGCATCTTATTAAAAAGAGAAAAAATATGAAAATAATTTTAAAAATTTTAATACTTTTTATAGCAACAAAAGCATTAGCTAACCCTAGCGGAGAGAAAATAGTTTCTGGAAATATTCAAATCGAGAGAATAAATGAGATTTTAAAGATCTATCAAAAATCTGATAAGGCAATTATAAACTGGAAGGATTTTTCAATTAGTGAAAATGAGATAACAAAAATTATAGCATCTAGTGACAATGCTGCTATTTTAAATAGAGTAATCTCATCAAACCCTTCTCATCTGTATGGAAAGCTTCTATCAAATGCCAATGTTTTTCTAATAAATCAAAATGGGATACTTGTTGGTAAAAATGCTCTAATCGATACACATGCTTTAACCCTATCAACTTTGGATATATCAAATGATGAATTTTTAAATGCAAATGATTTGAGATTTAAATCAGATTCAATTGAAAAAATTATAAATAAAGGAAAAATCCATACTTTTGATGATATATATATCATAGCAAGAGATGTTCAAAATAGAAATGAGATGATATCAGAAAAGGGAGGCGTAAATCTAATCGGCGCTATGGATGTTATATTAATAGAGAAAAAAACACCTAAAATCTCAGTTGGAATAAAAAACCAAGGATCTTGCACAAATAAAGGAACGATTAAAGCTACATATGCTGAGATAAAAGCAGCAGGAAATAATATTTATGCTTTAGCTATTAACTCAGAAGGTGTAATCGAAACAAATGGGGCTATAGAAAAAGATGGTAGAGTTATTTTAGCTGCTGAAGAGGGTGTAGTAACTATCAATGGAAAGATTAATTCAAAAGATATCCAAATAACTGCAGATCATATACATATTGAGAGCGATGCAAAGCTAGATGCCTCTACGAAGCAAGGAGAGTCAAAAATTTTAATAGGTGGTGATTTTAAAGGAGAGAATCCAGAGATTAAAAATGCTAAAACAACTACCGTTCATGAGGGCGCTCTGATTTTTGCTGATGCTCTTTCTAATAACGAGGCAGGAAAAGTTATAATCTTTTCAGAAGAGCAAACAATATTTGAAGGTTTTATAAGCGCTCAAGCAAAAGAAAAAGATGGAGGTTTAGTTGAGATCTCATCTAATGACAAACTAAACATGGGTGGTGAGGTTTTATTAAATTCAATCTCAGGTAAAAAGGGAACTTTACTTTTAGATCCAGGAAGCATTCAGATTGTTCATGGCGCTGCTAAAAATTATGGCGCTAATATTTTTACAGATGGTTTTATCCAGGAGACTCTAAAAAATTCAAATTTAGAGATTTCAACTAAAAATGCTACAAATAATGAAGCTCCAACAATAACAATAGATGGCGAAGTAAATATCTTATGGAAAGATAAGACAACACTTACTTTAGAAGCTAATAAAAATATTATAATGCGATCTAATGCAAAAATTGAAAATACATCTGATGAAAAGTTTTTAGCTATCCATTTTAAAACTATATATGATCGAGGAAATTTTACAGGGATACTATTAGAAAAAGATACTCAAATTCTTACAAGAGCAGCTAACATCAAACTAGAGGGAAATTCAGGAAACATTGGTGATAAGAATTATGGTATCTTAGCTCAAGGTAAAATAATGACCCAAAATGATTTGGGTCCTGCTGGAACTATTTATCTTTTAGGCAAAGCAAATCGAGGTGATAATAATAATATAGGGATCTATCTTAAAGGAGCGGAGCTTAGTTCTAAAAATGGAAAACTTTCTTTAAGTGGTCAGAGTTTAGCTACAAAAGAATCAAATGATGGTATCTTACTAGATAAAGGAGCTAAAATAATTTTAGAGAACGCAAATATTATTATAAATGGTAAAGCTTCTGGTACAAATTCAACAGGTGTAAATTTAGCTGATTCTCAGATAGAAGCCAGAGGGCTCTCTTCAATTGAGATAATAGGAAAAGAGTCTGGTAAAGTTGGTATCGATATTTCAGAAAAGGCTAGAATTCTATCAATGGGACCGATTAATTTAAAAGCTACAAACTCAATTCATACACATGGTCAGATAGTATCTCAGGGCAAAGTTAAAATAGATGTTGGACTTGAAAATGATGGTAGATTTGTTTTGAAAAAAACAATTTATGCTAAGGATTTAGAAATTTATGGAAATGATTATAACGATACCTTTTATATGTACGCCCCTCAAAAATGTAAAATTTTTGGCAGAAAAGCAAACAATACTTTAGTCTCTTTTGATCAACCAAATATTTTTGAGATAACATCTTTAAATTCAGGTATTTTAAATAGAGATATTTCATTTGCCCAAATACAGAATTTAAAAGGTTCTATATACTTAGATGATACATTTGTTTTTAAACTAAATGGTAAATTAAATGGTAAGATTGATGGTTTAGGTGGTAAAAACACTATAATTGCTCCAAATATTGATAACCTATGGACTTTAACATCTAGCGATACTGGCAATATATATGGAATTTCTAATTTTCAAAATGTTCAGAATTTAGTAGGTGGCGAAAAGAGTGATACATTTACGTTTTTAACGGGATCTAGCGTAAGTGGAATTATAGACGGCAAATCAGGATATAATGTTATAGACTATTTTTCTTGTATAAACGATGTAACTTTAGATCTACACAAAATTATTAATATCCAAGAAGTGATTGGAGGAAAACAAAACAATGTCCTTATTGGACCTGAAGATATAAATGTTTGGTATATATCAGCTCATAATAAAGGAGAAGTTGGATCTATTAAGTTTGAGAATTTTCAAAATTTAGTAGGAAGCGGTATTAAAGATACTTTTTATGCTTTAGAGAATGCTAAATTAGATGGTGAGATAAATGGAGCTGGAGGAAGTAATTCTTTACATGCTCCAAATAAGATAAATAGTTGGCATGTCACTGGTGTAAATAGAGGATATATAGAAGGTGTATTAACTTTTTCAAATATTCAAAATCTTTTCGGTGGAGAAAAACAAGATACATTTAAATTTTTAGATTATGCATATGTAACAGGCTCGATCAATGGTATGTCTAAAATGAAAAATACTCTAGATTTTTCAAGCCATACAAGTGAAGTTGCTGTTGATTTAAATACTCTTGAAAACATTCAAGAAATTATCGGTGGTGGAAGAACTACATTAATTGGAAGAAATGTCGATAATATTTGGGCTATAACAAGTGAAAATTCAGGCTCTTTAAACGATCAGTTAACATTTGTAAATATTGAAAATATAATTGGGGGATCTAAAAAAGATATATTTGCAATTTCAAAAGACGGAAAAATACATGGGTTTATTGACGGGAGATCAGGCGATAGCACAATCTATGCAGCAGATAAAGATAATACTTGGAATATTTATGCTGTAAATACAGGTAAATTAAATGATTCTTTGAATTTCAAAAATGTTAAAAATTTAATAGGATCAGATCTAACAGATAAATTCTATTTTGAAAATCAAGGAAGGATCGAAGGAAAAATAGATGGTGGAAAGGGAATTAATAATATTTTGGATTTTTCCAAAAAAATAGATCCGATAACTTTAGATCTTAATAAAGTTGATAATGTAAACACTGTTATAGGATCAAAAGGATTAGATACCTTAATTGGAAGAGATAAAACTAATGTTTGGTATTTTTCAGCCTTAAATGAAGGATTTGTTCAAGATATTAATTTTATTGGTTTTGAAAATATTAAAGGTGGAAAATCTAGTGATATCTTTGTTTTTAAAGACAACACAGGTGTTACGGGTTTTATCGATGGTGGATGTGATATATCAATGAATATATTAGATTACTCGCTTTGTACTAAGCCTATTCAAGCAGATCTTTTATCAGGGGAGACATCTAATAGTTTAAAATCTTCAAATATTCAAGCGGCTGTTTTACCGAAATTATCTGGTATCAATGCAAAAGATCTAGCCCACTCTGTTGAAATACCACTTTATCAAACAGATAATTTAGAAGATTATTTTGAAAATAGTTTTGTCAAACTCTTTAAAGACTCAAGATTTATGGGTGAAAAAGATCGAATTTTAGACGAAGTTGATTTTCCAATCTATTGGGCTACGGGTGACTATACAGGATTTGTTTATAGAGCTCATTCACCTTTTATAATAACTAAAAAGACATCTAAATCACAATTTTTTAAAGTTACTATGAGCCCATTTTTAGCAGATAATAGAGTAGCTGATGACTCTGTTAGAATGAAAAACAATTTATATAAACCAATTTTTAATGAAAAAATAGCTATTCGGGGTCATTTAAAACAATCAAATGTAGAGTTTGAGAAAGAAGAAAATGGATTTGATCTTGAAGATTTTACTATTATAACGCAAAATGTAAAAGAGAAGAGTATAAAACAAAGGCCAAGGGCTTTTCATTATAACTCAAAATAAAGTAAGGTAGAAATATGCAAAAATATATTTGTTTGGTTTGTGGTTATATCTATGATCCTAAAGAAAATAATAATGTATCTTTTCAAGACTTGCCATCAGATTGGGTATGTCCTGAGTGTGGTGTTGGAAAGGATCAATTTGAGCCGGTTCAGTGAGAGCATTTGAAATAAAAAAGGGTATCTATTGGGTTGGCGCAATCGATTGGGAACTTTCTGAATTTCATGGTTATCTAACTCAGAGAGGTTCAACTTATAATGCATATCTTATCATCGATGAGAAAATAGTTTTAGTTGATACTGTAAAGTCCCATGTAACAGATGATTTGATATCGCGCATAAAAACTATAATAGATCCATCTAAGATCGATATTATTATTTCAAATCATACAGAGATGGATCATTCAGGTTCTATTCCAGCTATTATGAAATACTCTCCAAATGCAACAGTTGTTTGTTCTCCAATGGGAGAGAAAGGTCTTAAAAAGCATTTCGATGCTACGCAATGGAAATTTAAAGTAGTAGAGACTGGTGATAAAATAAATATAGGAAAGAGAGATCTCTCATTTATTTTAATGCAAATGGTACATTGGCCAGATTCTATGGCTACATATTGCTTACAAGAGAAATTGCTCATGCCAAATGACATATTTGGACAACATATGGCGTCATATGAAAGGTTTGTTGATGAGAATCGTTTTGATGTCGTTATGGAAGAGGCAAAAAAATATTTTGCAAATATTTTACTTCCATATTCTAGACAATCTCTAGATGCTGTCACTCAAATTGAAAAGCTTTCTCTCGATATGATAGCGCCCTCTCATGGGCTTATTTGGAGAGGAGACGATGTTAAAAAAATATTGAAAGCTTATGATAAATGGGATGCAAACATTACTGTAAATAAAGCTGTAATAGTATATGATACAATGTGGGGATCCACAAAAGAAATGGCAACGAGTATCTATAAAGCTTTTGAAGCGAAAAATATTAATGTAGAGATCAAAAACTTAAGAAAAACTCATATCTCCGATATAATGACAGATATTATAGATGCTAAATATATATGTGTTGGTTCTCCTACCTTAAACAATACAATGATGCCAACAGTTGCTTCATTTTTATATTACTTAAAAGGACTTAGACCCCAAAATAGAATAGCGATAGCTTTTGGATCATATGGATGGGGAGGACAGAGTTTAAATGAGATTGAAAAAGTCTTTGAATTTTTAAAGTATCAGACTTTAGATACAATAAAATTTGAATATGTACCAAGAAAAGCTGATTTAGAGAAAATGACTGAGGACTTAAAAAATAAACTAGGTTAAACTCTACTATTCATTTAAATATTGCTAAACAAAATCTTAAGTAACATTGGATTTACAAAAAATACTATGAAAAAAAAATATTATCTAATTATTTTGCTGCTTCTAGCACTCTCATCTTTTACAATAACTGATATTTTCTATAAAAAGACATACGTATACAAAAATATAACAGGTAGTACAGAAACCACAAATACTTTGTTATTAAAGAAAAAAAAAGATGACTTTTTCATTACAGAAACAAGTGATCTAGGAATTACAGATACAGTTTATTCTTTTAAATATGTTCTAAAAGAGCTTCACTTTCAATCTGCAAAAGAAGACTCTGATTATAAATTTACAATAGACAAAAGAAAGCTATCTTTAAAAGGTAGAGCATTTGGAAGAAAGATAAAAAGAGAGTATGTCCTATCTGATAGGTGGATACAAGATTTTACTTTTGGTTTGAGACCTTTTTTAGATTCTAAAAGACAAAAATATTCATTTGTAATTCTAAGCCCAAATGATTTTTCAACAAATGAGCTTATCGCCTCTAAAGAAGGGATTGAGAAGATAAAAATCAATGATACTACGTATAATGCACAAAGAGTAATGATTACATTGCCTGGATTTAAAGCAATGTTTTGGAGAGCTGATGCTTGGTATGATTTAGATACATTTGATCTTATTAAATATAGAGCAAATAAAGGGCCAGGCACTCCAATGAGTACACTGGTTTTAGATTCAAAAAAATAAATAGTTTTAGATATTAGATTCTTTTGATGATCACTTTCTAAAAAAGATAAAAAAAAAATCTTAATTTTTTTTCAAAATTGTGCACACTAACGTTTAATGGATAAATCCTAAAATTGTATGTACAACCAAAAAGACACACACTCAATAGAGTTAGATGAGATATATAATATTTATAAGACCTCTGAAAAAGGTCTTAGTGAACTTGAGGCTGAAAAAAGATTAGAGCTCTATGGAGAGAATACTCTAAAAGAGAAAGAAGAGAGCAAGCTCAAAATATTTGTTCGGCAATTTAATAATATTTTGATCTATGTTCTTTTTCTAGCATCCCTAGTTAGTGTTATTGCACATAAATATGTAGATTTTTTCGTAATAATTGTACTGATATTTATAAATAGTATCATTGGTTTTATACAAGAGATCAAAGCGATTAGTTCTATAAAAGCTTTAAAAAAATTAACTGAGAGTAAAACCAGATTAATAAGAGATGGAAAAATTTTAGAGTTTCCATCAGCAAAGATGGTACCGGGTGATGTTGCAATATTTTCTGAAGGAAGTGTAGTGACTGCAGACGTTAGATTGTTTGAAAGTAGATCTTTAATGGTTGATGAATCTACAATAACAGGAGAGTCTCTTCCAGTTATAAAAGATCATAAAGCTAAGATTTCAAAAGATGCTTTAGTCTATGAGCTTAAAAACACTCTACTTAGCGGAACCACAGTTGTAAAAGGAGAGGGAAGAGCTGTCGTTACAAAAACTGCTGATGATACCTATTTTGCATCGATAGCTGAAGGGAAAGAAAAATCTCCAAAAACTCCACTAACGAAGGCAACATCTGCTTTTTCAAAAAGATATGTAGCTTTTCTTGTTATACTTTTTGTGATAGTTGGCTTTGTAGGATTTTTGCAACATAGGTCTTGGCTAAATTTAGCTTATATTCTAATTGCTGAGCTTGTCTCTGCTCTGCCAGAGGGGCTTCCAATAGTTGTTACCTCTGTTTTAGTTGTAGGAGCTAGAAAACTATCAAAGAAAAAAACTCTAGTCCGCTATCTCCCATCTGTTGAAACTCTTGGTAGTGCAACGATAATTGCATCTGATAAAACAGGAACGATAACTGAGGGAAAACTAATTGTAAAAGAAAGATTTTCTTTAGATGAGGATATGACAAAGATAATAGCTACACTTGCAAATGAAGCTAAAAATGGATTTGGAGATCCACTCGACATAGCTTTAAAAAACTCTATTGATGATTTTGATGAAATCAAAAACAAATATCCTCAAATAAAATCATATCCATTTGATGTTAATTTAAGAATGGTAGCATCTGTAAACGAAGTAGATAATAAGAAAAAGCTATTTATTAAAGGTGCTTATGAATCACTTATTAAAATCGCTCAAAATACAAAAGATTTTAAGTCTTTAGAAGAAAATTTACACTCGATGTCTGAAAAGGGCCTTAGAATTATAGCGCTTGGTTTTGGAGAGTTTGATGGCAAAGATTATAAAGATTGGAAAATAAATATAGTTGGATTAGTAGGCTTTTTAGATCCTCCAAAAGATGGTGTCAAAGATGCTGTCTCACAAGCTAAAGGGGCTAAAATAAAAGTGATGATGTTAACAGGAGATTATCCTCTCACAGCAAAAGCTATAGCAAAAGATGTTGGAATTTTTGAAGAAAATGACACAATATTAACTGGCTATGAAATTGATCAAATAGATGATAAAACTCTGTTTGAAGATCTAAAAAACACCACGGTTTTAGCTAGAATTTTACCAGAGCATAAATCTAGAATTGTAAAAGTTCTGCAAGCGAATAAACACATAGTAGCTGTTAGCGGAGATGGAGTAAATGACATTCCAGCTTTGAAGGCTGCGGATCTATCAATCGCTATGGGCTCGGGAACCGAGGCTGCTAAAAATGTTTCTAAAATGATAATAACGGATAATAATTTAAAAGTTATTATAGATGCAGTTAGAAATGGCAGAGTAATTACTAACAACATCAGAAAAGTTATTTACTATCTTCTATCATCGGGCCTTCAAGAAATCACACTAATTACAATCGCTATTTTAATAGGTCTTCAGCTTCCTTTAACACCACTGCAAATTCTTTGGATAAATATAGTTACAGATGGTGTTCAAGATAAAACCTTTCCTTTTGCCAAGGAAGAGGGCGACGTTATGTTAAAGGCTCCAAAAAGGCCATCTAAACAGTTTTTTGATCTATCCCAAATTATATACATAGTAAGCTTTGGTTTTTTTGCAGGACTACTAACATTAGTTCTTTTCATGCATCTTTTAAAAAATTATTCGTACGCTGTTTCTTTGACTATAACTTTTACAGTTGTGGTTGTGATGCAATGGGCAAATGGAATCCAAGCTCAAAAAGAGAAAGAGCCATTTTTTAAAAATATCAAAAGGAGTTTTACTATTAATCCATATATTTTTATAGGGGTAGGACTAGGGCTTATCTTGCAACTTTTTGCTATTTATATGTTTGAAGATGTCTTTTCAAGCATTAAAATACCTCTAAAGCTATGGATTTATCCAATTTTGATGTTTTTGGTTGCTTTTTTCTTAGTAGAAATAAGAAAATGGATATATTTAATCTTTAGGAGAAAACAATGAAAAAAATTGCGTTTATACTAATAATTTTATTTGCTACTAGAGCTCATGCTCTTTTACCTCCATTTTATCAAAGTGTAAAAGAGATAGAATCGATTCTGCAAGATGAAAGATTTATTAATGATGCTAATAGTGCATATCCAATTTTAGAGATAAAAAAAGCAGAAGGTGGTTATTTAATAATTACTTCTGGATATCATCAATTTGTTGAGATTAACTACATTCTTCAAGATATGATAGGGCCAGCTAAATTTGAGTTAAAATTTCATGAAAAAAATTGTTTAGATAGTTGGGATGTTTAATAGCTAGTTTTTTTTAAATATCAAATTTTATTGCAATTTTCTCATTTGTAAGGTTATTTATTATTTTTATTTCCTTGTCAGTTAAGACAATAGTTGCATTTTGAAGATCAAAATCTTTAGGAAGGTTATTCTCTAAAATAGAGAACGCTCTATTTTGACCAAGTTGATCTATTACAACTTTTGGTATGATTAAAGCTAGATTTGTCATTGAAGATTTAAAAGCTATATTTCTTAGGATTTCAGTAGATAAACTTAAAATGGGTACATTGAAATACGTTGATGCTAATGAGCCAATAAAAGAGGTCCAAGCAGCAAATGATAAAATTTTTGATGATACATTTAAAATACCTGTTATACAAGCGTAAGTTAATAATTTTTTATCTCTTAAGGCATTGTCTACAAACGACTTAGAATGTTGATAATTAAAAGCTGCAATATTTTGAGGTTTTTGAATATCAGCCATTACTTTGTCTCCTTTATATAGTATTAAATTATCTATGTATTATTACATAATATATCAATTATTATAGCAATTAATCTAATTAAAATATATTAAAATCAATACTTGACAAATGCTTATATCAGAGGTATTTTCAAATTAAAATTTTAAGTTTAGGGTTTCATGAAAATTTTAGTTCCATCTAGTGGGGAAGATATTACAAACAAAATCGATGAACATTTCTCAAAAGCGAAATATTTTATATTTATGGATTCAGAAAAAGATGTTTGGGAGGTTTTTGAAAATGAGTTTCTTCACGATAAACACCCAGGAGATGAAATAGCAAAAAAAGCTATTGATCTAAAAGCTCAGGTAATGATTGTAACAAGCATTGGGCCTCATGCTTTTGATATTTTATCTAAAGCAAATATAAAAGTTTTTTATTTCGAAAAAGGCACTATAAAAGAAGCTATAGATAAATTTAAAAGAGATGAACTTGCTCAAATGTTTAAAGCTAATAAAAAACATGGAAAACTTTTTAAAGAAGACTAATCGAGGACTAGTCCTCTTCAATTTTAGGGGGTTTTCTTAGCTGTTTTTTTTTAGATAATTTTTTCTTCTCTTCAAACATTTTTTGTTTTGCTTTTCTTGATCTTCTTTTTTTTTGTTTTTTAATCTTAAAAATCTTTTTTTGCTTTTCTGATTTTTCTTTAAATAGTTTTTGTTCTATTTTTGATACAAGCTCTTTTCTAGCATAATATCTATTAAGAGCTCTTGATCTCTCTTTTTGACACTTGACTGCTATACCTGTTGGAATATGTTTTAAATACACACAGCTATGTGTTTTCTGAATTTTTTGTCCACCTCTTCCAGAACCTAAAATGAACTTTTCTACTAAATCTTCTTCTCTAATATTTAGCATTTTCATTTTGGTTTTTAAAGCATCAATTTTTTCTTTTCTTATATTCATAAATAAACATTCCTTACTTAATTTAATAATAAAGTATCTAAGAATTTTTTCTTAAGAAAAAACATTTTAAAAAGTTAGATTAGTAAAAAAAAAATCTTAAGATCTCTTCTTTATAAAAAATATAAAAAAAAAGTCTCTATGAAAAAAATGTAACTTAAAATGTTTGAGAAAAAAAATATTTTTCTTTTTTTATTATTCAAGATTTTCTACAATGGTTTTTTTAAAGAGCGTAAATTGAAAATTTTTAAAAATAACGGAGGTATTTTGTATGAAGTTTATTAAGAAAATATCTTGGATTCTACCTGCAATTGCAATGACGAGCGGCGCATTTGCAGATGATTCAGATATTTCAAGTTATTGCGATCCATGTCCACCAAAGGAATCACCTGATTGTGATCCTTGTTATGAGAAGTCACGCAATAAACCGTACGAGCAAGGATATGAAATATGTGAAGGAGCTCTTCCTAAAGCATATAACGCTCCTGCTAGAATTGATATCTGTGATGGCATTGACGCATTCGTTACAGCTAGTTTTATTTATTGGGAACCAATGGGAGATCAGTTAGATTTAGGTATAGTTGATTTAGGATCTTTAACTCCTCGTGAGTATGAAGTAATAAAATTCAGCTACGATTATGAGCCAGGATTTAAAATTGGGTTAGGTACTTATTTTGGTCATGATGATTGGGGTTTATATGCACAATATACTCGCCTTCATATGACTAATTCAACTACTTATACTCCTTCTTCTTCTAGCTCAAGTGATGTTTTCCACACTCCATGGTTTTTCGTGGGTGGTGAAAATAATGCGTATACTTTTGACTTAATAAGTGGAAATATCGTAGGTAAGTGGAAAATGGATCTAGATAAAATCGATTTAGAACTTGATCGTTATTTCTATGTTGGAACTAACTTGATTGTTAGACCATACATTGGAGGTAGTGGACATTGGTTAGATCAAAACTATAGTTTAACTTTTTCATATGGATCTGCTCCAACAACTAGAACAATCACAATCAAAAATGATTCATGGGCAATAGGTCCAAGATTTGGTTTTGATACTAAATGGATTTTCTATGAAGGTTTCAAACTATTTGGAAATGCAGCTGCTAGTTTGATGTTTGCATCAAATGAAGCATCTGGTTCCGGTACACAAAATACAACTAACTTTACACTAAGAAAGGATAAAAAATATATTCTTCGTGATGTAGAAGAGTTAGCAATTGGTCTTGGTTGGGGATCTTATTTTACAAGTGACAAATGGCATATGGATTTGTCAGTTGCTTATGAAGTTCAAAGATACTCTCATGCTAATTATATGAGTAGATATTCTCAAATGAGAGATATCGATGGTGGGGGATCTGCATCCTGTAATTTAGTAAAACCAGGTGATTTATATTTGCATGGTTTAACAATAGCTGCTAGATTTGATTTCTAATTATTAGTAATCAGATTTTATTTAAGTTAAAGGGAAGATTAAAAAATCTTCCCTTTTTTATTTTATAGTTTTTTGTCACTATTCGATTTTATTTTTATAAGATATTTTTTTTCATTGATTTTTGTGAAATCTTTATCTTCTCTTTTTTATTCGTAAATTTATATAAAATATTTAATATCAATTAAATTGATATTGTTAATTGACAAAAAATTCATTTATAAATTAATACTCAAATTAGATAAGCAAAAGAGTTTAATGCAGAAATTATGAAAAGATCATCCAAAAGAAAAGTGAATAAAAAAACTAGAAGAAAAACAAACATAAAAGCCAAGAAGAAACCGTTTAGAAAAACAAAAACAAATAAAAAAACTACCGGAAAAATAAACAAGAAAAGAAAGAAAAACCCAAACATAAAAATTAAGCGAAAAACAAGCAAGACGGTTAAGAAAAAAACGAGCAGAAAAACTAAAAGAAAAACAAAGAAGAAAACTACAGAAAAAATAAATAAGGAAACCAAGAAGACACTGTCTAGAAAAACTAAAAGAAAAAGAAATAAAAAAATTAAAGAGAAAAGCAAGAAAAGAAAATCTTTTATTGTACCCTCTATTCTAATTACAGCTTTTTTATTTGTTTTTTTTCAACTCTCTAATACTTTCAATAAAAATCTATCAAAAGGAATTTCTCAAAGTGATCATAGCATAGATGAGTTACAAACAGAGCAGTCTATAACTACAGAAACAACAGATGAGGATGACTCTTTTGTAGACGATACTCAAGAAGAAATAGTAGAAGAAATAAATGAAAATGACTCTTTTGTAGACGATACTTTTATAGACGATGCCCAAGAAGAAGTAGTAGAAGAAAAAAATGAACAAGATTCTTTGGTTGAAGAGGCTCAAAATGAAAATGCAAATAATGTAGATGAAAAAGAGTTTTTAGAAGAAGAGCAAAATGTTGTATCAAAAATGGTAGATGATAGAGCCACTTTGGAAGAGCAAGCAGACAATGAAATAGTTAAAATGATTGATGAGAGCTCTTTTAGTCCCGCGAAATTACAATATATGCTAAGAAATTTTTTAAATAAGCAAATACTCAATGGCCCATATGATGTTAAGCCAATTTTAGATCAATCTCAGAGTATAATATCAGAAAACGATCTAAAAAATTCAAAGACTGTGGAACTTTTGCAAGTAAGTTATTGCTCTAAATGTCAACCTCAAGATCCTCCTGAGTGTGATCCTTGTGTTGAAAAGTCTGAGAGTCGTGGTTATATGCAAGGACAGCAGATCTGCAGAGACGCTCTACCGATAGGATATTCTGCTCCAGGCAGAATTGATATTTGTCGGGGAATTGAGAGTTTTATAATTGCAGAATTTATCTATTTCGAGCAGCTTGGAAATCAATTAGATTTGGGAGCTCTAAATATTACTTCTCCAACTCCACAAGAATTTGAGATTTTAAAATTTAAGACTGATTATCAGCCGGGCTTTAAAGTAGGGATTGGTACTCATTTTAAAAGAGATGATTGGGATTTATTCGTTCAGTATACAAGACTTCATAAAACTAAAAATACTATATTTGATCCAAGCAACAAAACAGGAACTTTTAATACTCCTTGGTTTCATACAAACATAAGTCAATTTACCTTATCAACTATAACAACGGATATAAAAGCTACTTGGAAAATAGATTTAGACAAAATTGATTTAGAGCTGGGTAGATCATATTATTTAGGCAATAGCTTAATTGCAAGACCGTTTGTATCACTCGCAGGTCATAGACTAGATCAAAGATATGATTTAAGTTTGATAACTAGCCAATTATATGGATCTTCAATAAAAAATGATTCTTGGAGTATAGGACCAAGACTTGGACTTTTAATGAACTGGTTTTTCTATAAAGGATTTAATCTTTTTGGATATGGAGCCTTCAGCTTAATGTTTGCAAAAAATGAAATTTCAGGATCAGGAGATGAAAATTTAGTTATTTATAATGTGAAAAAGATCGATAAATATATTCTAAGAGATCTTGAAGAGCTAAAGCTAGGTTTTGGATGGGGATCTTATTTTACACATGATAAATGGCATTTTAATATATCTGCAGCATATGAAGCTCAAAGATATTCTCATACAAATTATATGTCCTATGTATCTCAAATAAACTTAGAGTCAAACGAGGTAAACCCAGGAGATCTTTTCTTACATGGATTGACGCTCTCTTCTAGATTTGATTTTTAATAGTTATAAAAAATTCGATCTAATTTTTTGATTTTCTAAGTCTTTTTAATAAATATAAATAATTTATAAGTTTTTTTAGATAATAATTGAATATTAATTCTTTTATGTAATATGTAAAAGCCTAGGGGGAAGTGAATTATTATCTAATAAAATATGAGATTTTCTAATAAACTTATATTATACGTATTTTTTTTCTTTTTGATTGGTGTATTTTTAAATGGCAGAAAAAAAGAAATTATACCTACTGAAGCTCAAAGATTAGTCGAAAAAAAAGAAGATCCTACTCAAGAGCTTATTTGTGATTATTCAGTAGGAGAGAGTGAAAATCAAAACTATATTCAAGATGAGCAAATTTGTAGAGATGATTTGCCGGTGGGATATAATGCTCCAGGTAGAATAAATATTTGCGGGGGAATTAAAAGTTTTATTACTGCAGATTTTATCTATTTTGAAGAGTTTTCAGATCAACTAGATTTGGGAACTGTAAATATTACATCTCCTACTCCTCAAGAATTTGAGATCTTAAAATTTAAAACAGATTATCAGCCAGGTTTTAAAGTAGGAGTTGGAACTTACTTTAAAAGAAATGATTGGGATTTATTCGCTCAGTATACAAGACTTCATAAAACTAAAAATACTTTATTTGATCCAAGCTCTAAAACTGGTACTTTTAATACTTCTTGGTTTCATACAAATGTCAGTCAATTTACCCTATCAACTATAACTACTGATATAAAATCTACTTGGAAAATAGATCTAGATAAAATTGATTTAGAGTTAGGAAAATCATACTATTTAGGTAAAAATCTGATTGCAAGGCCATTTATATCTCTATCTGGACATAGGCTAGATCAAAGATATGATCTAAGTTTGACAACTACTCAATTATACAGTTCTTCAAGCAAAAATGATTCTTGGAGTATTGGGCCAAGGATTGGATTTTCAACAAATTGGATTTTATATAAAAGATTTAATTTTTTTGGTCATGTAGCTCTTAGTTTGCTTTTTGCAGAAAATGAAATTTCAGGATCAGGAGATGAAAATTTAGTTACATATAATGTAAAGAAAGTTGATGAGAACACTCTAAGGAATGTTGAAGAGTTCAAGTTAGGGTTTGGTTGGGGATCTTATTTTACGCATGATAAATGGCATTTTAATTTATCTGCAGCTTATGAAGCTCAAAGGTATTCTCATACAAACTATATGTCATATGCCTCTCAAATTAACTTAGAGGCAAACGAAGTGAAACCAGGCGATCTTTTTTTACATGGACTAACAGCTAGTGCAAGATTTGATTTTTAACATTATTTTTGGTTTTTTTATTATTAAAATATCTAGCTATATGTGTATTTAATTTGACATTTAATAATTTTGTGAATATTTAAAATAATTAGACATATATGTATATAAAAGGTGATTAAATGAACTTTTCAAAAAAAATACTCGTTATTGCTTTTACTATGGTAATAACTACAAATATTTTTGCTAAAGAAAAAGAAGAATCTAACGATGAGTCGCAAGAAATAGCTAATTGCGATCCTTGTGTAAATGAAACAAAAAGTGAATTTGATAGAGGCTATCCAATTTGTGAAGATACCTTTAAAAAAGGCTATAATGCTGCTGGAAGAATCGATGTTTGTGGGAAAATTGATACATTTGTAACGGCTAGTTTTATCTATTGGGAGGTGTTATCTGATCAAATCGATATTGGTGTTTTGGAATCTAATGCAACTTCAAATGATAGAAATATCCAAATATTAAAATTTGATGAAGATTATGAACCTGGCTTTAAAGTAGGTTTTGGCACTCACTTTAAACATGATAATTGGGATATTTTTGCAGAATATACAAGACTTCATGGCTCAGAAAATACGAGCTTAGATATTGATTTACAAGATTCAACCTCAGCTTATCGAGATTTTTGGTTTATTGATCATTTATTAGTATCAACTGCAGATAGATTTACAACACCAATACAGAGCAATTGGAAAATGCATCTAGATAAAATTGATCTAGAGCTTGCTAGATCATATTATATAGGTACAAATTTGGTATTTAGACCATTTGCTGGAGGATCTGCTCATTGGTTAGATCAAAATTATGGACATCAATTTTCTTTCCTCCCAAATCTTGCAGATCCAAATATTATTATATCGAATAACTTATCTTTGAATAATGATTCTTGGGCTCTGGGGCCTAGATTTGGATTAAATATGAATTGGTTTTTCTTTAAAAATTTTAGGTTATTTGGCAGGGGATCTATCGATATAATGTTTGCATCTAATAAAATTTCAGGCTCTCACGTTGTAACGGCTATAGGTGCATTTGGTCCTATAAATCCTAGTTTAAATCCTAATCTGATAAAAGATAAAAAATATATTGTAAGAGATGTAGAGGATTTTTCTATAGGCCTTGGCTGGGGCTCATATTTTAGATCAGACAAATGGCATTTTGATCTCACTGCTTCTTATGAAGTTCAAAGGTATTCTCATACAAACTATATGTCTAGTTATGATCAAACTTTTGGCTCAACACAATTTCAGGATTTTACAAAGCAAGTAAAGCCAGGTGATCTTTTCTTACATGGACTTACTGTGAGTGCAAGATTTGATTTTTAAAGATCACAAATAAAAGGCTTTATTCAAAATGTAGATATGTTTTTTCATGTTTGTCCCTTTATTATTTAATTTTATTAATTAATTTGACAGATAATTACTATGTAAATATATATCTAAATTAGATAAACAATATACAAACAAGGTGGAATTTCATGCGTTTTTTTAAAAAACTCTTCTTGGCGCTACCAATTATTGCATTGGCTTTAATGTTTCTATATGGAAGGAAACAAGATGTATCTAAGTCTTTAAAAGATGAGCCAAAGTGTGACAAAGTAATGCCAGTAGAACCAATCACGTGCGATCCTTGCGCTGATGAGGTTCAGAAAAAGAGTTATTCACAAGGATATCCAATTTGTGAAAATGATCTTCCTAAAGCATACAATGCCGCAGCAAGAATTGATGTTTGTGGTGGATTAGATACATACATCACAGCTAGTTTCATTTATTGGGAGTCTCTTTCAGATCAAATAGATCTTGCTATAGTTGAAACTGGAGCAGGAACTGAAAGGACTTTAAAAATTTTAAAATTTGATACTGAGTATGAGCCCGGTTTTAAAGTAGGGCTTGGAACTCATTTTAATCATGATAATTGGGATGGATATGTGCAGTATACAAGACTTCATCAATCTGAGAGCAATACTTTCAAAACAGGTGATGAAACACAAACATCTTTTAGGCCTTTTTGGACTGTTAGTACTTTTGGTAATGTTGTAGCAGATACTAAAGCTTCATGGAGAATGGATCTAGATAAAGTAGATGTAGAGCTTGGTAGATCATATTATGTGGGAACTAATTTAATTTTTAGACCTCTATTAGGACTAGATGTTCATTGGCTAGATCAAAAATATAATTTTGACTCCGAAGTTGCCACTACTGGAATTTTAAATTCTTCTATTAAAAATGATTCTTGGGGCGTAGGACCTAGATTTGGA
Organism: Candidatus Anoxychlamydiales bacterium; assembly: GCA_011064875.1. GTDB lineage: Bacteria > Chlamydiota > Chlamydiia > Chlamydiales > SM23-39 > JAAKFX01. The sequence goes on along the minus strand of JAAKFV010000006.1, from coordinate 8,866 downwards.
TTGAACATGAATTGGTTCTTTTATAAAGGTTTCAAGTTATTTGGAAATTTAGCAATCGATTTGATGTTTGCATCAAATGAAGCCTCAGGTAGTGTTACTCAAGGTGTTACAAACTATAGCTTACAAAAATATAAAAAATATATTGTAAGAGATGTAGAAGAGGGTGCGATTGGTTTTGGTTGGGGATCATATTTTACAAATGATAAATGGCATTTTGATATTTCAGCAGCGTATGAAATTCAAAGATATTCTCATACAAACTATATGAATAAGTATTCTCAAGCATTTTCTAGTAACTTTGCTACAAAACAGATTAAACCAGGAGATCTTTTCTTACATGGTTTAACTGTTACTACAAGATTCGATTTCTAATTTTTTTATGTTAAGTAGATATTCAAGGGAAGATTTGAAAAAATCTCCCCTTTTTTTTTTGTGCCCGGCGGAGCTTAGTACTAGGGAGAGAAAGGCTCCTATTATTGTCATATGTATCTTAAATTAATTTAGAGTAATGAAGTAAAACTGTCATTTTCTGTATGGCCTTAGAGAACTACTGGATTTGATTTTCAATTAAAACTTTCAAAATCAAATAATTTAATATTAACTGTTTATTAATTGATATATTCACATAATAAAATATAAATGAATTTTTTTTACACTTAATAATTGCTAATTAATTATTAAGTGTAATATGCAAATTAATAAGAGAAGGCATTATATAAACAAGGTAGAATTATGAGATTATTTAGAAAACTGCTATGGGCGCTTCCCATTTTTGCGTTAATTAGCATCTTTCTTTATGGCAGAAAACAAGAGGATTCAACTAGCGAGAAAACGTCACCACCAAAAGATGTCGAGACTCAGCTATGTGATCCTTGTTTAGAAGAAAGACAAGATGCATGCTCAGATCCATGCGATCCATGTGCTACTGATCCTCAAACTAAAGCTTATGATCAGGGATATGGGATTTGTGAAAATGATCTTCCCAAAGCATATAGCGCTCCAGGTCGTATAGATGTATGTGGAGGAATTGATGCTTTTGTTACAGGTAGTTTTATTTATTGGGAGCCTTTAGGAGATCAATTAGATTTAGGAACAGCTAGATTTGCTTCTTTAACTCCCGTTGAATTGGATTTAGTTAAATTTAAAACTAATTATGAGCCAGGCTTTAAGGTAGGTTTAGGTTTTAATTTAAACCATGATAATTGGGACTTATTTGCTCAGTATACAAGACTTCATGAAACTGAAACCACAAGATATACCCCTAGAACAAGAGATTCGAATGATTCTATTATCTCGTCATGGTTTATTTTAGATCCATTGCCAGCTTTTTTTTCTGATATTTCAGGAGACATAGTAGCTGTTTGGAAAACTGAGCTTGATAAGATAGATTTGGAATTAGCTAGATCATATTATCTAGGTGCAAAACTTATTGCAAGACCATTTATTGGTGGGTCTGTTCATTGGTTAGATCAAAGATATGATTTAAGTTTAACTGAAAGCTCTGTACTTCAAGAATCTTCAACAAAAAATGATTCTTGGGCTCTAGGTCCTAGATTTGGGCTTGGAAGTAGTTATTTGATTTATAAAGGTTTTAGAATCTTTGGTTATGGAGCTATTAGTTTATTATTTTCAGAAAATGAAATAAGCGGCGTTGGAAATGAAGATTCTGCTGCATATATATTAAATAAAGTTGACAAATACATTTTAAGAGATGTTGAAGAATTAATGATTGGTCTTGGTTGGGGATCTTATTTTACAAGAAAAAAATGGCATATGGATCTATCGGTAGCTTACGAAGCTCAAAGATATGCACGTACCAATTATATGTCCTATATAGCTCAATTAAATCTTGAAGCAAACGAAGTAAAAGCAGGCGATTTTTATTTGCATGGTTTAACAGTTACTGCAAGATTTGATTTCTAATAATTTTTAGATTAAGTATTTAAGGGAAGATTTGAAAAAATCTTCCCTTTTTTTGTAGGTATAATTTCTTAAAGTAGCGGAATAGCTTTTTTAATGATATTTACACCTGGTACTTTTTCTAAAAGATGAAGTAAATTGTATTTCTCAAACACCGATTTTAAAATAGCTTGAGCGATTGCTTTTTCGATTTCATCGATAGGAAAGCCTGTTTCATCTGATATATTGTGAAATTCTAGCTTATCAATTGTTGGAAAGGTCTGCTTTTGACCATTTGCTTTGGTTAAAACAACTGTTATGTTGTAAAGAGTTAGTTTTTTTATTAGATACTTTCTTTTTGTCTCTTTTTTAGATTTAGATGGAGTATTCATAAGAGTTGTCCAATTATTACTAGAACCAGATGAGTTATAGAACTCTACTCCAATAATATTGTTCGATAGTGTAAATGAATCAATGGTTAAAGTCTCTGCTCTAACTTGAGATATAGATGATCTAACATCAATTTTTTTCGAAAAAAATGAGCTGTCAGTTTTTGATCCTTTCGGTGTGCCGATATTTAAATCATCAATTTTTAAATGTTTTTTGGTAATGGTAACATTTTGAACAGAAACCGGAACATTGAACTCTTTAGTGAGCATATGAGCTATGATATTTGGAATGTTAAACCAAATAACAAAGCCTATAATGACTATAAAGATTAAAAATGAGAAAAATGGAATAAAAAACTTTTTCATATAAAAACCTAGTATTTACTTTTTTTATATTATAAGTATTTAAAAAAAAACACAAATTGTTCATATGTAAAAATAGAAAAGATAAAAATAGGAGAAAGATTTATGAAGAAATATTCCCCATGGTTTATAGCTTTATTTGTAATAATATTAATAGTTGTGGTTGTTTGGATAATTAAAACACCAATAATAGCATCTTATTTATCAAATAAGCTTAAAACCGATGTTTCAATGTCTAACATTGCTATTTCTACAAAAAAGATGGAGATAAAGAACTTTAGAATAAAAAATCCGAGAGGCTCTAAAAGTAGATATGCTTTTATAGCTAAAAAAATTGAGGTTAACTACTCATTTTCTAAACTAATGTCATCCCCATCTATAGTAGATAGCATCTTAGTTCAAGATATCAACTTAGATATTGAGTGCTCAAATCCACTTTGCACTAAAAATAATTGGACGAATATCGTTGATAATATAAATGCAAAAGAGAAAAAAACCGTATCTAAAAAAGAGGTGATACTCAAAACGTTGAGTCTAAAAAATATGGATGTAGCAATTACAGGTTTGGGCCTTGATTTTAATAAAACTAAAACGATCAATGTTGCCTCGATTGAATTTAACAATATTAGCAATAAAACAGGTTTTCCAACTCAGGAATTAATAGCAGCTATTTTTAAATCAGCAGGCTTGAAAGATTATTTGAAAGGAATTTTAGAAAATAAAGGATTTTGGGAAAGTGTGATCAAAGGTTTTAAAGAGGTAGGAGCTTCTGATAATTCTTTAGAAGAGAGTTTGAAAGCTATTTGAAGTCTCAATCTATCTAAAGATAACAGCATTTTTACCGTTAAGGATAAAAAAATAAGCATCACCAAAAGGTGATGCTTATTTTTTAGATTCTATTAATCAATAATTTTTAATTAATATCCCATTCCCATCGGAGGCGCCATTTGAGGTGCGCTTTCTTTTACTTCATCATCTTCAGTTATAATAGCTTCTGTAGTAAGTAATAAACCTGCAATTGATGCAGCAAATTGGATTGTACATCTAACAACTTTTGTTGGATCTACAATTCCTTTTTCGAACATATCTACATAAGTATCAGTAGCAGCGTCATATCCTTCAGTTGGTTTTAAGCCTTCAACTTTTTGGATAACTAAAGAGCCTTCAACTCCAGCATTTAAAGAGATTTGACGAAGAGGAGAAGTAATAGATTTTTTAACTATTTCAGCTCCGATTTTTTCATCGCCTACTAAAGAGTCAATAAGAGCATCTAAAGCTTTTTTAGTTCTAATAAAGGCAACTCCACCACCTGGTAAGATTCCTTCTTCAACAGCAGCTTTTGTTGCGTGTTGAGCATCATCTACTCTATCTTTTTTCTCTTTCACTTCAAGCTCTGTAGCTCCACCAACTTTAATGATGGCAACTCCGCCAGTTAGTTTAGCTAATCTTTCTTGAAGTTTTTCTTTATCATAATCAGAATCGCTATTTTCAATTTGAGTTTTTATTTGATCTATTCTATTTTGAATATCTTCTTTTTTACCAGCGCCATCAACTAGTGCTGTCTCTTCTTTTTTGATAATAGCTTTTTTTACCTTGCCTAGCATCTCAAGCGTTGTATTTTCTAGTTTGATTCCTAGATCTTCTGAGATGAATTGTCCGCCTGTTAAAATTGCAATATCTTCTAACATAGCTTTTCTTCTATCTCCAAAACCAGGAGCTTTTACAGCAACAACTTTTAGATTTGCTCTTAGTCTGTTAACAACTAAAGTAGCGAGAGCTTCTCCTTCTATATCTTCTGCAATGATTAAAAGAGGTTTTCCTGTCTCTGCAGTTGTTTGCAAGATAGGCAGAAATTCCTTCATCGAAGATATTTTTTTCTCAGAGATAAGAACGTAAGCATCCTCTAACTCTGCTTGCAGCTTATCTGGATTTGTAATGAAGTATGAAGATAGATAGCCTCTATCGAAATTCATTCCTTTTACAATCTCTAGAGTTGTTTCAAAGCCTTTTGCTTCTTCAACTGTTATCGTTCCGTCTTTTCCAACGCTATCCATTGCTTTTGCAATTATTTGACCAATTTCTTCATCACCATTTGCAGAGATTGTCGCAACTTGAGCGATCTCTTTTGTATTTTTAATGGATTTAGAGTTTTTTTTCAAATCATCTACTATTGCTATAGTTGCTTTTTCAATACCTTTTTTCAAATCCATTGGATTTGCGCCAGCTGTAACATTTCTGAGACCCTCAGAATATATAGCTTCTGCTAAAATAGTCGCAGTTGTCGTTCCATCACCAGCTTTGTCTGCTGTTTTATTAGCGACTTCTTTGACCATTTGAGCTCCCATATTCTCATGTTTGTCTTCAAGCTCAATTTCCTTAGCTACCGTAACACCATCTTTTGTGATTTGTGGGGAACCATAGGGTTTGTCTAAAACAACGTTTCTTCCTTTTGGTCCTAGAGTTACTTTAACTGCAGAGGATAGAGTTTGTACCCCTTTTAAAATTTTTTGTCTTGCATCTTCTCTAAATTTAATTTTTTTTGCTGCCATTTTTTTACTCCTAATTTTATAATTTTTTACTATTCAACAATAGCGATAATATCATCAGCTTTTACAATAATGAACTCTTCATCATCGATAGTGATTTCTTGACCAGAATACTTATCCATGAAGATAATATCGCCAATTTTTACAGGCATGGTGATAGTTTTATTTTCATCTGTTACTTTTCCTGGACCAATTGCTATTACTTTAGCCATTTCTTGCTTTTTCTTAGCTGAGTCTGGAATGATAATTCCACCTTTTAGAGTCTCTTCGCTTTCTAGTCTTTGAGCCACCACTCTATCAGCTAAAGGTTTTAGAGTAGTTTTTTTCTTTTCTGCTACATTTGACATGTTTGCCTCCAAATAATTGTATACTTTATTTAATATAGGTTTCTTGAGTGCCCCCATATTAACATTATAGCTTCATTTTATTCAACCGCTTAGCAAACAAAAGAGTTAAGTGCTAATATTAAAAACTTTGATTTGAATAATTTTTATAGAGAAAATCGTGATCTTTTAAGAAAAAAAATTCTTTAAACTTTAGAAGGGGACTTTTATAAAAAAGTATTTTTAAATTTTTAATAAAAAAACTTTTAAATATTAAAATAGCTTTTAAAACATATTATGTGCGGTTTTTTTTGAAAAATAACTTTTATTTTTTGAATAATCTCAACAAAATTTTAAAAGTCTAAATAAATTTATTTGATTTTTATATTTAATTGTAATATATTGTAATATACTGAGTTATAAGACATTTAGAAATTAAATTATAATGAAGCATCAAAAAAAAGCATTTAAAGCTACTTTTGTCGTTAAAAATGAAAAAGGACTTCATACAAGGCCATCTACGGAACTTGTAAAATGTTCATCTTCTTTTAACTCTAGAATAAAATTATTTTATCGAAACTACTCTGTAAATGCTAAATCTCTACTCGGAATTTTAATGTTAGCAGCAAATAGAGGCGCTAAAATTAAAATCGAAGCTGAAGGCGATGATGCTCAAAATGCTATCAATGCTATCTTGACTTTAGCGAGCAATAAATTTAATATTAAGTATTGATGAAAAAAAGATACTTTTAATGAGTGAAGCCAAAAAACATCTAGCTGAGGCCGCTGCGAATTTAGTAGAAAGCGGATCTATAGTAGGCCTTGGAACAGGAACTACTGCTTCCTTTTTTATTGAATCCTTAGCAAAAAGATGTGAAAAATCTCTAGCCATTAAAGCAATAGCATCATCTAATGCATCGGAGGCTCTTGCAAAAAAATTAAACATAGATCTAATTGATATCGATAAAATAGATCATATAGATATCTATATAGATGGCGCCGATGAAGTAGATCAAAAAAAACAGATGATAAAAGGCAGAGGCGCTGCTCTTTTGAAAGAAAAAATCTTAGCGAAATTTAGTAAAAAAACTATCATAATGATAGAAGAAAAAAAGAGAGTCAATAAATTAGGAAAAGTTTTACTTCCTGTTGAAGTGGTTGCATTTGCAAGTAATTTAACAAAACTTGAATTAGAAAAACTAGGCTACCATTCGGATTATAGAAGGGATGAAAAGGGAAATTTTCTTTTAACTGATAATAAAAATTACATTTTAGATCTAAAACTTTCTCATCTATTAGATGATCCTGATTTAGCCCATAAAAATATCATTTCTATACCTGGTGTTATAGAGACAGGGCTCTTTATAGATCTTGCAGATACCGTTATAGTTGCCAATGAAAAAGCTGAGCTAGAATTCATATCTTAAATATTTTCTTTGATATATATTTTTTTTTTGTATAAATTAAAATTTGTGCTTAACAAAGCCAGGAGAAAATAGTATGGGTGATAGTTTAAGTGTTAGGAGATTTCCAGAAGATAACAAAAAATTGCCAACGGATAATCAAAAGGCTCTTGCTGAAGAAAGTGAAAGAATAACCAGAACAAGAGAAAAACTAGAGAAAAGATTAAATGAGCAAGATGAAAATCTAACAGAAAAAAACTTAGATGAACAAATAGTCAAGATTCAAGATCAAATAGCTCGGCAAGCAGAGCTAAGAGTTTTTGTAAGAAAAGGATCTTTATCTCTTTTTGATAATAATCAAAATCCTGCTAAGAGTTCTACTAGAGTAGCAAAATTTGCTGAAAGAGTTCTAAATGCAAAAACTTTTATTCAACCTCAAAAAGACAAAGCAAAAAGTTTAAAAGATAGAACTATTGCAGCTCAATAAAAGAGCTTGAAAAGGGCTAATTATGATTTTTGATATTGTGAAACGTTTTTTTCACCTATGCATTTATCTTATAGATGCCCTTTTTACTGATATATAATTTTTTTAGCTTCTTGATCTAAAAAAAAATCTATTGTAGCCTTATTAATTACTACGAAATAAGGATATATTATTTAAATCATGACAAATGTTATAGAAGTTTTACAAAAAAGAAATTTTATAGATCAGCTATCCGACAAACAGCTGAAAGAGATAGTTAACAAGCCAATATCTTGTTATGTAGGATTTGATCCAACAGCTGATAGTTTGCATATAGGGCATTTAGTTGGAGTAATGGCTCTTTCGTGGCTAAAAAAGTATGGTCATAAGGCTTATGCTTTAATTGGTGGAGCTACAGGAAGAATAGGCGATCCTTCAGGAAAAAGTCTAGAGAGACCCTTTTTAGATGATAAAATAATCTTAAAAAACATATCTTCTATCAGAACTTTTTTAGAAAAAGTTTTAGGAAAAGATATTCAAATTGTTAATAACAATGATTGGTTTGAAAAGATAAAGTTTACAGATTTCTTAAGAGATATCGGTAAATATTTTAGAATAGGACCTATGCTTGCTAAAGAGAGTGTAAAACTTAGAATGGAATCTCATGAGGGGATGAGCTTTACAGAGTTTTCTTATCAAATTTTGCAATCATATGATTACTACCATCTTTATAAACACTCAAATATCACTCTTCAAATAGGTGGATCTGATCAATGGGGAAATATTACAGCTGGAATTGAGCTTATTCGTAAACTAACCCATAAAACAGTCTATGGAATGACATTTCCTCTGCTCACAAGATCAGATGGTAAAAAATTTGGTAAAACAGAAGGAGGAGCTGTTTGGTTAGATGAAAAAAAATTATCTTATTTCGATTTTTATCAATACCTAATCAGAGTGCCTGATACAGATGTTATAAAACTTTTAAAAATGCTTACATTTTTATCTTTGGAAGATATTTTAGATCTTGAAAGTCAAATGGGCAAATCTTCTTACAAACCAAATACAGCGCAAAAAATATTAGCAAAAGAAGTTACAGAAATTATTCACGGAAAAGAGGGTTTAAAAATTGCTCAAGATGTAACTAAAGCAGCTAAACCCGGCGCTGATTCTAGTTTAGATTATGAGACTTTAAAACAGATCTCAAAAGATATGCCAAATATTAAAGTTGCTTTTTCTGATATTATAGGAAAAAAATATACAGAAATTGCATGTCATATAGGGCTTACTTCTTCAAAATCCGAAGCTTTAAGACTCGTTAAAAATAGCGGCGCTTATTTAAACAATAAAAAGGTGTTAGATCCTTTAAGTATAATTTCAGAAAAAGATCTCATAAACAACACTTTTTTACTTTTTGGAGCAGGGAAAAAAAAGAGAATTTTAGTAACAATTGAAAAAAAATAATCTTTTTTTAAAAAGT
>JAAKFV010000059.1 GCA_011064875.1 Candidatus Anoxychlamydiales bacterium | reverse complement strand
TATTATATGCGGCCGAATAAATATAACAATGTTATTTCTTGAATTTTGATCATCATCTTTAGAAAAAGCAGCTCCAATTATAGGGATGCCACCGAGACACGGGATTCCTGTTTTTGCTCTATTTTTTGTATCTGTTACCATGCCACTCAAAACTAAAAAGTTTTTGTTAGCGAGTTGAACAGATGTTGTCATATTAGTTTTTGTAGTAGTGATTCCAGTAATATTTCCTAATTGAACGGTATTGTTTGCTGTATCTGGTGTTGCTGATGTCTCTAAAGTGATATTTAATGAAATAGAATCGCTATTTCCAAGTATTGGAGTAATAGATAGGTTTGTTCCTACATCTCTATATTCTAAGTTCGTTGAAGTTGAAGTATTGGCTCCCTGGTTTTGAATAATAGATCCTGTATATGGAATATTTTGTCCGCTAAAGATTGTTGCTGTTTTTCCATCTTGAGCAATTATTTTAGGAGTTAAAACAATTGATGTTTCAGTATCTTTTTGAAGTGCAGATAAAAGTGATGCTAAGGATAAAAATGATTTTCCTTTATGAAATAAAATATCTCCAATAACTCCTAAATTAAATCCATCTCCCAGAGATAAGTCTGTACCTTTTGGAGTAACAGTATTTGTAATTTTGTTAAAAGGAGTAGCTAGTGGACTAGATTGTTGAAAATTGTTCACTCCTAAAACTGCTTGATCTTTATATTGAAATTTAGATCCCCAATCGAGACCAAAAGAAAGAACATTTGTAAGAGTTGTTTGAATAACTAAAATTTCAATAAATACTTGTTTTAAAGGAACATCTAAGCTGCTAAGTAGTTCTTTCATTTTAGCTAAAGTCTCTTTATCACCTGTACAGAGAAGTGAATTTGTGATTTTTATCCACTGAAGCGAGTCTATAGAGCTTACAAGTTTGGATTTGGTTGCAGTTTCTTCATCAGGTGTTTTTAGATCTTGACCAATTTGTTTTAGGGCTCCTTGAATTTCATCACCTTTATGATATTGTAACTTGTATACTAAAAATCCTAAATCTTCTAATCCTGAAATCTCTTGAGTAGATGGATGGCTAGAGTCTGTAACATCAAAGCTTTGAAGTAAATTTTTAATCTCTGTTATTGCATCTGGCTCTCCCGTAAATACTAAAGTATTGGTTTGTTCAGAATATTTCATTGATTCAATTGTTTCATAAAGAGGTTCATTCTCTAAATTAGATACTTTTAGATTTTCAGCGAACTCACATAAAATGCACTCTAGCTCGGGGCCTGTCAAATGAATGGGTTTATATACATAGTAAGAAGACTGCACAGCGCCTTTTTCTGGAGCTATATCAAATTTTTGAACAAGTGGCTCTATTTTTTTTAGAGCATTAGGCGTACCCACAAATATGATAGAGTTTGTCTCTTTTACATATTTCATGCTTTTTAAAGCAGAGATAAAAGCTTTGTCAGATGAGTCGATGTTTGCTAGATCAGCTGTTATAGATTTTATAGATGTTGTTATTTGAGTAGGCGTTGCTTTTTGAATTTGATATATCCAAAAGTTTGTTTTACCAAGCTCTTGGATTGCTTGCTTGGATGTCGGAGCATTTATAGAATTAAAAAGAGTATCAATTTTTTTAAGAGTATCGTCATCTCCAGTAAATATTATTGAATTTGTAGTAGGTACTGCTCTCATTGAAGCAATCGCTTCTAATAGAGGTTGATCAGCAAGACCTGAGCTTTTTAAATGAGATGAGATATCTTTAAATGCATTTTCAACATCATCTAAAGTAACGTGGGTTGGTGTTAGCATTAAAAAGGTGCCTTTAAACATTCCTTCTTTCGATACATCGTATGATCCCAAAAGAGATTTTACTTTAGTTAGAGTCTCCTCTGCGCCAGTAAATATTATCGAATTTATAGAAGATACAACCCTTTTAGAATGAATCGCATCGATAAGCTCTGGATCAGCAAGCCCTGAACTTTTAAAATTTTTTGCAACATCTGTTAAATAGATATCTAAATCATTTAAAGTTGCGTGCTTTGGAGTGTAGATAAAAAAGTTTACTTTTGATTGTTTTATCGAATCATACTGTGAGATAATATTTTTTACTTCTTCAATAGCTGTAGAATCTCCAGTTAACAAAATAGAGTTTGTCTCTTTTATCCATTTAGCGGTTTGAAGAACATCTAAAAGATTTTGGTCTTTAACATCTTGATCTTTAAATTTAGATGCTAGCTCATCTAAATCATCTTCTATTTTGTCTCCAGACACATATCTCAAGTTATATAAGAAAAAAGAAGGTTCTTTTGAAACTGGAGTATCTAAGCCTTGCAAAACTTTTTGTAGTTTTGCGATCGTTGCATCTGTTGCTGAGAATACAAAAGAGTTTGTCTCTGATATCCATTTCATGTTGTCGATAGCTTCGATAAGCCCAGCTTGAGGCATTCCATCTTTTTTTAAGTTAGAAGAGATATCTTCTAAAGCATTTTTTAAATCTTTTTGTGTGCGATTTACAGGTTTGTAAATAAAAATCTGTTGATTCTCTAAAGTTTTTACCTCAGCTTCAGGTTTTATATCTAAACTTTTAAATACTGAAAGGGTTTTTGTTGCCAATGCTGGTGTTGATACTATAAAAATTTTTCTAGTTGAATCTTGTGGGATTAAAAGATATGGATTTCCAGCTATCATTGGCGACATTATTTCTTTCGCTAAAGATATCAGAGTTGAAGATGCATTTGCTGTTATTGTATAAGTTTCAATAACAAGTGGGCTTTTTGCTCTATCTAAGTTTTCAATTAGCTGAGTGATTTTTTCAACATTCATAACTACATCCGTTAAAATAAGTTGCCGAGTAGGTGTTAAAAGCTCGATTAAAGCTGTTTTTGAAACCATCGCTTTGATAATTGTAAAAACAGCTTCTGGAGAGACATTGTTGATAGAAAAAATTCTTGTTATTATTGGATTTTTTATATCTTTTGTTCCCTTTTCTACTATAGGGGCTGCTTCAATTATATCTTCAGATTTAGAAATGATTATGCTAGAACCATCTTCAACTAAGTAAAGGCCATTAGCTCTTAAAACCTGCATTAAAGAAGACATAACGCTTTGTTTTGTAATAGGCTCTTTAGATGTAATCGAAATTGTAAAATTTAAATCTGCAGCTGTATAGATGAAATTAACTGAGCATACTTTTGAGACAAATTGAATGTATTCAATTATAGAGACACTATCATAGTTGATTGTAAATTCATTTGCTTTCAAAGTAGTCAGTTTTTTTGCATCTTTAGTATCTTCTGCAAAGATAGATACAGAAAATATTAAAAATGCAAAGATAAGGTTTTTATTAAAAAAATTATATTTTTTCATACTTATTTTTTTTTTAGCAAAACTCTCGAGCATGCTTTTATCATCCCCTCTATATAGAATCGTAAACCACTTTTGCAAATATTTGCAAACTTTTCATTGGATAATTTTCATTGAAATTTTTTTTATATTTGATTTTTATAAAAAGCTTTTTTTATTTTTTGTTTTTTTATCTATTAAAAACTCTTCTAGAGTACACTCTCAAAGCTTTTTTAAGCTTTTCTTTGTATGCAAATGCTTGCAAAAGTATCGTTTTCTTTTTTTATAATAAAATTTTTATATCCAGTAATTATTTTTTCTGCCTGATTATGACATGAAAATAACATGTTATCTATTATCTGTTTTTTTATTAAATCTTGTTTTTCACCTTTGATTTTTTTAGTTAAAAGAATTATCTCATCGCCAATTTTAAAGTTTAGAGTGGTTTCAACAAAACTAAGATTGATATCTTTTGATAGTATCTGGTTATTAATGGATAGATTAGTACACTTTTCATTAGAGTTGTCTACGAAGAAGGCATCGCTATCGAAACTATTTGAATATAAAATTTGATCTTTATCAAGGTTCATTACAATTAGATTCACAAAAAACTTTTGATCCATTAGATCATCTGAAATAGCTCTGTTAATACTACTTAAAATATTCGCTGGAGAAAATTCTTTTTTTAATTTAGCAATGCTAATTGCCATTTTTACATAACCTCTAAAAATTGAGGTATGAATATAGGATTCTAAATCTTTATTTTCACTTTTAGCTAATATGCAAGCGAATATATTTTCAGATAGCTGAAAAAAATCAATGTAGAGTCCAAATGAAGAAATTGTAGTGTCATATTCAGTAGCAATTTCTAAATGCTTCCAAGTAGGCATATCTTTTGTTAAAAATAATCTATCTGTATTTACTAATGATGAGTAGATTTCATCATAATTTTCTTGGCTTTTTGTATCTTCAAGTTCAGTATATGATTTTAAATACTCAGATAGATCTGTTATAAAATCTACAATATCTTGGTATCTCTTTTTCGGATCATTCTCAAGTGCTTTTTCTAATATCTGTCTTAATTTTTTCGGGATTAAAGATAAATGAATTACTCCAAAAGAGAGTTTTCCTAAAAGTAGCTCATATGTGATTACAGCTAAGGAATAAATGTCTGATGAAAAAGTTACTTTTTTAGGGTCTTCTTTTTGCTCTGGGCTCATATAAACCGGAGTTCCTATAAAGCTTTTTCTTTTAGATGTATCTTCTTTTTCTTCATTTATTAAAGCGGCTATTCCAAAATCTATAACTTTTATCTGACCATTTTCTGTAATTAAAATATTTTCAGGTTTCAAATCTCTATGGATAATCCCATGAGTATGTAGATGACAAAGAGCATAGCCAACTTGCAAAATGATCTCTAAAGCTTTGTGAACAGATAGCGACTTTTCTAGTAAAAACTGTTTTAGAGATATCCCTTGCACAAACTCCATTGCAATATAAAGTCCATGATCCCACTCTCCTTGACCATATAATTTAATGATGTTTGGATGATTAGATAATCTAATAATATCAGCTTCTTTTAAAAACCTTTTTATAACTTCTGGGCTTTTAATAAATCTTGGAGACAAAACTTTTATAACGATAGGTTTTGCATCTTTAGGATCTACTCCTAAATATAAAAAACTCATTCCTCCTTTTTTTAAAAGAGATTCAATTCTATAGGGTCCAATTTTTTTAGGAATTATTGGCGTTTCAAATTTTGTTAAAGTTGGAATGGTTGGTTGATCTTGTATTTCTTGGTTTTCCATAAGCTTCTACTTGGTTTTTTTAGCATTGCTATTTTGATATTACTTATTTCATCTTTTTTTTGCTATTAGCCTTTTAAAATTTAATAAAATTAAAATTTTTATTTACATTTTTTTAAACAAAAAAATGCTATGAAATTAAATGATTTTTAACGTAATCTTATCGATTATTTTTAAAAAAAGGAATTTTTATGAACCAAAAGTTTTTCTTTATTGGCTATTTTACTTTTTGGATATTGATATTTTTAATATTTTGGCTAATTACATTAATAAAAAAGAAAAAACAGCTCGGTAAAAGCTTTTTTGAGCCAAAAAAAATAAAAGTTAAGGATAAAAACCTTCAATGCTATACATGTGGCAATGATACATTCTCTAAAAGAGAAGCTCTTTTAAATACGACTTGGATTTTGTTTTTCAAATTCGGTTTTTGGAATAGATCAGGCGCATGTTATGTTTGTTCAAATTGCTCACATATCCATTGGTTTGTTGAGTCTAAAGATCATGAAATTGAACTTGATGAAACAAAAGAATAAAAAACTAAAAATCTATCCCATCTCTAAAATTCTAACACCTAGAGTATCACCAAGATTTACAAGTTCACCTTTTGCAATTTGCTGACCATTTACCACTAAATTTACAGCTTTTTCAGGATGAACAGCTAAATCTAAAAGATTTCCAGGTTGCATACTCATCAATTTATCTAATGTAATTTTAAATCTTGCAGCTTCAACTATAATAGTGATGGGCATATTTTCAATTTGAGAAGTTTGAAGCTCTGTTTTTTCTTCAACTTCAACTTTTTCTTCAGCCTCTGGTTTTTTTTCTGCTACTGGTTTTTCTTTAGATTCTATTGGTTTTTCATTTGGTTTTTTTTCCATAGATGTTTCCTCTGAATATTGAACGAAATCAATAATTTTTAATTTGTTCTGTTTAACTTTTGCTAAAAATAATTCTGTGTCACCCAATTTTAGGGTGACTTGACCTTTGTTGGTTTTAGCATCGTAGTTTATTTTATCTAGAATTACAAAATCACCGATTTGAATTTTTTTGAGCGTTTCATAATTTAAATTAACGGATCCGATTTCCGCAGACATAGTTAATTGAAGCTCTTTTGAAATCTCTTCTGCTTTTAGAGGTGGATTAGAGATGAAATGATTCTCCCAAGCTTTTCTAAATTTCGGTGTTATTGCAATTCTTGCATAGATAGAGATGTCATTTATATTAATTTTTATATCTAAACATAGTGAATCTTCTTTTAGAGGTTCTGTAATTTCTACCATTTTAGCAGAAAGATCCTGAAAAAGATTCATCTCAGATAAGATATTCAAGGTCTCTAAAGAGATATATCTAAAATAACTCTCTTCTAATAAAGTGGTTGTTAATTTAATTTGAGAGCTTTGAGAAATAAACTCATTTGTTATTTTTGATATATCTTCTAAATCCATTAAAAGATAAACATTTCCATCTAAATTAGAAAAGACAAACGATAAGTAATTAACATTATCAGAAAAGCCCTGTTTTAGCTCATCTGCTTTTAACCATTTAATTTCAGAGGGCTCAATTTTTACTGATTTTAGAGAAAATTTTTTCGCTAAATGATTAGAAAATTCATCAAAATTAAAAGGAGCGTATGTTCTAAGTAGAGGAAGTTCATCTAAAGTTAAAAGTGTTTTATTTATCTTTCTTAGCCAAGAGTATTTTTCTAAAGTATCCATAAATTTTACTTTTTTCCTCCGGTATCTTTATCAGAGCTTGGTTTTTCTTTTCTTCTAAATGTAAATTTTTCATGCTGGGCTTCTAATCTTCCAATATTGATATTTGCTTTTTTAAAAGCATCATATAGACCATCTAAATTTTCAGAAAACATGTTAACCGCTTGAGTTGGGCCTCTTAAAAAAATATTAAAAGCAGGAGCTGTTGAATATTTTTGAACAACAATTGAACTTCCATAAAACATAGATGATTGAAAAGCAGGGGAGTTTAACATCACTTCTGTAGTTGTTATTCCTTTAGCTTGAAGTTGTACAATTGTTCCTACCATTTTCTCAAAAAGTGGAACAATATCAGGATGTAGATATGGGGTTAAAGGTGCTGTCATAGATTGAACTCCAGATGCAATATTCGGTGGCATCTCTTGAAGTACAGTAGATTGCTGGATCTGAGGTTTTTCAGGCTCTTTTTCTTTTTCTTCTTTTGATTTTTTTGCTTGCCCTGTAGGTTTTATTGCTTTTTCACTTGGTGCTTGAGGTGTTTCTTTACCACTAGGAGCTTTTACTTGTGGAGCTTTTGCTTTTGCTTCTTCTTTTGTAGTTTTAGGAGCTTCTTTTAGCTTTCCTTTTTGATAAAGAGCTAGCTCTTCTTTTTCTTTTTTCTTTTGTTTTTTTGTCTTCTTATCTTGCTCTAAAGGTTGCTCAGGTTCTTCTATAGATTCTCTAACAGGCGGCTGGCTTTGAGCATAACCATCATAGGGAGAAGGCAACTCGGGTCCTTTTGGCATTGGAGCTTGCGGCAGTTCTCTTCCGCCAAGTTTTGGTTGTCCTTGCTGCTTTGGTCTTTTTTTTGGTTTTTCAAATTCAGTTTCTGATACTTTTCCGGTTCTCATCATTTCGCGAAACTCTTCAGAATCAGGAGTAGAAGTTCTTTCTTTTTTATCTGCTGGTTTTGGACCTTTTGTGCCGCCAACTTTTTCAACATCCATGTCTCTTACCTTTTTAATACATTTTAATTTATTTTAATTTCTTTTTCTTCTCTTTTTTTTTCATGATGTGTTTTACAGAACCTATTTCATCTTGCACAAGTTGCTCTTGTTGCCTTTCAACATATTTCATCTCTTTTTCCCACTGCTTTCTATGAATTTTTAATTTTTCAATATCTTTTTGTTTTTGTTTTAAATTCTCTCTAGCTTTTTCTAACTCTTTTTCAGCGGCTACTACATTTTTTTGTTGATCTTTTACTTTTTTTTCCTCGATCTCTAAATTATCTTTTACAACGTCTAGATAAGCTTTTTTTTGCATTATTTTGTCAGTTCTTTCACCTTTATCTAAAGCATCTCTTAGCTGTTTTAATTTGTCCTCTTTGTGTTTTAAAACTTTGTCTTTTGTTAATTTTACTTTTGTTAAAATATCTTCTTCTCTTTTTAAAAGAACTTTTTTCTCTTCAACAAGATTGATAGCTTGCTCAAATCTTTTTTGTTTGATTTTTACAAGATCTTCTAGAGGATAGTTTATAGCGTTCATTTTATGGGAACAGCTCTTTTAGCAGTTTTACAGTCTCTTTAAAAGAAGATTCTTCAGAGATACTTTGTTTTAGAAAGTGATTTACTTTATCGATAAATTTAATAGCAAAATCAGCATCTTTATCTGAGCCTGGCTTATACTCACCAATTCTAATTAAAAGTTCATTTTTTTTGTAATTAGCTAAAACTTCTCTAAGTTTTCTGATTACATCTTGGTGTTCTTTCGAAGTAATGTTTGGTAGTATTCTGCTGATTGATGCTAATACATTTATAGCTGGATATTGCCCTTTTTCAGCTAGCTCTGATGATAAGATAATATGTCCATCTAAAATAGATCTTACCTCATCAGAAATAGGCTCATTAATATCATCTCCGGCAACTAAAATCGTATAAAAGGCAGTGATAGAGCCTTTATCTGAGTTTCCAGACCTCTCAAGTAGCCTTGGCAGAGTTGCAAAAACAGATGGAGTGTATCCAGCTCTAGCAGGAGGTTCTCCAGCAGCGAGGCCAATTTCTCTAATCGCTCTTGCAAATCTTGTGACAGAGTCCATCATTAAAATCACAGATTTTCCCTGATCTCTGTAGAATTCAGCGATGGCAGTTCCAACATATGCTGCATTAATTCTAAGTTGAGCTGCTTGATCAGATGTTGATACAATTACAACCGATCTTTTAAGTCCTTCTTCACCTAAATCATTTTTTATAAATTCTCTTACTTCTCTACCTCTTTCTCCAATAAGTGAAATAACATTAACATCAGCTTTTGAGTTTCTAGCGATCATTCCAAGAAGTGTTGATTTACCAACTCCGGCTGCTGAGAAAATTCCAACTCTTTGACCTTGGCCGCATGTTAGAACACCATCGATGCATTTTACTCCGACAGATAAAGGCTCTGTAATAATCTTTCTTTTTAATGGGTCAGGAGGAGGGCTAATAACAGGATAAGTCTGGTCTAACTTTAAAGGGCCCTTTATCTCTTCATCCATTGGCTCGCCAAGGCCATTTAAAACCCTTCCTAAAAGACCCTTTCCAACTTTTATATGAAGAGGCATTCTAAGTGGAATTACCTCAGAAGATGGGCCAATTCCTTGCATGTCAGCGAGTGGAGATAAAAAAACTTCATCTTTTGTAAATCCTACAACTTCAGCAATAAGAGGTTCTGGATCTCTTTTAATTAAACAGACCTCTCCCATTTTTACTTGAGGGATAACAGCTTTTATAAGCATTCCCACAACTTCTGTGATTCTACCATGAACTGTT
>JAAKFV010000058.1 GCA_011064875.1 Candidatus Anoxychlamydiales bacterium | reverse complement strand
AACTATCGTTTTGAAAATGGTAATTTGGGAGGGCACTCACTTGGAAATCTACTACTATCTGCTTTAGAAAAAGTAACAGGAAGTTTTGAAAGGGCTGTAGAAGAAGCTGGAAAAATTTTGTATATTAAAGGAAAAGTAATTCCAGTAACTCTAAATCAAGTCCATCTCAAAATGATATTGAATAACAGAAAAGTGTTAGAAGGTGAAGCTGAGGTTTATCTATCTCAAGAGATTGATAAAGGATACAAAAGCATCTATTTAGAGCCCTATCCTAAAGTGAATCCAAAAGTTATCGATGAGATTATGAACGCAGATTTAGTAGTTTTAGGCCCTGGTGGATTTTATACATCTTTAATCCCGAATCTTTTAGTTGAAGGAGTAGCAGAGGCTTTAAAAAAGAGCTTAGCTAAAAAAGTGTTTGTAGTGAATCTTATGAACAGAAAAGGTCAATGTAAAAGCAATAAAGTTAGCCATAACCTTAAAGAGCTTGTAAAATTTTTAGGAAAAGATGTTTTTGATTACATTTTAGTAAATAAAGAAGAGCCATCTAAAGAGTTGATAAAAAATTATTCTGAAGAGGGAGCTTTAGTAAAAAATGATATCGGAAATGACAAAAGAGTAATTTTATCTGATCTTTTAGGTCCCCTTGCGAATGCTCATAAAAAGGACTTAATTAAAAGAAATTTAATTAGACATGATTCAAAAAAACTAGCAAATGAGATAATTAAAATTGTTAATAATATTTGATTTAGATGATACTTTAATAGATACAAGCGGATCTATCACTCCTATTTTTTTGAGAAAAACCATTAAAACTTTGATAAAAAATGGTCTTAAAATAGATGAAAATAAAGCATTTGAAGAAATCATAAAAATCGATAAAACATGCTCGAGCTCTAAAGAGAGTGTAAAAAAATTTTTATTAAATATTAATGCCAACAAAATTTTTTATGATATAGCTTATATGGCTATGACAGATTCAAGTTTGAGTGATATTAAAATTTTTACTTTAAAAAATGCGAATCAGACTTTAAAGTATCTCTCTAATCTTCATAAACTTGCAATAGTAACAGCTGGCGATGAAAAATTTCAATTTTATAAGATCAAAAAAGCTGGAATTGATACCTCAATATTTAGTAAAATACTCATAGCAAAAGGTGGAGATAAAGAGCCTTATTATAAAAAAATTATTGAAGAATTAAATTTTGATGTAAAAAAAAGTTTTGTATGCGGAGATAGGGTGAAAATAGATCTTCTCGGTGCTAAAAAAATTGGATGCAAAACCATTCGTATGAAATGGGGAAGAGGAAAAAATATATTTAACAAAAAAGAAGATTCAAAGCTAGTAGATTACACAATTAGTAGCTTAGAAGAAATTAAAACAATTTTAGAAAATTGAGGTAAAAAATGCCAACAAGCAATCAGCTCTCGCCAGGAATGACAATCAACATAGATAAAAAAATTTTTAGAGTAGAATCTTGCGTAAAAGTCTCTACAGCGAAAGGTACTCCTTTTATTAAAACAAAACTAAGAGATCTTTCGACAGAAGAAGTTATTGAGAAGAATTTTAAACTTGCTCAGAAAATTCAAGAGGTATCTTTAGTAGTACACGATTTAGAATACCTATATATTGAAGGAAAAAATTTCCTGTTTTTAGATATAGGTGAATTAGAAAATGCTCTCGTTCCCCCAAATATTTTGGCAGATAAAATTAATTACTTAAAAGAGGGGATAAGAGTAAAAGCCTTTTTTTATGGAAACTCAATATTTTCAATTGAGCTCCCACAATTTTTAGAGTTAATGGTTATTAAGACTACATCAAAAGAAGATAAACTCTCTGTTGCTAATCCAACTAAAACAGCTGTTTTAGAAACAGGAGCAAAAATTGATGTGCCTCTTTTTGTTGAAGTTGGAGATATTATTAAAGTTGATACTAATCTAAATGAATTTATCCAAAGGTTATAATCATGGAGATAAATGTTATAAAAAAAATAATTGCTCTTTTAGAAGAAAGTAATTTAAAAAAAATTCATCTAAGAGATGGTGATTTTGAGATTTCTTTAGAAAAAGATCACTCAGCTCATAAAGTAGAACATGTAAAGGGATACCACGGGTCTAAAGAACCAGAGCTTGAAAGACATATTGAAGATGACAATAAAGATTATATCATATCTCCTATGGTCGGAACTTTTTATGTATCTAGTGCTCCTGATCAACCTCCATTTGTTAAAGTTGGAGACACAGTTAATGAAAATACTGTAGTTTGCGTTATTGAAGCGATGAAAGTTATGAATGAAATTAAGGCTGGAAAAAAGGGTGTTATTAAAGAAGTTTTAACAGAAAATGCTCAGGCAGTAGAATATGAAACTAAACTCTTTGTGATAGAATAATGAAAGTATTAATAGCTAATCGCGGTGAAATAGCCGTTAGAATTATCAGAGCGTGCCACGATCTGGGTTTGCCCACTGTTGCAGTGTATTCAAAAGCTGATTCAGAAGCTTTGCATGTCCTGCTCGCTGATGAAGCTATCTGTATTGGTGATGGGCCATCTATTGAGTCATATTTAAAAGTTGCAAATATCTTATCTGCATGCGAAGTGACAGGAGCTGATGCTATTCATCCAGGATATGGTTTTTTATCTGAAAATGCTAAGTTTGCATCGATCTGTGAAAGCTGCAATCTAAATTTTATTGGACCTTCTCATGAATCTATTTCAAAACTAGGAAATAAAGCTAAAGCAAAAGAATTAGCTAAAAAAGTGAAATGCCCAGTTATTCCAGGAACAAATGGAGTTGTAAACGATGTTGCTGATGCTCTAAATGAGGCTAAAAAAATTGGTTTTCCTCTTTTTATTAAAGCGTCCGCAGGAGGCGGTGGAAAAGGTATTAGAATAGCAAAATCTGAAAAAGAATTTGTTAAACAATTTATTGCAGCGCAAACAGAGGCTGAAGCTAGCTTTAATAATTCAGATATTTATTTAGAAAAAATGATAATGAACCCAAGACATATCGAAGTTCAAATAATCGCTGATAAACATGGCCACATAGTTCATCTTGGTGAAAGAGACTGTACAATCCAAAGAAGAAGACAAAAACTAATCGAAGAGACTCCAAGTCCAAAAATTAATGCTCATCTTAGAAAAAAATTAGGAGCTGCAGCTATAAATATAGCCAAAGCTGCTAAATACTATTCTTGTGGAACTGTAGAATTTTTATTAGATGAAAAAAATAACTTTTATTTTATGGAAATGAATACCCGTATTCAAGTTGAGCATACAATATCAGAAGAGCTAACAAATGTGGATATAGTAAAAGAGCAAATAAAAGTTGCCATGGGGAAAAGACTCTCGTTTAAACAAAAGGAAATAGAATTTAATGGACACGTTTTTGAATTTAGAATAAATGCAGAGGATCCATCAAATAATTTCCAACCATCTCCTGGAAAACTCAAATATTATATTCCTCCAGGAGGACCGAATGTAAGACTCGATAGCGCTTGCTATAGTGGATATGTAATTCCGCCTTATTATGATTCTATGATTGCTAAACTTATCATCAAAGGTAAAGATAGGAAAGATGCAATAAAGATTGCTAAAAGGGCTTTAAAAGAATTTCATATTCAAGGAGTCAAGTCTACGATTGATTTTCACTTATATATGTTAGAAGATGAAAAATTCTTAAATAGTGATTACAATTTAAATTATGTAGATGATCTTATTTCAAAAGGATGTAAATTTTAAGGAAAAAATGATGACAAAAAAACTTTTTTGTATACTCTCTATATTAATGGTAAGTTTTTTTATTAAAACTGAAGGAAAAGAAATGGATGTAGATTTTTCAAATCTTGAGCTAATGATATCTCAAGACGATATAAAATCTAAAATAGTTCAGCTCGCTGAAACAATAGATGACGAATATAAAGACAAAGAAATTGTCTTTTTAATGATTATGAAAGGCGCATTTATTTTTACAAGCGATCTCGTTAGAGAAATCAAAACCCCATTTTCTATAGAAGCGATTAAATGCTCAAGTTATGGCCTTAGAGGCAAAGAAAGAGGTGAGCTTACAATTCAAGGTTTAGAAAAATTAGATCTTAAGTCTAAACATGTCATTGTTGTAGATGATATTTATGATTCTGGAAAAACTCTATCTAGTGTTATGAAAGAAGTTGAAAAACTAAATCCTAAAAGTTTAAAAAGTTTGATTTTACTTGTTAAAAACACTGAGCGCAGATTAAAAAATATCGATCTTCCAGATTATTCACTATTTGAAATAGAAGATAAATTCGTTGTTGGATATGGCCTTGATTACAAAGAGTATTTTAGAGGTCTTAAAGGCATTTATTCTGTTGAATAGTTATATTCAAAATATCAGCTTCTATCTAATCTGTAGAAGTTGATTAAATAAACTCTTTAAACAATTACCATACATCCGATAAATGATAATGATCTCATTTTTCATATTTTGATGATCAACATTTAAATTCTGCTGGGCATTCAATAACAGGTGGAGCATAATCGTATACACCCGGGTTAACATCATCTAAATTCCATCCATAATTTACAAAATTATTTTCAATTCGTTTTGCGTCAGAGCTTGTTAGAGTCCTCAACATCACATTTCCAACAATTTTTTTATCATCGAAAGTCAATGTTGCAATATGAAAAGGTGTAATGCCATCATTATTTGGAGAAAGAATACATTTTTTACGATTCTGAAAATTAAGTTGTGAAAGTATTTCAAAAATAAATTCTGAATCTTTTATTTGTGCAGCAGGACGTAAAATAGTATCGTTCATTTTATTTTTGAGATGTATAAATTCTAGCTTTAAATTTGAAGAAAGTGAGTTATAGAAAGTTTTTAATTGTTGAAATTTTTCTTTATTATAAAAGTCGCCTATCATAGAATTTAATAATCGAATAAATTTACTTTTTGACTCAATTTCTGGCTTTAATATATTGATGACTTTATTCCACGTTTTCGAAACTCTTCTTATTTCCTGGATCTCTTGATTATTCATATTTTGTAAAATGTTAAGAGCTATTGGATATGGTATTTTAGGGATATCTGGAAAAAAAGGTTGTAATTCTGGATTTGTTTCTACTTTTGGTTGTGCTAAAGATTCTACGCTCATAAAATGCTCCATTAATAAAATTTAAAAAAATTTACCAGAAAATTAAAAAAAGAAAAAATATTGTATTTATCTAATTAAATTTAAAAAATTTTTTCTTTTTCTTTAATTGTTTATTTTTTCTTTGAGATACTTTAGATATTTGTCTGCCATATGCTACTTCATGCAGATTTTCAATAGCCATAAAAGCTAATGGATCTTCTGTTAGAACTAGATTTTTTAGCTCCGCTAAATCTAGTCTTTCAACTATGATAAATAAGATGTCTCTATCTTCTCCTGAATATCCGCCAATTCCTGGAATGACTGTTAAACCAAGTCCTAGTTTACGGGTTATTAAATCCTGAATTTTTTTAGGTTTAGTGGTCATGATAAGTACCGATTTTACCTCATCCAGTCCTGCTATTACGATATCAATCATTTTAAACGCTACGATATAGGTCATAAGCGATTTCACTGCTATGTGCCAATCTTTAAAAATCCATCCATAAACTGCAAAAATAAAAACATTTATAGTTAAAATTATTTGACCTACAGTAAAACCAAATTTCCGGTTTATAATTATCGCTAAAATCTCAGTGCCATCAGTGCAGCCACCTGATTTTATAATAAATCCAACTCCCGTTCCAAGTAGAGCTCCACCAATTACAATTACCTCTAAAAAATCTCCATCAAATGCAGGAACGTTTTCTAAGATAGATAAAAATATAGCAAATAAAACTACAGCAATAAACATATGAACAACGAAAGTTTTTCTAATATGTTTATATGCTAGATAAATGAAAGGGAGGTTTAAGAGAATTAAAAAAATAGATAGATAGTTACTTCCAAAAATCCTTGCACAGATCAAAGATATACCAACTACTCCACCATCGATTAGTTGATTTGGGTATAAAAATACCCTGATCGAGATGGCAGCTAAGAGCGCTCCAAAAGCAGTGATTAAGATGCTTGTGAAAAAACCCCAAAATGTTTTACGTGTTTTTTTTACCATAAATTTAACTCGAGACAAAAAAACGCGGGAGACGGGACTCGAACCCGCAACTTCCGGCGTGACAGGCCGGTGCTCTAACCAATTGAACTACTCCCGCATCTTACATGGGCGCAACAGGACTCGAACCTATGACCACCTGCTTGTAAGGCAGGCGCTCTACCAACTGAGCTATGCGCCCTTTATGCTAATGCTCTTTTTTTGTTAATTAAATTTATCTTATATAAAGGATTTTATTCAAGTAAAATTCTTTAAAAGAAAGGACTTAAGAGCCCTTTCTTTTTAAAAATAAGTTTTTGAAATATTTTATATATTTTGAAATAAATTTTCAAAATTATCTTGATGCTTTTGAAGATAATCTTTTTCTGTTAAATCATTAACCTTTATTGGAGCTGCTGTTATATATCCTTTACTTAAAAGGTATACATCAGAGTTTTCTTCTTCTTTTAGCTCATCTATTTTTGGTAGTTTTCCCCCTAACCAGTAATAGTAGTGTCCTTCAGGATGTAGTCTTTTATCAGGAGCTTCAAACCATCGGCTTTTTCCTTGGTGGGCCATCTTAAAACCTTTTATTTCGAGATCTTTTGGAGGAAAAGTAACATTGATTAAAGTTCCAATAGGGGGTGGGTTTTTCAAAAAATAATCAGTAATAAAAGGGACATATTTTTCAATGACTTCATAATTTGGATCATTAAGTTCGTAACATGAAAAAGCAATACCACCTATATTTCTTAAAACTGATTCAATAACGCATCCAACAGTTCCGCTATATAACACGTTTCTCCCAGCATTTGAGCCTCTATTTATTCCAGAGACTATCATGTCTGGTTTTCTATCTAGAATTTCACTTAAGGCTATTTTTATTGAATCCGTTGGAGTTCCTGTAACTTTCCATGCAGGGGTATCTTTTTCCCATTTAACATTAAAAATATGAAGAGGTCTTAAAAGGGAAGTTGATAGTGCAGTTCCTGATTTTTCTCTATGTGGAGCTACTATTGTCAAATCATAATTTTCACTTTTATCTAGAGCATTCCAAAGATGTTTGATGCCTGGCGCATTTATGCCATCATCGTTTGATATTAATATAAACGGTTTTTTTGTCATGTTTTAATCCTTTTTTCTTTTATAGGTTTTTCTTTTATAAGTGAAAATAAATAAATAGCACTTGAAGATAAAATAAAGCCTGGAATTAAAGGTGGAATATCAATAACTAATTTAGTATTGATTAAAGGCCAAATGCCAGCCGTAACCCCTCCTGTTAAAATTCCCATGAATGCACTTAATTTGTTCACTTTTCTGTAATATAAAGAAATTAATAATAAAGGTCCAAAAGAAGATCCAAGTCCTGACCAAGCATATAATACTAGTTTATAAATAGTACTTATTTTGAAATAAGCAATAACATAAGCAATTATAGCTACAAATATAACACTTAATCTAGAAGCTATAAGAGTTTGTCGATGAGTAGCATTTTTTTTAAAAAGTCCTTTGTAAAAATCTTCTCCTAAAGATGATGCCACAACTAAAATTTGAGCTGCCATAACATTTGTTGTCGCTGCTAAGATAGCACATAAAATTAAAGCTGCAAAAAATGGTAGCATTGTTGTTTTTACTAAATCTAAAGAAACTAGTTCTGGATTTTGTAAACCGTTTGGAAAGATATAAATGCCTATAATACCTAAAAGGGTAGCGCCACAAAGAGCTAAAGCTTGCCAAGATATTCCGACCCATTTTGCTTTTGGCATATCCAATACATTTTTTATACCCATAAATTTTGTGATTATATGAGGCTGCCCTAGATAACCAAGGCCCCAACCTAGAGCAATAAAAATTATTTCTAGAAAAGTTTTTGTACTAAAAGATGGAAATAAAGATGTCGATAAATTTTGCAGTTTTATAGCTTGCATAACAGGTGCAAATCCACCAATCTTGCCAATTAAAATAACAGGAATATATAAAATAACACCGAGCAAGAAAAATCCTTGAAATAGATCTATCCAAGCAACTGTTGTATATCCTCCCAAAAAGACATAAAAAACAACGATTAAAAGGCCAATTGATATTCCCATTGTATAGCTAAGACCAAATAAAGATTCTACTAAAAGTCCCATTGCTACTAAGCCAGATGTGATATAAATAATATAAAAAACAAAAGATAATAAAGCGGATATTGTTTTTATAATTCCAGATCCATCTTTTACTCTACTCTCAAAGTAAGAAAACATCGTTAAATTATTCATTTTTTCAGTAGCTGATCTTATTTTTGGAGCGATGAACTGCCAATTTAAAAACATACAAAAAGTAAGTCCAATAGCTGCCCAGATATTAAAAAGTCCCGTCGTAAAAATTAGCATAGGATAGGCCATAAAAAGCCAGCTGCTCATATCAGATGCGTGAGCAGAGAGGGCAGTTAGCCAAAAATTTAAAGATCTATTACCCAAAACAAAAGAAGTATCGCTCTTTTGTTTTTTAGAGGTAAAAAGAGCTAAAAAAATGATAGCTGTAAAATAAATTACAAATGTTGAAATTTCTAAAAGTTTCATAATAAAACAAAGTTTAATTAGCTAATATTGATTAGTTATTTTACTCAAATATTTTATAGTTAGCAAGCTATTTGGATAGTTATTTGCCTAAAAGAGCTTTTTTAGAGCCATACAAAAAGCTAGCTTTTGATAAATTGGATTTGATATTGGGGAAATTATTCTCGATATTGAGAATTATTTTTTTGACATCATTTCTTTTAGATTTTTGACCCATTGGACATTTACAAAAGGTTTTTAAAATCTCATTTTGTTTAGCAAATGTAATAATATCTTTTTCAGATACATAAATTAATGGTCTTATAATTGTCTTATCGAATTTCTGAAATTTTATCTTTGGTTGCATTGCTTCAAAGTCACCAATATGGAAAAGATTTAATAGAAGTGTTTCAATATTATCGTCTCTATGATGTCCAAATGCTATAGTATCGATATCGTTTTCTTTTGCTATATCAAAAATTAGTTTTCTTCTTTGCCTTGAACATGTATAGCAATTAAAATTTTTTAAAGTATTTTTTTGCTCTTTAAAATAAATTTTTACATCTATTTCATCACAAAGATTTTTTAAAAACTTTTTTTCAAAAGAGGCCCCACACGAAAAATCACCATCTATATGAATAGCTGATAGTTTAACTTTTTTAAATCCGTTGCCTAGAATTGCTTTTAACATAAAAAGTAGACAAATTGAGTCTTTTCCTCCACTGAGCGCTACTGCTAAGCTCTTTACTTCGCATAGCAAGGAAAAATCAAATATAGCCTTTCTTACCATACTCTCAATTTTTTTGCCTTTGCCAATAAAAGGATGTGAAATTTTATGCGTATTTATAATCATTTTTTTAATATAATTTTTTTTTATTTATTAAATTTTAGCTTCTTTTTCAAACTATTTCAAGAAAAAGACACATTGGATTCCACTTTCTTTAGAAAGTGGAGGAAAATGTGTATAATTTTTTTTAAAAATATTTTATAATCCTTTTTTTGAGA
>JAAKFV010000057.1 GCA_011064875.1 Candidatus Anoxychlamydiales bacterium | reverse complement strand
CTTGTATAAAATTTTTAAACATGTTTTTCTATTTATTTAAAAAGGAGTAAAATTATGTCTAACTACCAATTGCCGGATCTAAAATATGATTATGGTGATTTAGAACCTATAATTACTGCAGAAATGCTTGAGATTCATCATAATAAACACCACAGAGCTTATGTAACTAAATTAAATGAAGCTTTAGAAGAATATCATGAAGCTGAAAAGAAAAAAGATGCAGAAAAGATGGTTGAATTGCAAAGCGCTATTAAATTCAATGGAGGAGGTCATATCAACCATTCAATTTTTTGGCAGATTTTAGCACCTATTAAAGATGGTGGAGGGGCCTTAAAAAAAGAATATTCAGTTTATAAAGCTATCGAAAAAGACTTTGGATCATTTGAAATATTTAAAGAGCTTTTAAATAGTAAGTCAACTGTAGTTCAAGGCTCTGGTTGGGGATGGCTCGGGTTTAGCAGACAAAACAAATCTTTGGTAATTCAGACATGTCAAAATCATGATCTACTCAGCGCTAGAGGAATTTTCCCAATTTTTTGTATTGATGTATGGGAGCATGCTTATTATTTGAAATATAAAAATGTTAGAGCAGAGTATATAAAAGAAATTTGGAAAATCTTGAATTGGCAAGAAATCGAGAATCGTTATAAAAAAATTATTACTTGATAGCTAAAAGATTAATTAATTATTTGCTTTTTTTACTTAAATAACTGGTTTTAAGGCGCTTAATTATTAACAATATACTTGTTCTATTTATTGAAATTAGGTAAAATAGTACTAAATTTAAAAGTAGTGGACTGTGGGACTTTTTTCAAGATCAAAGCCAAAAATTAAGGTTGAAACAACCAAAAAAGATAGCTATAGCGGTTGGATTAAATGTTCAAATTGCTTGGATATGATCCATGCAAATGAGCTAAAAGACAACTTAAATTGCTGTCCAAAGTGTGATTATCACTATAGGCTCTCAGTAGCTCAAAGAAGGGATCTTCTATTAGATGAAAATTCTTTTACTCCAATGTATACAGATATCAAGCCAAAAGATACTCTAAAATTTGTAGATACTCAAAAATATTCAAAAAGGCTTAAAGCGGCTCAAGATAAATCAAAAAATGATGAAGCAATAGTAGTAGGTATTGGTAAAATTAATAACAAACAAGTTGCTATTGGCATTTTAGATTTTAGTTTTATGGCAGGTTCAATGGGATCTGTTGTAGGAGAAAAAATCACTCTTCTAATAGAGTACGCTATCGAAAAGAAACTACCTCTAATTATTGTATCTGCATCGGGTGGAGCTAGAATGCAAGAATCTATTTTATCTTTAATGCAGATGGCTAAAACTGCTGCTGCTTTAACAAGGCTACATGCTGAGAATCTTTTATACCTATCTGTTTTAACAAATCCCACAACAGGTGGTGTTACAGCATCTTTTGCATCACTCGGTGATATAATAATTGCAGAACCAAAAGCTTTGATTGCTTTTGCTGGACCTAGAGTTGTTGAACAAACCATAAATCAAAAACTTCCACCTGGCGCTCAAAAATCTGAATTTTTATTAGAAAACGGAATGATCGATTTAATAGTAAAAAGAACTGAATTAAAGAAAAAAATTTCTTTTTTTATTGATTTTTTTATGAATAATCCAAAAGATATATCTAATGGTAAACAAAAAGGCAAACTAAAGCAGTTATTAAAAATAGCTGATACTAATAAAGAAGACAAAGCTCTCAAGTAAAAAAAAGTAAATGAATAAAATTCAAGTTAAAATAATCACAAAAGATGATTCAGATGATTGCATTCCTGTTTATGCAACTAAAGATGCAGCTGGAGCTGATTTAAAAGCAGATATTTTAGATGATATTGATCTATTACCTCATGAATCTGTATTAGTGCCAACAGGTATATTTTTAGAAATTCCAAAAGATTTTGAAATGCAAATTAGACCGAGAAGTTCTCTTGCCCTAAAACATAAAGTTACAGTTTTAAACTCTCCAGGTACTATAGATTCAGATTATCGTGGGGAGATTAAAGTTATCTTAATAAATCATTCAAATAAAATTTTTAAAATTACTAAAAAAATGAGAATTGGACAAATGATACTAGCTCCAATATACAAGGCAGAATTTATAAAAGTTGAAAAATTATCAATATCTAATCGAGGGGAGAGGGGCTTTGGCCATACTGGGACGCATTAAGAAAGCTAAAAGCTTTGCAGATTTTTTAAATCGTTTTAAAAAAAAATCGGAAATAAAAATTTCTGATTATTTAGATGTTAATAATATTACTTTTTTAAAATCTAAAACTAGAAACGATGCTATCTCAGAGCTGATAGATCTTTTAGAGAAATCAAAAATTTTAAAAAATAGAGATCAATTTTATAAAAAAATTATCGAAAGAGAGAAAATAGTTTCAACTGGAATCGGTATGGGCGTTGCTATTCCTCACGCTAAAATGAACGTATTTGATGATTTTTTTATAGCATTTGGTATTCAAAAAGAGACTAAAATAAATTGGCCTTCAATAGATAATTTACCTATTAGATTAGTTTTTATGATCGGTGGACCTGATTCTAGACAAAATGAATATTTAAAACTTTTATCAAAGCTAACAATTGCTATAAAAAATGATTATTTAAGACGAAATCTTTTAACGGCTACATCTAAAGAACAGATCAAAAAATATTTCTCTCAATTTTAATTTTTTGCTTTTTTTAAAAAAAACCTTCAATTGTTTTATTTTTTATGATATTTACATTAAATAGATTTAATATCAAAAGGCATAAAAATGGACTTAACAATTAAAGATGTATCTGGACTTTTAAATGAATCTGAGACAACTATTAAAAGATGGTTTCAAGATGGAAAAATTCCAGGTTATAAATTAGATAATCAAATTAGATTTTCAAGATCTGAGATAGAAAATTGGGTAATGAGATCAAAAATACAAAAAGAAAAATTATCAGATTTGGTAGGTAATAAAAATCTTATCAATCTGAAAAGCGAAAAAGCAAAAAAATTAGTAGCTAAAAAAATAGGAACTCAAGCTTTTTCTCTATTTAGAGCTTTATACAAAGGCACAGTTATTAACAATATCCACGGTTCTACTAAAGAAGATGTAATAAAATCAGCTGTTAAAATCTTTGCTAAAAATCTATCTTTAGATGCCAATGTTTTAACAGATCTCTTGTTAGATAGAGAAAAATTAATGCCAACAGCTTTAAATCATGGAGTTGCAGTGCCTCACACTAGAGACTTTTTGATTCCTAAATCTTATGATGTTGTAAATGTTGTTTATCTAGATAAACCAATAGAATACGGCGCTTTAGATGGCGAAAAAGTAAAAACACTATTTTTCTTATTTGCCTCAGATGATAAAAGACATTTGCATTTGCTTGCTAAAATAGCTCATCTTACAAGAAATGAAGAAACTCTAGAGTTTATTCACGAGCATCCTGGTAAAGCTCATCTTTTAAACTTTATAAAAAGCTGGGAGACTAAACTTAGTGTTCCAGGGCTCGAAAAGATAAAATAGTTTTACTTTTTTCAGATGTTTTATATTTTTTTTATCTTTTAGATTAGATATTCATAAACTCTTATATTTTAGTTTTTTATTTTTAATAAAATATAAAAAATAAAATTATAAATAATATATTAATTATATTTTTAATAGCGAAATTTGTTGATTTAATTTTAATTACCTATATAATTAATTACTTTTTTATTAACCCATAAAGGTGAAACTATGAAGAACGTAATGAAAATAGCAATTGGTCTTATGATTACAGCAACTGCTGTTGTAAGCGCTCAAGATCAAAAAGAAAAGTACTTTAAAAAAGACAACTCTTACAAAACAACATATGTAAGATTTGGATCAGCTGCTATGCCAGTTGGTGATTCTTATGTTATTGCTCCAGGCGTTGCAGCTGGATGGCAATATAGAGAAAATAAGCAAGGTGTAGATATATCTGTATCTGGTGCTAAAGCAAAAAATGAGTCAAATGTGGTTCAATCATTTACTTTGCCTAAAGTACAATATCTAGCATTCTTGCAAGATAACAAACCAAGAAATAAGCATAATGCTTATTTAGGTTTAGGTGGTAGTTTATATGGTATCAATGTAGATCAAGAGAAAAAAAATGATAAAGATGAGACTGTAATTGAGAGAACTCAAGAATATGCAGGCTTAGCTGCTAATGCTTCTATTGGCTACAACTATAAGCTTGGTAAAAAACTTCAAAGCTCAATTCAGCTTGGAGCAAATATGCCAACACCTCTAGCTTTTAATTCAAAAGGCGCGATTTACAAACCTTCATTTGAATTAAGCTTAGGGCTTGGTTTCTAAGATAAATTTTCAAATTAGATTTTTATTTTGGATTTTTTAATAGCAAAAGTAGGCTTTGCCTACTTTTGCTTTAATATTATAACTATCAAATAGTTTTAAAAAGAAATATAGATTACTTAAAGTCGCTTTACCTAAATCTTTATCGCTATTTTTTTTGTTTTTCTTTTTCTTTATCTTCTTCTTTTTCTTTATCTTCTTTTTCTTCTTCTTTAAAAGTAATTTCTTCTTTGTCAGCTGAGACAAAATAATTTACTTTTTTATCAGGATTTAATAAAAGTTTTTCAGCCAAAGGATCTTCTAGATATTGCTCAATTGTTCTTTTAAGAGGACGAGCTCCCATCTCTGGTTGATATCCTTTATCTACTAAAAATGCTTTAGCTTTGTCGTCTAAAGTAATTGAAATACCTTTTTTATCTAATCTATCTTGGAGTTTTTTAAATTCTAGATCTACTACATCTTTTAGAGCTTTTTTATCTAAAGTTTTAAAGATAACACAGTTATCTAAACGATTTAAAAATTCTGGTTTGAAATGTTTTTTTACTGCACCTTGGATTTTATTTTGAATAGATTTGTAATCTAAAAGATTATCTTGAGCACCAAAACCAACTTCTGTTGATTTTCTGATTAAATCAGCACCTAAATTCGATGTCATTATGATAATAGTATTTTTAAAATCTATTTTTCTTCCCATGGAATCTGTTAATTTTCCTTCTTCCATGATTTGAAGTAGAAGATTCATAACATCGGGGTGCGCTTTTTCAACCTCATCAAATAAAACTACGCAATAGGGTCTTTGTCTTACTTGTTCTGTTAGCTGGCCACCTTCTTCATGTCCTACATATCCAGGAGGAGATCCTGTTATTCTAGAAGCTGCGAATTTTTCCATGTACTCAGACATATCAACTTGAATAAGAGCTTCTTCTCCACCAAATAGATGAATTGCTAAAAGACGAGCTAAATGAGTTTTTCCAACACCTGTTGGTCCTAAAAATAAAAATGATCCAATTGGTCTATTTGGATCTTTGATATCAGCTCTTGATCTTTTTATAGCTTTACAAACGCAAGTGACTGCCTCTTCTTGTCCAACGATATCTTCAAAAAGAATCTTTTCCATATTAATAATTTTTTGCAGTTCCGATTGAGTGAGTCTAGATAGTGGAACGCCAGTTTGTTTAGCAACGATTTGAGCTACTTCTTCATCGTCAACAATCGCTTTGTTCTCTTCTTTTGATTGCTCTCTTTCTAATTTTATTGTTTGAAGTTTTGCTCGTAGTTTTTTTTCTGAATCTCTGAGCTTCGCAGCTTTTTCATATTCTTGTTTTCCTATTGCTTCTTCTTTTGCAACTCTAAGAGTCTCAATTTCTGTTTCAAATTTTACGATTTCAGGAGGTTGATGCATTGTTGAGATTCTAGCTTTAGCTCCAGCTTCATCCATTAAATCTATAGCTTTATCTGGCAGAAATCTGCCAGAGATATATCTATCTGACATCTCAACAGCTGCTTCTATTGCAGTTTCTGTATAAGTGCAGTTATGATGTTCTTCATATTTAGATTTAAGTCCATCTAATATAAGTTTGCTCTCTTCAGTAGAAGGTGGCGCTACTTGAATCTTTTGAAATCTTCTCTCTAAAGCAGCATCTTTTTCAATAAATTTTCTGTATTCATCAATTGTTGTAGCTCCAATACATTGGATCTCTCCTCGAGATAACATCGGTTTTAAAATGTTAGATGCGTCGATAGCACCCTCTGCTGCTCCTGCACCTACAATTGTATGCAGTTCATCGATGAATAATAGAACGTTTCCGTTTCTTTTAATTTCATCCATTACAGCTTTAATTCTCTCTTCGAATTGACCTCTATATTTTGTTCCAGCGATCATCAGAGTCAAATCTAAAGATATTAATTTTTTATTTCTTAAATTCTCCGGTACATCGCCATTTACAATAGCGTGAGCTAAGCCTTCAACTATCGCTGTTTTACCAACTCCAGCTTCACCAATTAAAACAGGGTTATTTTTTCTTCTTCTGCATAATATTAAAATAAGCCTTTCAATCTCTTTTTTTCTGCCAATTACAGGATCCATCTTGCCTTCTCTTGCAAGCTCAGTTAGATCGTGACCATAAGCTCGAAGTGCTGGCATTTTATCATTAGCTTTTTGATCTTGAGCTTTAGCTGAACTTGATGATGATGAGCTCGTTCCCATTGGAGGAAGCTGTAGATTAAATGTTTCTAATTCCTTTAAAATCTCTTTTCTAATCTCTTTTAGATCTACTCCCATATTTTCTAATACTTGAGCAGCCACTCCATCTGTTTGACGTAAAATAGCGAGCAAGAGATGTTCAGTTCCCACATAGTTATGATTTAAATTAGATGCTTCTTCATTTGCAAATTCAAAAACTTTTTTTACTTTTGCCGTAAGTGCCGGATCTGCATAGGTTTGCAGCTCAGGTCCAAACCCTACTATTTTCTCAATTTCGCTTCTTATAGTATCGTAGCTCAAGTTCATGTTTCTAAGTACGTTAACAGCGATTCCTTGACCTAATTTTAAAAGGCCAAGTAAAATATGCTCAGTACCTAAGTAGTTGTGGTTCAGTCTTTGAGACTCTTTTTTTGCAAGCTTTATTACTTGTTTTGCTCTATTAGTAAATTTGTCAAACATGCATTTACCTATTTTTTTGTGCTCTATTTATAATTTTACCTGGATTTTATTTTTTTGTAAATTTATCATTTAAAGAAACAATAATTTTTAAGTTGCTGTAAATAAATAGTTTATATAGAAATGAAAGGGTTAAATGTTACGAATCTTAGATACGAAAAAAAAATCTGCTCAAAATAACATGCAAATGGACATCGATCTTTTAGATAACCTAAAAGATGAGCCAATACTGCATTTTTATGATTGGGAAAAAGACTCTATTACCTATGGATATTTTGTTGATATCAAACAATTTATCGATCTAAAAAAAGCAAAAAAAAGAGATCTAAATCTAGCCAAAAGACCAACTGGAGGGGGAATAGTATTTCATATTTGGGATATAGCTTTTTCTTTTTTAATGCCAAAAAATCATAAATATTTTTATTTAGATCCTTTAAAAAATTATAAATTTGTAAATATTTTAATTTTGCAAGCTTTAGAAGAATTTTTAGTTAAAAAAGAAGAAAACAAGAAGCCTAAATCTTATGGACTAATAGATAAAGAGCATTTTAATGAAATTAAGAGTTTCGATAGCTTTTGTATGGCAAAACCTACTAAATACGATGTTGTATATAAAGGAAAAAAAATAGCAGGAGCTGCTCAAAGAAGGAAAAAAACAGGTTATTTACATCAAGCAAGTATATGTCTTATAGAGCCCGATTTTGAATATCTTAAAGATGTTTTGATTGAAAAAGATATTGCAAACGCTATTTTCAAAAGCTCATATCCTATTTTTTTAAATGAAAATAAAAATATCGAAGAGAAAAGAGAAATTGTTAAAGAAAGGTTAAGAGAAACTTTTGAAAATAAATTTTCTAAAAAAAATGAACCAAATCGAGAAAAGTTAATTTGATGCGAAGAAGGGTTTGTTATTATTGGACAATTTGTAAATGCAACTTACAAATTGTCCAAAAATATTTAGTAAATATCGTATAATAAGAGGTTTGAGAAAGCGTAATATTTTAAAAACGACAAATCATCCATTGAAAAAGTAGTAATTGTTTTTATATTTTTGAGATTAAAAAGATTAAAAAAATACTTATGTTTAAAGTCATTTAAGGAGCTGCTTTTCAATATATTAAAAATAGTATATACTTTGCTCTTAACTAGAAAATTTTAAGGGTTTTTACCATGTCTAAAAAAAATGCCATAACTCCTACTCGAGAAGAAGATTATGCTTCTTGGTACCAAGAAGTTGTTAAAGCTGCAGATTTAGCTGAGCATTCTCCTGTAAGAGGATGTATGGTAATCAAGCCTTGGGGATATGGCCTTTGGGAAAATATACAAAGAATTTTAGATAAAAAAATTAAAGATACCGGTCATAAAAATGCTTATTTTCCTATTTTTGTACCTCTTTCTTTTTTAGAAAAAGAAGCTTCTCATGTTGAAGGGTTTGCAAAAGAGTGCGCAATAGTAACTCATCATAGATTAGAGAAAAAAGATGGAAAGTTAGTACCAGCTGAAGATTCTAAATTAGAAGAGCCTTTGGTAGTGAGACCAACCTCTGAGACGATAATTGGAGAGATGTTTTCAAAATGGATAGAGTCATATAGAGATCTTCCTCTTCTAATAAATCAGTGGGCAAATATCGTTCGTTGGGAAATGAGAACTCGCCTTTTTTTAAGAACTACAGAGTTTTTATGGCAAGAAGGTCATACAGCTCATCAAACTAAAAAAGAAGCTTTAGAAGAAGTTTTTAAAATGCTCGGTGAATACAAAGACTTTTTAGAAAACTTTTTAGCCATTCCAGTAATTAAAGGTAGAAAGACTGAAATGGAAAAATTTCCAGGAGCAGACGATACTTATTGTTTAGAAGCTATGATGCAAGATAAAAAAGCTTTGCAAACATGCACTTCACATTTTTTGGGTCAGAATTTTGCTAAAGTATCAGATATTAAATTTTCTGATGAAAAAGGAAATCTTGAATATGCTTGGACAACCTCTTGGGGAATGACAACGAGAGTAATTGGCGCGCTCGTTATGGTTCACTCAGATGATGATGGTTTAATAGTTCCTCCAAAAATAGCTCCAACAGAGATTGTAATTCTTCCTGTTATACATTCAGATGAAATGAAACAGAAAATTTTAGGATTTTGTGAAAAATTAAAAAAAGATCTTCAAAACGTTTTATATCATAATAAGAATCTAGTAGTTGAAATTGATACAAGAGATATTCGAGGTGGTGAGAAAAAATGGTCATGGATAAAAAAAGGCGTGCCTATAATTTTAGAGATCGGTCTAAGAGATATTGAAAATGAAAGTGTTTTTATGCTTAAAAGATTTAATTTAGAAAAAAAGAGTGTCAAAACTCAAGATTTTATAAAAAACATCAAAAAAATCTTAGATGATATTCAAAGTGAGATGTTTGAAAAAGCAAAAAAAATGCAAGAAGAGAATACTCAAGAGATTAAATCTGAAGATGAATTCTATAGTTTTTTTAAAAGTAAAAAAGCTGGTTTTGCAAAAGGTTATTTTTGCTTGGGACCAAAAATCGAAAAAAAATTAAAAGATGATCTATCTGTTAGTGTTAGGTGTATTTTAGAAGAGAATTTTGAAGAGGGCACATGTATTTTTTGCTCGAAAAAAACAAAAACAAAAGCAATTTTTGCTAAAGCTTATTAAAGGAGTTTTTTATTATGCTGAGATTTTTTAGAAAGTATCAAAAAATATTTTTTATCT
>JAAKFV010000056.1 GCA_011064875.1 Candidatus Anoxychlamydiales bacterium | reverse complement strand
CATGTCAGTTGGCCTATAGCAGTCCCACGAAATCTCTGCCTATCTGAAGCGATTGGAACTGCAACTCATGCTCCTTTCTTTAGAAAGGAGTAATTGACTGCAAAGACTTAAAGTTAATCTTAAAAATCAAAGTTTTTCAATCTTCTATGAAAGCAATCTATTAAAAACAAATTTTATAGTAGATTTTTGTAAGAAATTAGCTAATAACTTCGTGATAATAACTCATTCAAATTTAGAAAATATCTTAGCAAAACCTCTTATCGATAAATTTAAAGAAAGAAAAATTAATGTAAAACTTTTAAGTTTTCCCCAGGGAGAAATAAATAAATCTAAAAAAACAAAAGATTTTTTAGAAAATCAAATGTTAAAAATGAATTTCACAAAAGATACTCTAATCATTGCTCTCGGTGGTGGAATTGTAATAGATATGGCAGGATTTGTCGCTGCAACTTACATGAGAGGAGTTCTATATATAATTATCCCTACAACACTTCTTGCTATGGTAGATGCAAGCCTTGGTGGTAAAACAGCTGTTAATTGCAGGTATGGAAAAAATCTAATTGGAGCTATTTATCACCCAAAAGCTGTTTTTATAGATTTTGAGGTTTTAAAATCTTTAAATGAAGATGAGATGAAAAATGGATATACAGAAATGCTAAAGCATGCTCTTATTTTGGAAAAAAAATCATTTACAGATCTTTTGGTAAATAGAGAAATTACTCCAAAACAAATAATAGATTCTTTGAAAATTAAAAAAAGAGTTATTGAAAAAGATGAAAATGAAACATCTTTTAGAAAAATTTTAAATTTTGGTCATACCATCTCTCACGCGATAGAAGCTTCTTTAGATTATAAAATTTCCCATGGAAAAGCTCTAGTTTTTGGTATTTTAATAGAAAGCTATCTCTCTTATAAAATGAAGCTCTTATCTAAAGCAGAATTTGAAAAAATCTTTGAATTTTTAAAATTAAAAAAATTGTTAAATAACGCCCCAAAAATTTCAAAAGATAAAATTATCGACTTTATAAAAAGAGATAAAAAAAATGTCTTTGGTAAAAATCGATTTACTTTGTTAAAAAATATTGGCAAATCAATAATTAATGTTGAAATTATTGAAAATCATATTGTAAAATCAATAGTTTTTATATTGGGAGGCAATATATGTTAACGGCAGTAATCACAGGTCCAGATCTTTTTTCAGCTAAAAGACAAATTAAAAACGCTATTGGCGCAGATGCCATCGAGCTTAGATTAGATTTTTTGGATTCTATTGATTTAGAAAAAATCACAAAACTACAAAAATACTGGGGAAAAACTATAATCTTTTCTTTAAGAAAAAAAGAAAATGGAGGAAAGTACCTTCAACCAGAAAAGAAAAGGTATTTTGATTTAGGTAGACTATTTACTTTAAAACCTAACTTTTTCGATTTAGAACACGACACTTCTTTAGAGTTCATTGAAAAAATGAAAAAATTATACCCTGATGTTAAAATTATATTTTCTTATCACAACTTTTTAAATACTCCTCCTAATTTAAATGATATTTATGAAAATTTAAAAAATCCATTTACAGATCTTTATAAAATTGCAACTTATGCAAACAACTCAATTGATGCTTTAAGAGTTTTAGATTTTATCAAAGAAAAACAAGATGATAAATTAATAGCTGTTCCAATGGGTGACAATGGCTCTTTTGCAAGAGTTTTAGCGAAAATTTATGACAATAAAATAACATATACCTTTGTAGATAAAAAAAACACAGCAGGTCAGATAAGTATTGCTGATCTAGTAGATGTATATAATTTTAAAAATATCAATGAAAACACTCAAATTTATGGTCTTTTAGGTTATCCAATAGATCAAAGCATCTCTCATGTTTTCCATAACTCAGAATTTTTAAAAGCAAACAAAAATGCTGTTTATATTAAAATTAATCTTCAAGGACATGAGCTTCCAATTTTCTTCTCTTATATTAAGAAATTCCCATTTAAAGGCTTTAGCGTAACTATGCCTTTAAAAGAAAAGATAATTTCTTTTGTTGATGAGGATAAAGTTAAAATTGGTGCAATTAACACCATATCCCTACAAAATCAAAAAATAATTGGTTTCAACACTGATGGAATTGCTGCGTTAGATGCAATAGAGAGAAAAATAAAAGTTCAAGATAAAAAAGTCTTGCTAATTGGTGCCGGAGGCGTTGCTAAAGCAATAGCTAATGAAGCTGTAAAAAGAAAAGCTAATTTAATCATTTTAAATAGAGATCAAACTAGAGCTTTTGATTTAGCATCAAAACTTCAATGTAGAGCGTACTCATTAGATAAAATTTCTGATGTTATGAGAGAAGGCTATGATGTAATAATTAATGCAACCTCTGCTAGTAGACAAGAGATAAATCTAGTTCCTCCAGAATATTTGATTCCAGGAACAATTGTCATGGACGTTGTATCAAAACCAGTCGAAACTGCTTTTTTGAAACATGCTCAAGATAAAGGCTGCTTAATTATATATGGAATGGAGATGTTCATAAATCAAGCTAAAAGGCAGTTTGTTTAAAATATTTTTTTAAACGATTTTAAAGCTTATTTTTTGATTACTTACTTATTTTCAAGAATTTGATATTCTGATATTTTTAAAAATATTTTTTATATAAATAAAAATTTTTATTATAACGTTTTTGTATAAAATTTATTGAAGTATAATGTCACTTTTAATATAATATAAAACTATATTTTAATAATTGTTCTATATTAATAATAGATAAAACTAATAAAAAAAGGAAAAAATTATGTCAATGGGATCAAATGGAATAACAATAAGAAATGGGTACTTTTTTGGTGATTCCCATGATAAAAGAGCTTTAGAGACATTAAAAGAAAATGGAAATGCTCTAATACCTAATTTTGAAAGATTTTTTTCATCAATACCTCCTGAAGAGTCATTAAATGGAAATGTTCAAAGACCTGATTATGAAGCATTTTCTCCAATACCCCCAGAATATTCATTAGATGCAAATAGGAATTTTAGTTTATTTGAATGCGAAGAACTTCATTCACAATTGCCCATAGAATATTCAATAGAAGAAATAGAAGAGTTTTTTCAAGAAGCTTTGGAAAATCTCGATAAGATAGATATTGACCACTTAAGTGGTTTACAAGAATTAACAGCTGTTATTTTGATATCTAAAGAACATTATGAAAAACATGAAGAATTTACAAAAGAGTTAATAGATAATTTATTTAAAAAAATAGTAGAAAAATTAGAAATAAATAAAAAATCTTTTTATGAAGATTATCTTAAAAAATTAGAAATTAAGAAAATGGATATTAATGAGAATGTTCAATCTTATGTAAAATTATTATTAGAAAATCTTGAGTTCGTTTTTACGTTCGATAGATCAAGATATGAAACATTTAAAAGTCAATGTGATATTGGGTATGATGAATTTCGAAACAGTACTAACTTAAAAAAAATAGAAATACAAAGAAAAATTATTCAAATTAATAATTTATATCAACATGGAAATGTTTTAGATTTTTTAAAGTTTTTATACGAAAGAACGTCCCCCTATATTCCAGAAGAAAAAGCTATAGAAGTAGTCGAATTTATATATGACTATCATGTGAAAAATTTTAAAGTTTTTTAGAACTTTTTAGATGATTTTTGAGATTTGATTTTTAATAAGTGTTTTCATTGAAAAATATAGATTAGATTCAAAGAGATAAAATTTCTTTAAACAAAAAAAAGATACAGGGTTTTTAATCCTGTATCTTTTAAAGTATTATTTAGATTTTTTTTATTTTCAGGTGTTGTTTTTCAAGCTTTTTAAGTTAAAAAAAGGTAGAAATAGGGTCTATATCTATAAAAAGTGAGATTCTATTGGGTAGATTTACCTCACTTTTTACCTTATCTAAAATGGAGCTTAAAAGAGGCATATTTTTGCCTCTAATGAGAAATTGAAAGCGAAAAACGTCTTTCACTTTAGCTCTGCCAGATGGCAATACTGGATGAATTTTATAGCCAGATGTGAGATTTTTTATTAACTTATCTCTAAAAAAATTAGCATAATGCCCTGCTTTTTTCTCATCTTGAGACGCTATGACAATTTTAGCCATTTGAGTAAATGGGGGATAACCAAATAGTTTTCTATTTTCTATCTCTGTTTTATAAAAACTTAAATAGTCTTGATGAGATGCAAGTTTTATAGTGTCATTCTCCGGCATATAACTTTGAATGATAACTTCGCCTGGAAGCGTTGACCTACCAGCTCTTCCACAAGCTTGAGTAACTAGCTGAAATACCGTTTCTGATGATCTAAAATCTGGGATGTTTAAAGCACCGTCTGTATTTAATATGCCAACTAATGTAACCGATGGAAAATGAAGACCCTTTACGATCATCTGCGTTCCTATTAAAACGTCTGCTTTTCCTGATTTAAATTGTTTAAATAGGGTTTCATGAGAGTGCTTTTGAGTTGTTGTGTCTCTATCGATTCTAATGGTTTTTATATTTGGGAAAATTGCATGAAGGGCGCTTTGTATGTGCTCTGTTCCAAAACCTTTGTATTTAATATATTCTGAGCTTTTACACTCAGGACAATTTTGTGCTGTATGAGTTTTAAAACCACACGAGTGACATGATAAAATGTTTTCTTTTTTATGATACGTTAGAGTGATGTCACAGTGTTTGCATTTAAAAATATAGTCGCAATTTAAACAGTGCAAGGATGTATTATAGCCCCTTCTATTTAAAAAAATTAGGGTTTGCTCTCCTTTTTCATGTCTCTGTTTAATCGCTTCTAAAAGATCATTAGAAAAATAGCTTTTTGATTTTTTAATCTCCTCTTTCATATTGATGATTTTTACTTGAGCAAGATTGGATTTTCCGATTCTTTTTGATAAAATGTTTAGAGTATATTTTTTGTTAATTGCATTGTAGTAACTTTCAATAGAAGGAGTTGCAGAGCCAAGCACTACTGTGGCATTTGAAAATTTAGCTCTCATTATTGCTAAATGTTTAGCATTGTAAGAGGGCATCTCATCTGTTTGCTTGTAAGATTGATCATGTTCTTCATCTAATATTATTAAACCTAAATCTTTGATGGGGGCGAAAATACTAGATCTTGCTCCAATTACAATTTTTGCTTTTCCAGAAAGGATGTTTTCCCACTCTTTTGTTTTCTCTCCTGATGATCTTTTATGATGAATAATTGCTATTTTTTCTTTAAAACGAGATCTAAATCTCTCTATTGTTTGAGGGGTAAGGGCTATTTCTGGGACCATCATAATTGCTGATTTATTAAGAGCTAGAGCTTTTTGAATAGCTCTTAGATAAATTTCTGTTTTGCCACTTCCTGTTATTCCAAAAATAAGATGGGTTTCAAATTTGGATTTTTCTATGCTAGATGAGATATTATCTAAAGCTATTTGTTGCTCATCATTTAAAATTTTTTCCTTCGTTTGAAAATACTCAAAGTTTTTTAAAATATCTAACTCATCTGAAAAAAGCTTTTTAGCATTTAAGATTTTTTTTCTAACTAAACTATCAACTGGAGCTTTAGATAGCTTTGTATCTATTAGCATTTGAGTGAGCAATACTCCTTTTTTTACTTTTAGAAAATATTCAACTATTATTGCTTGTTTTGAGCCTTTTTTAGAGAGTTCTTTAAAAATATCTAAAAGCTCTTTTTTGGTTTTATTAGATGTTATATAAATATGATATTTTTGAGTTATCTCCTTTCTAATAGAAGAGGGGATTATACATCTTAAAATTTTAGAGAGTGAACATGAATAGTATTTTGCCATCCAAATAGAGAGCTTAAAAAGATCTTTAGATAATACTTCATCTGCTACAATCCTATTTATTTTTAAGACTTTTTTTATGTTGGTTTTATCTTTTAAAGATAAAATATATCCCTTTTTTAACTTGCCTCTAAGAGGCACTTCAACTAGCTGGCCAACTTTAATTTTAGAGATAAGATTTTCAGGTGCTTCATAGTCTAAAGATTTAGCGATGTTAGATTCTAAAACTACACTAGCAAATGTTTTATTTGTCATTTTTCAAATCTGAGATTTTTTGTTTGAGAGCATTGAAAAGTGATTTTTTTAAAGATGGCTCTTTTAGATATAAAAAGATATCAGGAAGTAAAAATAGAGGGATGTTTTTTAAGTGTTTTTCTTGCTTAGAGGGGTTTTCTCTATAAAAAGTTCTTAAATGTTTCAATTCAAATATCGTGTAGTCAGAAGAAATTATAAGTGAAATATCACTATTTAAAAAATCATCCCAGCTATTTTCTTTTTCAATTAAATATGCAGAGACAACTTTTGAAGGATAAAAATACACTCCCAAAGCGGTAGATAGCTTTTCTAAAAAACGATATAATTTTTCATCTTCTTTATATGCTAAAATTGTGATAGTAGAAGAAATATTTTTAAGTTTGTATTTTTGAGATTTTTGTTTTGCTAATTTATCATCAATGGGTTTTTCTAAAATCGATATGTTTGGAAAAACTTTCGCAATAGATTTTTTTATATCAGTAAAACTATCTTCAAAAATCTTTGGCTTTTCTTCTCTTATTACCTTTTTGCTCTCTATTTCTTTCTTTTTTAAAGATTCTTTCACTTTTATCTCATCTTTTTTGATGAGAGTCTCAGAGGTA
The DNA here is from genome assembly GCA_011064875.1 of Candidatus Anoxychlamydiales bacterium. Lineage (GTDB taxonomy): Bacteria > Chlamydiota > Chlamydiia > Chlamydiales > SM23-39 > JAAKFX01. Next base: position 3,190 of record JAAKFV010000056.1, on the reverse strand, counting down.
CTTGAAAGGGGTTTTGTCGGTTTTGTACCTATATCTTTAGTTTTATCGGGCTCTTTAATTTTTTCGTTATCATTAATTTGAGTTTTAATATTTTGAGGTTTTTCAACTTGATCTTTTTGAATCTCTTTTTTTTCTACGTTTGTAGGGATCTCAGAGGGGGAAACATTTACATTATATTTTTTTTTCTCATATAAAACGCTTTGATTAGGCTTATTTGTTTTTTTACTTGAGAAATTTAAAAGATCTTTTTCAAAAAAATCACTATTGGATTCAACATATTTTTCATCAATATTTTTTAGTGAGCTTAAAGTGTTTTTTAAAAGATTTTGATACTCATCTAAAAGGGGCATAAATTTTTTTAACTATTTTTTTATTATAGTTATAACAGAGAAAAGAAAAAAATAAAACTACTCAGTTGATAAAAGATCATCAATAAATTCTTTGGCATCAAAAGCTGTAATATCATCTAACGATTCTCCAAGCCCTATCCACTGAATTGGAACTTTTATCTCTTTTTGTATCGATATAACAATACCACCTTTTGCCGTGCCATCTAATTTCGTTAAAAATATTGAAGTAATTGGGGTATATGAATTAAAAATCTTAGCTCCATCAACTCCATTTTGTCCACTCGTCGCATCCACAACAAGCAAAGTTTCATGAGGAGAATTTTCTATAACTTTATTAGATACCCTTCTTATCTTTTCTAGCTCTTGCATTAGATTCGTTTTGGTATGAAGCCTGCCTGCTGTATCGATTATAACGATATCTACATCTCTATTTATAGCTGCTCTTAAACCATCGAATACTACAGAGGATGGATCAGATCCTTGTTTTGATTTTACGATATCTACATTAGCCTTTTCAGCCCAAGAGGCTAGTTGATCAACAGCTGCTGCTCTATAAGTATCTGCTGCTATTAAAAGAACTTTTTTTCCTTGTCTTTCATAAAAATTTGCTACTTTTGCAATAGATGTTGTCTTGCCAGAGCCGTTTACTCCAACAATCATTATTACATGCGGTTTTTTTTGCTCTGTCTCTTTGTATTCAATGATATCATTTAATAGCTCACCTTTTAAAACTTTTAGAATCTCATCAGAGGATGTTTCTGGATCTTTTTTTAAGATGTCTCTTACCTTATCTGTTAGCTCTAATGATATTTTAACGCCTAAATCAGATTCATAAAAAAGCTTTTCTAACTCTTCAAATAAACTCTCATCGGGTTTTTTTGAAAATAAGGTTTTTAGCTTTCTTCCAATCGAGAATTTTTTTAATGAAATCGCAACTTTTTTTAATTTGGATTTGAAAAATTTAAACATTTATAAAATTTTTACTTGATTGAAATACCATTCTAACACATATAGAAAATTAACTAAAGAATATAAACTATGAAGATTATTCCAAGAATACCCATCTCTATCCATCCCTTTTTTTGGATATTTGCAGCTCTAATTGGGTTTTTGATGTCTCAAACGATTATGGGAACTATTCTTTGGATAATTATAATTGTTATCTCGGTTTTAGTCCATGAGCTTGGCCACGCAACAACAGCTCTCATCTTTCAACAAAATCCGAAAATTGAACTAGTAGCTATGGGAGGTCTCACTTCTTATAAAGGGAAAAAATTAAAATATTATCAGCAGTTTTTAATAGTTTTGATGGGACCAGTTTTCGGAATTTTATTATTTGCATTAGCAAGCCTCATTTTATGGCTCAATTTCATCACAAATCCAACTCTTTTAGCCACAATAAAAGTTATGCAAGTAGTTAACCTGTTTTGGTCTATTGTCAACCTACTTCCAATCATTCCTTTAGATGGAGGACAACTACTTAGAATAGCTCTAGAAGCTTTTTTTGGTATAAAAGGATTTAAGCTATCTTTGCTTCTCGGTTTTATCTTTGCAGCCGTTTTAGCTTTGGTTAGTTTCGCTGTTAGATATTATCTGCTCGGAGCTCTATTTTTTCTTTTCGCGTTTCAAAGCTTTGATATGTATAGAAAATCAAAAAATATTCAAAAATGCGATAGAGATGAAAATTTAGCAGATATTTTAACAAAAGCTCAGTTTTTAATTAAAGAAGGCAACAAAGACGAAGCTCAAAAGCTTTTAGAAGACCTTAGATCTAAAACTAAAGAAGGTTTGATCTATGTTCAAGCAACTCATCTTTTAGCGTTTTTATTCAATGATCAAAAAGATAGAAAAAAAACGTATGAATATCTCCTCTCAATAAAAGATAAAATAGCCGATGAAGCTATCTGCTTACTTCATGAACTTGCTTTTGAAGAAGATAATTTTAAGTTAGTAAAAGAACTATCAGCTCACTCTTATAAATTATCGCCAACTATGGAAATAGCTCTAAAAAATGCAAAGGCTTTTGCAATATTGGGTGAAGCTAAACCATCCGGCGGTTGGCTAAAAACTGCGACTCAATATGATAAACTAGATTTAGATAAAGTCTTATCCGAGAAATACTTTGATAAAGTTAAAAATGATCCTGCTTTCAAACATTTTTTCAAAAAATAATAAAAAATTAAAGGAAGCAATTTTGCTCCCTTAAGATTATTTCAATCTAATAGTGATAAACTTAGTAATATTTTGATATCTGACTAACATCAAAATATGCCTTTTCTTATCAATGTCTTTCAGAGATTCATTGAAATCACTCATGTTTTTTGTTGTACAAGAAAAACGTCCGTTTTTCCGGTATTTATTCATTGAGGAAGTAGAAAGGGGAGAGTATTTTTCTTGCTCAAGGTCAAAGTAAATTCAAAAAAAAATTTACTTTTTCTTTAGGGTATATATAAAGTATAAATACTTTTTTCAACATATTGTATAAACAAAAGGAGTTTCTTATGGCTATCATACCTCAAATGCCGGGACAAGATATTGCGCAACCTGTCCCTGCATTGTTACCCAAAACACCGATCTTTGGGTCTGAATTTAATGAGGGGAAAAGTTCTCTTGATCCTGCCAAAGCTTTTACAAATTATTTAGGGCGGGTTCATAAAAAATACAAAGATATGGATACTTCTAATATAGAGAATCTAGTAAATAGATTGTTAAAAGAAAAAAATCCAATCCTTATGAATTTTGTAAGAGAAGAGACCTTTCTTAGAGATACGTTTAAAAATAGACTCTTTGAAGCAAAAACTCCTTTAGGACAAGTGCTTCAAGAATTACAAAACTCTCAA
>JAAKFV010000055.1 GCA_011064875.1 Candidatus Anoxychlamydiales bacterium | reverse complement strand
CTTCTAAACTAATCATTTCAACTTGGTTCATAATTTCTCCTTTTTTTAAAAAAAATTATAAATCCTTTTTGAAAATTATTCCAGTTCTAAACAGTCCCGCTAAAGTTAAAATAAATGGAGAAATCTCTTTGCCTAGTGTCTCACTAATTTTTGAAGCAATTTTTTGTTCTTCTGAAAATAGGGTTTTACCCTGATTATTTGCAACAAATTCATCCCTATTCCATGGTTGGCTTAGATTAAAGCTCATACATTCTCTAGCTAGTCTCACGCTCTCGTAACTAGATAAAGTTTCTAAGGTACCTGAATTTAATTTTAATTTATTTTCTTCAACTAAACCAGAGATGATACAATGTAAATGTCTGATATCTTCTACATACTCAGTAACTACCGTATCATATATTTTTTGTTTTTCTTTGATATTTAAATCGTGCGCTGCGGAACCCGTTTCATTACTTGTTGCTACAGTTGGTGAAAATTTTCGTTTTTGATCATCAGGTGACTCCGTTGTAGTACTTTGAGAAAAAAGAAACTCCTCAACTACTGAGGCTATTTTTGTTGAACTAGGAGTTACTGTTGCTGCTCCTTCATGTGATGCAGAGATTTGAGAATAATCCCAATAGATCATGGATGCAGTTGTATAATCTTTTAACTCATATCCTAATTCTTTTACTTTTTTTAAGAGTTCATCTGCATTTTCAATATGATATTCTTGAATTATTTTATAACAAAACTCTCTTGAAGCTATATTTTCTGGATTTACTGACATTTAACAACCTATCTATAATTTATTATTATAATGATAATGTAATTATAAGATATGTTTAATTAAAATTAAAGCTAAAAATGAATTTACATAGATATTAATCTCTGTACATGACAAAAAATTATTTGATACCAAAAATTACTGAATTTAGGCGAATATAAATACAATATATCAACATTGGGAAGTTTTGCAAATAAAGAATTAGTAGGTTTTATCATGTTAAAAAAAATGTCGTGTACAGAGAAAATTTTCAACGTTTTCTGGAAGAGCGCTTATTTTATGTTCGCTATAAAAGAAATATTAGAGATTAATTGAATATAAACGATTAGTCAATAAGCTTTGAGATATTTTTTATAGCTTCTTTAAAAACATCTTCTTTAGATACGCTAGCATCTATTATTTTTATTCTTTTAGGAAACTTTTTAGCTAAAATATGAAAACCATCTCTTATCTTTTTATGAAACTCCATTTTTTCAGATTCTATTCTATCTAGTTTACTTTGAACTCTAGATAAACCGATTTTTGGATCTATATCTAGATATATAGTTAGATCAGGAATAGCATCTTCAATAATAAAAGATGAAAATTCAATTACTTTATCAATGCCAAGATCTCTTGCATGACCTTGATAAGCTATAGATGAGTCATTGTACCTATCACATAGAACTATATTATTTTTTTCTAATGATGGAAGAATCACTTCTTTTATGTGTTGGGCTCTTGATGCTAAAAAAAGACATAGTTCTGCTTTTGGATCTAACGTTTTAGAGAGATTAGATGAAATTTTTTTTCCCTTTTTTTCTTGAAGAACAATCTCTCTTAGATGCTCACCTAATTTGGTGCTGCCAGGCTCTCTTGTAACTATACAATCTAACTTTCTAGACTCTAAATATTTTTTTATACTGCCAATGAGAGCGGTTTTGCCAGATCCCTCTCCCCCTTCAAAAGTTATGAAAAATCCCTTTTTCACAAAATCTTACTCTTCTTTAATAGTAGGTTCTACTAACTCAATTTTTTGCATATCAATTAAATTATCATTAGCTTTTAGAGCTACTAGTTTTACCCCTTGAGTAGATCTTCCCATAACTCTTAAGTCTTTCATACGCATTCTAAGTGATTGTCCTGATTGAGACATTAAAAATACTCCATCTTCATCTTGAACAGATAAAGCTCCTACAACTAGACCATTTCTTTTGGAAGTTAGAATAGATCTTACACCTTTTCCACCTCTATTTGTTTGCCTAAATGTATCTACTCTTGAGCGTTTGCCAAAGCCATTTTCACAAACAACTAAAATAGTCTCAGTGCCTTTAACAACAACAGTTGAGACAACATAATCTCTTGGATCTTTTAGGGTAACTCCTTTTACTCCACGAGCCACTCTTCCAACGGCTCTAACTAGGCCTTCATCAAATCTCACAGCCATACCATTTCTTGTAAATAACATGATTTGATCATTGTCATGGACTAAATGAGCTGATATTAACTTATCACCTTCGTCTACGTTGATTGCATTAACACCTTTTTTACGAATGTTTCCATATAAAGAGACAACTGTTTTTTTAACTACCCCTTTTAAAGTAGAAAGCAAAATATAAGTTCCTTCTTCTTCAAAAGATCTTACTTTTAAAATAGTTGATATCTTCTCATCTTTTTGTAGAGATTCGATATAGTTGATGAGTGGTCTACCTTTTGTTCTACGACCTGCTTCTGGAATCTGCCAAACCTTCAGCCAATAACATTTACCAAGAGAAGTAAATATCATCAAATAATCATGGGTAGAAGCAACATAAATACTTTTCAATACATCTGTCTCTCTTTTCATTTCCATACCGATGACTCCGAGCCCACCTCTTCTTTGTTCTCTAAATGCTGAAGTAGGCATACGTTTTATGTAATCATCATCTGTAATAGCAATAACTACTTGCTCATCAGCAATTAGATCTTCCATATTAAATTCGCTCTCAGCCGCTATCACTTTTGTTCTTCTTGGACTTTTATGATTCTTTTGAATTTGAGAAAGCTCATCTCTAATAATATCTTTGACCATCTCTTCTGATGCTAAAATTGCTTTTAAGTGAGTTATTTTTGCTAAAAGATCTTGATACTCCTTATCAATTTTATCTCTTTCCATTGAAGTTAATTGATAAAGTCTTAAATCTAAAACTGCATTTGCTTGTCTTTCTGTAAATGAGTACCTGCTCATAATCTCAGTTCTAGCTGACTCTCTATTTTTACAAGCTCTTATAATTCTTACAACTTCATCTAGATGATCTAAAGCTTTTAAATAACCTTCTAAGATATGAGATCGCCCTTGAGCTTTATTTAATTCAAAACGAGTTCTTCTTCTAATAATTTCTATTCTATGATCAACCCAAGAAGAGATCATATTTTTAACGTTCATTATGCGAGGAAGCCCTTTATCTAAAGCTAACATATTGCAGCCAAAGGTTACTTGCATATCACTAAATTTATATAGCTGATTTATTATTACATCTGGAATCTCGCCTCTTTTAAGCTCTAAAATTATTTTAAGACCATCTTTATCGGAATCATCTCTAATATCTGAAATTCCGGTAATTATTTTATCATTTACAAGCTCTGCCATTCTTTCAATTAATCTAGATTTATTTATGCCATATGGAATTTCTGAAATCGCTAGGCATTGTCTACCATTTGGTTTTTCTTCAACTTTCATTACACCGCGAAGTAAAAGTTTTCCTCTACCTGTATGAAATGCTTCTTTAATGCCTCTATATCCACAAATAACTCCGCCTGTTGGAAAATCGGGAGCTGGCATTACTTTCATGATTTGCTCGATTGAGACTTTTTCATCTTCTAAAAAAAGAAGTGTAGCTTCTATTAGCTCATTTAAATTGTGAGGAGGAATGTTAGTTGCCATACCAACTGCAATTCCAGAAGATCCATTACATAATAGATTTGGGAATTTCGATGGAAAAACAACAGGTTCTGTTTTAGTTTCATCATAGTTTGGGACAACATCTACTGTCTCTTTATCTAAATCTTCCATTAGCTGCATAGCAGCATGTGTTAATCTCGCTTCAGTGTAACGCATAGCAGCGGGAGGGTCACCATCAATAGAACCAAAGTTTCCTTGACCATCAACTAGAGTGTAGCGCATATTCCAATCTTGAGCCATTCTAACGAGTGTTGGATAAATTACAGTCTCACCGTGTGGATGATAATCACCAGAGGTATCTCCAGATATTTTTGCACATTTTCTATGTTTTGCTCCTGGAGATAAATTTAGCTGTTTCATCGCATATAAAATTCTTCTTTGAGATGGTTTTAGTCCATCTCTAACATCGGGAAGAGCCCTTGAGATAATAACAGACATCGAATAGCGAAGATAACTCTCTTTCATCTCCTCTTCAACATTTCTCGGAAGAATTTTTTCATTTTCCGTATAACTCATAGTTTCTCCTAATTTTTAAATTTTATACATCCAGGTTTTTAACAGAGAGAGCATGCTGCTCAATGAACTCTCTTCTTGGCCCTACTTCCTCGCCCATAAGCATTGAAAACATATGATCTGCAGCGATCGCATCTGGAAGAGTTACTCTAATTAGAGTTCTTTTATTTGGATCCATAGTAGTTTCCCAAAGCTGGTCAGCGTTCATCTCACCTAGACCTTTGTAGCGTTGAATCTCGATACCCTTTCTACCATTTACTCTTAAAAATTTAATAAGCTCTTTTAAAGTAGCAACCGGTATTGTAATATCCCCTTCTTCTATTATATCAAAAAGATTTCCATTCGCTTTTAAATAGTTATTAAAATCTAACTCAAATTTTATAAGTTTCTTTTTAAGCTCCAAAAAGCTTTTTTGATCATAGAGCTCGATAAATGGAAGAGATTTTGGTCTAAATACTTTCATCTCTTCTGTAATCTCTTCTTCGGGAATTGATTTAATTGTCTCATCATGCTGAGCTAATTGAATTTTTTCATTCTCTTTTTTTAGATCAACAAGCTCATCTTCGGAATACACAAATCTATCTTCAGAGCCGATCGTTACTTGATATTTTGGATACTCTTCTTTTTCATTTCTTGCTAAGATAAATTCTTTAAAAGGCACTCCTTTTCTCTCTAAAGTAGCTACTAAAGATTCAATATCTACAATAATAGATAAAAGATCTTTTAGCTCTTTTTGATCTAAGGAATCTTCAGATGCGGCTCTTCTAATCAAAATATCTGAGATGCCAAGTTCTAAAAGATATTCATCCATCTCCTTTTCAGAGTGGATAAAACGAATAGTTTTTTTTCTTTTAACTCTATAAAGAGGTGGCCGAGCAATATAGATAAAATTGTTATCTACTAAATCTAACATATGACGATAGAAAAAGGTTAAAAGAAGAGTTCTGATGTGAGATCCATCAACATCAGCATCCGTCATGATAATAACTTTATGGTATCTTAGTTTTTTGATATCAAAATTATCTTTTCCAATTCCACATCCAAGAGCTGAGATGATTATTCCAATTTCATTGTTTTTTAAAATCTTTTGAAGTCTTGATTTTTCTACATTTAAAATTTTACCACGAATAGGTAGTATTGCTTGAAAACGCCTATCTCTTCCCATTTTAGCAGAACCACCAGCAGAATCTCCTTCTACTATATATATTTCACAAACTTCAGGGTTTGTCTCTTGACAATCCGTTAATTTTCCAGGCAGCCTAGTTGAATCCATCGCTGTTTTTCTTAGAGTTAACTCTCTTGCTTTTTTTGCAGCTTCTCTTGCTTGCGCGGCTATTATTACCTTTTCTGCAATCATTTTTGTAATAGCTGGGTTCTCATCAAAATATATCGATAGCTCTTCACCTGTTATTTGTTGTACAACAGAACCAACATCTGAATTACCAAGTCTTTGCTTTGTCTGTCCTTCAAATTGCGGATTTGGAACTTTCACAGAAATTACAGCTGTAATTCCCTCTCTCATATCATCACCTGATACTGCTATTTTTTCAGCTCTAGCTGCTCCTGATTTTTTTATGTAATTATTCAGCACGCGGGTCAAAGCTGTTGAAAATCCTGTTAAATGAGTACCACCTAGTTTTGTTGCGATATTGTTTACATAAGTATGCATGGTTTCTGTAAAAGATTCATTCCACTGCATAGCGATTTCAACATCAATTGTTCCATCGTCTCCTTCTTTTTGAGCATGAAAATATATTGGAGGTTCAAATAAAGGCCCTTTAGTTTGATTTAAATAAGATACAAAAGAAGCAAGACCTCCAACATAGTTAAAATGAACATCTTCTCTACCGTCTTCAGTCTCATCTATAAAATATAGATTGATTCCTTTATTTAAAAAGGCAAGCTCTCTAAATCTTTGTAGAAGCGTGTCGTAATCAAATTTAGTTTCAGAAAAAATTGTCTCATCTGGATAAAATGCAATTTTAGTTCCTCTCTTTGATGAAGGTCCAATTTTCACAAGATCCTTTATGACTTTTCCTTTAGAAAAATCCATCTCATATGCAAAGCCGTTTTTAAAAACTTGAGCTATAAATTTTTCTGATAGAGCATTTACGCAAGAAACCCCAACACCGTGGAGACCACCTGATACTTTATAAGTATCTTTATCAAATTTTCCACCAGCGTGCAAAACTGTCATAACAACTTCTAAAGCAGTGACATCTTTTTTTCTTTTTTTAGATTCAGCTTCATGTTTTTCAATTGGGATTCCCCTTCCATTATCTTCAACTGTAACAGACCCATCTTTATTAAGGGTTATGGTTATTTCCGAACAAAAACCTGCCATTGCTTCATCGATACAGTTATCGACAACTTCATACACAAGTTGATGAAGTCCCGATTTTGATGTATCTCCGATATACATGCTGGGTCTTTCTCGAACCGCTTGAAGTCCTTCTAAAACTGTTATGGACTTAGCAGTGTATTTTTCTTCTTTTGCCATTGTAGTCATGCCTTCTCACTATGTTTAATTTTATAAAAAAATCTACCCTATTTTAAAAATAATATTTCTAATAGTATCTTTTGAAAATTTTTCTTGCATAAGAGTTAATAAACGCCTTTTTTCTTGAGTTTTTAAAATACTCAAAAGTGTTGAGCTTTTAACTAACACATATAAAGTTTTATTTTCAAAAGATATAGCTTTTGTCATTGGAGATAATTTTTTACCTACCAATTTAGGCCAATAATTTATTATAAAATTCGGGTTTTTTAAATATTTACTTTCAATATCATTAAAAATGCTTGGCACGATATTTTTTAAAAGCTTATTTGTTGATAAGCACTTCCTATTCATAGCCCCACTGCGCATCACTGCCCCACTTTTACAATCACTTTTCTGATAACTTTTAAAATTATTTGCCATAGCTTTTTATTGATCTTAGCCATTTTTTATTTTAGCAAATTTAATTGAAGTTAGCAAGAAAATTAAATGAAAAAAAGTAAAGATAGTGAGTATGAAATAATAAAGTATATAGACATCGATAAAACGTCATTAAATGCTGTAACAATAGGCCCTGCAGCTATTGCTGGATCTATGCCAATTTTAGCAAAAAACACAGGTGAAAAAACCCCTAAAAAGGTCCCTGTAAAGCAAGCTCCAATTAATCCTGCTCCTACCATAACAGCGAGAGCTAGAGGACTTGCTCCAAAAGGAGAAGAACTAATCAAATTCATAAGATATACTATAACACCACAGGTTATCCCAAAAATAATCCCAGTTGTTGTCCCTGTTAGAATTTCTTTCATAATAGCCTCAGCTCTTGTTCTTTTAGAAATAAGGCCCAATGCTATACTTCTAACGAGCACTGTAGAACATTGAATACCGATATTGCCTGACATTCCTGTGATTAGAGGCACAAAAAATAAAACAAAAGTTAATAAAACACCTTCTTTACTTTGAAAAGATGATATTATCCCAACATTTATAAACCCTGCAATTAAAGTAACTATTAGCCAAGGAGACCGAGCTAAAAATCTTTTAATAATGGGCTCTTCACTCGATACATTTTCATAAGTACCAGAGATTTTAGCAAAAGTCTCATCTGCTACATCTTCCATTGCCTCCAAAGCATCTTCCTGAGCTATAACTCCAATTAATCTTTCCTTTTCATTGATAACAGGTAAAAACAGAAGTTTATATCTTTCAAAAAGATCTATAATATCTTTTCTTTTAACATCTGCTGTAACTTTATGTATAATAGGTCTCATTACCTGTTTTAAATAAGCTTCTTCTGGGTTGACAACCATATTTCTTGCTGGAACGTATCCTTTTAGCTCTTGATTATCATTTAATATAAAAATACCCTTTGTAAAGTCGATTCTTGGATGATCATGAATAAAATCTGCTGCATCTTTAATTGTTTTATCCATATTAAATGCAAAAAATTCACTTGTCATCAATCTTCCAGCTGTATTTCTTTTATGTTTTTTTTGCTCTCTAATTTTTTTAGCTTGCTTAGGATTGATAAGCTCCATTACTCTTTTAAAACGTCTCTCAGACATATCATCTAAAATAAAAACCGCTTCATCTGTTGGCATTTTTTCAAATAGTTTTTTTACTTCCCTCTCTGACATATATCTGAAAATAGTAAGCCTTGTCTCTGGAGTTGTATTTATTATAAAATTTATCTTTGCATCTCTTGTTTGCAGGCTATCATATAATATTGGCCTTGCATGAAAAGGTAAATGAGCTGCTGCATATGCTAAATCTATAGCTGAGTGCTGAGTTGCAATTTTAGCAATATCATGGGGCATTACTTGTGATGTTTTTTTATGAAAAGCTCTTTCTAACTTTTCTTTTAAAAGATCATCTATTTTTGTAGTTGCAGATTCCATTAAATCTACTTGATTTTCATAATCTTTAGTATTTGGATTTTCCATGATCTCACCTTAGAGCTTTAGAGCAAACGAAAATAAAATATAACTACAACTTTGTTTATATACAAGATTTAAAAAATTTAAAATTTGATTAAAATTTTTCTATTCAAAATCAAAAAACTCTTGTATCATTTATTTTTCTTAATTAAAAAAAGAGGAGAAAATTATGGCTGAGACATTAGTAGTTGTTAGTAAAATTAAAAAATTTATCAAAGAAAAAGCAGAGCTTAGCACATCTGCTGGAGCGATTGAGAAACTCTCTGAAATAGTAGAAAAAGAGTGTTTAAAAGCGGCTCAAAAAGCTAAAGAGTCAAATAGAAAAACTGTTTTAGATAGAGATTTCCCAGAAGAGATGTAAGAAGCTTTATGTAGGCTATTTATTATGAGATTTTTTTCTCTACTAATATATATAGTAACCATATGTTAAAAAAACTAAAAGTTTGGGCAGCCGCGACAAGAGTAGAAACACTTATTGCATCTGTAAGTCCAATGATTATTGGAACTTTTTTAGCCTCTAAAGAGGTTAAAATAAATTTTTTGGTTTTAGCCTTAACATTTCTTTATGGTATTTGTTTGCATATAGGAACTAATCTATCTAATGATTATTTTGATTATTTAAAAGGAGTTGATACCGATGATCGGATCGCTCCTTTTAGTACAATACAAGCAAATTTAACATCTTTAAAGCAGATAAAAATTGCATTTTCACTTTTCTTTTTATTTGCTTTTTTTATTGGGCTTTTTTTAATAATTCAAGGTGGGATAATTACAGCTTCTTTATTTGTTTTCCCAATAATTTTTGGATATTATTATACAGCTGGAAAAAAACCTCTTGGCTATATTGGTCTTGGAGAGATCTTAGTTCTTATTTTTTTTGGACCATATGCATGTTTAGGAACTTATTATCTTCAAACTCTAAAAATTTCATATCTTCCTATTATTGCAAGTTTAGGTCCTGGATTTTTATCTGTTGCAATACTTGTTGTAAACAATTTAAGAGATATCGATGTTGATAGAGTCGCTGATAAAATAACACTAGCAGTAAGATTTGGGAAAAAATTTGCTAAAATTGAATATATAGCAAGTTTAACTTTAGCATTTTTAGTTCCTTTTATTTATTTTATGCTACTCAAAAAACCATATATTTTAGCAGCTAATGTTTTTATATTTTTCGCTCCTTTCAAACTTATCTACAATTTTAAAAACCCCGCTCTTTTAAATGATGGCATTAAAAAAACTGTTCTACTTTTGATTATTTATACAGTAGTTTTTTCAGCTGCTCTATATTTCGTTTAATTTTAAGCAGTATATATTTTCAGATTTTTATTTGACATTAATTCTAGATCTCAATTATTTTTTATACTTTTAAAAGTGCATCTTGATTACCAAATCATTAAAGAAAAAGGAGTTTATTATGGCTATTATACCTCAAGTAGTTGGTCCGATCTTAGCTGAGCCAGTTCTACCACTTATTGATACATTTCCCAAAGGTTCAATCTTTGAACCGAAATTTAATGAGAAGAGAATCTCTTTGGTCATTGCAAGAGAATCTTTTACAAACTACTTTGGAAGAATTCATAAAAAATACAAAAACATG
>JAAKFV010000054.1 GCA_011064875.1 Candidatus Anoxychlamydiales bacterium | reverse complement strand
ACATTGTAAATAATCCCTTCATATTTTAGCTCCTTAAAGCTTTTAATATTAGGACATTTTAACTTTGAAAAATCAGGACATTTTAACTTTGTTGCTACAAAATAAAAAAATATCTTTACTTTTTTTTTAACTTAATATAAAAATATAAGCAATTTTTTTAACATAAAATAAGGATATCAATAATGGTAGTTCCAAGTTCACAATATAAAGTATTAAAAGATTCAGGAGTATTTCGTCTTGCTTTCCATGATGAATTTTTTGGAAAACCAATTAGGAAATATATTCTAATTGATCAAAAAGATGAGACAATAACAAAAGCAGCAAAAGCTATATATTCTCTATTGTCTCAAAATTCTGATCTTTGTGCTACATTTAAAACAAGAACAATAGAACTTATTAAGACAAAGCTTGAGACGAATAGGTATTTGACGATCAATGGCTTTGCTGTTTGTTTAGCAAAAAGTCGTGAAATTCCTAGTGATGCTAGTCGAGAATTTAACGATAAATATTTTTCTGAAACTTTACTAAAAAAACCTGTGAGATGTTCTCAAGGACATGTTCTTGAAATGAAATCAGCTAAATTTTGGGTTAGTAAAAAAGGAGATACATGTCCAGCGGGAGAACATACTATTGGAGAATTAGAGGTAGATCGAGGTCTTCAAAAAGATATTGGTAAATATAAAAAAACAACTGAAAATATGGATGCATTTTATCGAGATCAAAAATTAAAAGATCTTAAAAATAGAATTTTAGAGGCAACAGTAGAAGCTCAAGGCGAACAGCTAAGTTTGCTTAGCGGTATAAAGAATGTAGATACAGTTTTAATGGTTGGAGCTGGTGCAAAAATTGTCATTAAAGTTGTTGGAAAAAAAGCATGCAAAGAAGCGGGTAAATTATTAACTAAAGAACTAGCAAAAGAAGTGAGTAAAATACTTGCGAAAGAAGCCAGCAAAAAGGTTGCAAAATTTGCTGGCAAGAGTCTTGGAAAAGTTGTTCCAGGGGTTAGTGTAGGAATAGGAGTAACTTTAGCCGTTTATCGAATAAAAAAGGGAATGAAAGAAGACTCTAACAAAGAATATATAAAAGCTGTTGGAGAAATTGCTTCAGGTATTCTTGCATGCTGGCCCGGTCCCGGAACAGCTGCGTCAGTTAGTTTAGATATAATTTTAGCGGGTAGTGATATTGCTGATAGCTATAATGAATTGCAGTTGGCTGTTTGTATTGATTTAACAATACCATATAAATATTTAGGTATTGATATAGAGAAAGGCCCTGAGCCTTCTCAAACAGAGATAGATAAAGCTTATCGAAAGAATATTAGGATTATTCATCCTGATGATGCGGCTAACATAAGGCTGGGGGAATATTATAGTAGTGACGGTAGTGGTCCTATGACAGATTTGTCAAACAAAATAAATAGTGCCAGAGATGAGATATATAAGGCTCGTGGTTTGATCGGGCATATAAAAGTATAGATTGTAATGACATTTTTATTAAAACCATTATTTGATACGTTCTCAGATATTTATCATGGGACTATTGGTATAGATTGGGTTAATAAAGTTACAAGTTCTTTGAGAGGAGTTAATCAATCTAATGAAGACGCAATTGGTCTTAATTTAATTGATGCAACAATTAGAGAAAATATTTTAAGAATTTTAAATATTTCTGATAAAGAAGCGAATGATCAAGATAAAGTAGACGAAAAGTATACTTTTCTCATTTCCAAATTAGAGGACAAAAAAGGTAATTTATCGCCTTTATTAGGAGATTTAATTCAACAATTAATTGATAACGCAAACATTGCATATACAACATTAAAAAAAACACATACAGAGGTTACGATGAAACCAGTAAGTCAAAATATATACAACACTCCATTGGAGATTTATGAAGCGACATTGAAGGTTTTTCCGAAAGCTAAAGCAGATATAGAAAGAAACGGTATCGGTTTCAAAATGAATTTAAAAGTATCAAACTCTATGCCTGTTTTATCTTTAGATAAAGCTGTGGATGCCCAAGAGTTTTTAGAACAAATGAAAAAGCTTTTTCAAAGAGCCCAAGTTGATAAATTTTCTAGTGAAATTACCGCTCATGAAGCGGTAGATATAAAGCGTTTTTCTTTGATGGAACCATTGTCTGATTGGCAAAAATTTAGACGTATCATGTTTGAAAAAAATGGTGGTGATTGCCAAGATGAAATTATGAAATATTTGAATGGCTCAGATAATCTAGTTGCTTTATCTCATTTAGGATTAGCACCACTACAAGTGGAAGTAAATATGACAGAATATGATCTTTTATATTTTACAAATATTCTCGATAAAATAAAGGGTATGACCGGTGAAGAAAAAAAATTGATTTTTTCTAATTTTCAAAAAGTATATCCAAATATTTATAAAATTTTTTTTGATGAGACAGTTAAAAAACAACACCAAAAAGAAATAAAAGAGAAAGGTAGTTTTTTTCAAGATACTGTTGATAAATTGCGTGAAGAAGTTTTTGGACAAGATCTGGCAACTGAAGCATTAGCGTCATTGTTGACCACTCAAAAGGGGGATTATGTCGATAATAAAGTCTTTATCTTTGCTGGGCCAACAGGAGTTGGAAAAACAGCACTGGCAAAAGCTGCGTCTGGAATTAAAGATGATCGATTTATTAATTTTCCTATGAACCAATATCAAAGAGATATGGATATAGGAAATTTTTTTGGATCTGCTCCAGGCCTTATTGGCTCTGAGGATAAGCCTCCTTTAGCTCAAGAAATAGATATATATAGATCTAAAAAACGTAAAGATGCTTCTATGATTTGTTATGACGTTAAAGACGTTGTAATACTATTTGATGAATTTGAAAAAGCGCATGAAACCGTTAAACAGTCATTATTAACTATTTTTGGTGAGGGTTATTGGACTATTGATTATACTCTTCAAAAGGAGAGGGAGCCTGGAGCACCAAGAAGTCCTGGAAAAAATATAAAAATAAAATATATTTTTGAGAGTTGTATTTTTATAAATACTTCAAACTTATATCAAGATGAAATTCTAGAGGCATTTCTTAGAAAGATGAAAACAGAAGAAATTTCACAAATGTTTGTAAAACTGAATTCAAGCAAACGTTTACCTACAAGCTTATCGAAAGAGCTATTAGGTCGGACTAGTGTAATACCTTTTGGTCCCATCCCAAAAGGTGAATGTTATCAAAAACTTGTTCAAGATAAAATGTCGAAATTTCTTGAAATATTAAAAACTAAAATTTCTTGCAAAGAAATTGAGGTTGAAAATGAAGCCTTGATTTTATTAAGCATTGAGAGGAAACTGTATGGTCAAGGTATAGATATTCGTAGAGTGAATAGATATTTTGATAATATCCGGGAGGCTATATCACGTACTAAGAGTGAATGGGGTGATATGCAAACGAAAAAACTTACATTTTCTCATGATGGAGTAAACTTTTTTATTAAAGTATCCGTTTTTTTAGAAGATTTTGAGATTTATCATCATTTAGATGTTCCATTGCTCATATTACCTTGATAAAATATTATAATCCTTAAATCAAAAAGAGGAATATTATGAAAAGCTTTATTCAAAATTTAGGTATTCCACCAAATGACCGTTGGGGGACATCCAAAAATTGGCCTAATACTCAAACAGCAATTACTTCGACATCAGCTATCTTTAATTTAGCTTGTGCAACAATTGATAGTCCTATGGATGAGACGTTAGGGTTAAACGCTCCTATTAGAGCATTTAGTATTATACATGCTTTGTATCACCAAAGATATTTTAAGGCTGCTCTAGACATCCCTGCATTTGTAGTATTAATGTTTCCAAATGGTCGATTAATTTCTGTTATAATTGATGTTGCTTCTGAGATTTTAAATTTCAATCAAAAAATCTCTGTTTCTGAATCAAGCTTTCCTAAAGTATCAAGATTAGACCCAAAAATTTTAGCTAATGCACTTAGAATTTTGAGTATAACTGAAGATAAAAAAGATGAGTTAGATTTTATTAATTCACAACATTTAAAAATAACAAAAGCATTGGAAGAAAAAAAATCAAAACTATCTGACATTTTAGCAAAGCAGGTACAATTATTGATTGATGATGCAAATGTTGCTAAAAATACATTGTTATATAGGCTAAGCTGAAAATTTTTTATCAATCTTTAATAAGAAAACTAAAAGCTATTTTTATTCTAGAAGATCTTTTTTTAATATCTCTAAGGTATCTAAAAAGTCTTCTAGGGCAGTCTCTACTTTAAATCTTTTTATCTCTTCATAAGTTGAGACAAAAAAGTTAAAATCCATTTTGAATTTAATATAGTCTTTCAAAAACTGCCCATGATAAATTTTAGCTATATCTTCCATATCATTTATTAAGTCGTTGATTTCGTTTAATTTATCAATGCTGACTTTTTCAAAATCTTCTAAAGCGCTATTTAGCTCGAATTCTATTTTAGAGATAGCATCTTCAAGCGCTAGTTTTTCTGATAAAAATTCATCATCAAAAGCTTTTTCTTGCATAAAATATTTTTCTATTAACCTAAATCATTAATCAAGTTTTCTATTCTTTCAAAGATATGGTCTATTTGAGCTTTTTCCAAGTCGCTAAGAGTCTCTGGTAGTCTTGCTATTAAAATATCGAACCTTTGTAGATCTCTTAAAAATGCTTCATCTGTTATTTTATCTTGAGTAAAGTATTTTAAGTTTTTAACACCTCTTTTAAAATCTTCAATTTTTCTTGAAGTTACATTTTGAGGGTTATCAACGCACCACTTAAACTCACTTTTAAGCTCTTCAAGATTATTGATTAAGCTTCTTTTATAATCTGGAATTGA
This sequence comes from Candidatus Anoxychlamydiales bacterium, assembly GCA_011064875.1. GTDB lineage: Bacteria > Chlamydiota > Chlamydiia > Chlamydiales > SM23-39 > JAAKFX01. Next base: position 5,857 of record JAAKFV010000054.1, on the reverse strand, counting down.
GGGCTCTACAGCCATAATCACCTCTCTTATTTTAACTCTTTCATGAGTTGTTGAATTTGGTTATTAAAGTTTTTGAAATCGTTACTATCCATTTTTTTTGGATTATTTAATTTGCTATCTAAATTTTTTCTAAAATTATTCCAATCTTTTGTAAATTTTCCGCCAATTTGATTACAGTCTTTATTTACATTATTCATAATTTCTCTGATTTGCTGCGCTTCGACATCAGAAAATTCATTTTGTTTATTTTTCCAATTATTTAATTTATTTCTAAGATTGTTTAATTGATTTTTAGCATTTCGATTATATTCACCTTTTGGTGCTGGAGCTGCCATAATATTTCTCCTTTTTTTTTATATTTATTTTAAATCTTTCATTAGTTGTTGAATCTGATTGTTAAAATTTTTAAAATCGTTATTATTCATTTTTTTGGGATTATTTAGTTTATTGTTTAGATTTTTTCTGAAATTATTCCAATCTTTACTAAATTGTCCGCCTATTTGATTGCAGTTTTTATTTAAATTATTCATGGTTTGTCTAATTTGCTCTGCTTCAATGTCGGTAAACTGATTTTGTTTATTTTTCCAATTATTCATCTGGTTTTTAAGATTGTTTAATTGATTTCTAACATTTTGATTATATTGTCTTTTTGGTGCTGGAGCTGCCATAAAAATATCTCCTTTTTATTATTTATTTTAAATCTTTCAAAAGTTGTTGAATCATATCTTCAAACTTTTGAAAATCACCGGTTTTTATCTCATTTGGATGGTCAGCCATATAATCAAATTCTTTTCTGAAATTTTGAAAATCTTTGTAGAATTGACCACCAAAGGTTTTGCATCTGTTGTTTAATTCGTCGACAGATTGCTTAAGTTGTTGCATCTCAATATCTGAAACATCATTTGGATGTTGTGTACACCAACGAACTTCAGTCTCTAACTTGGATAAAAGATTACTAAGAGCCTCTTTTGAGCTATCCTCTTTAGGTGATGGGGCTGCCATAATGTCTTCCTCTTGTTTGTCTCCTACTTATATTTTAGCTGGTTTTATGAGGGTTCGTCTATAAAAATTTTAAAAAAAATTTAAAAAACTAAAGGATAGTAACTTGGAGTTAGATCTCTTTTGCTTTTTTTAAAGAAAATCTAACCAAATAGGGCGAGATCAGCTCATTTATGAGGGTAGCACCGATAATAGCATTTACCATCAAATCACTTAAAAATGGGATGGTTTTAGAAAAGATGAAATCGGCTTCTAAAACTAGACCAATTGTTATTCCGGCTGTTGGAAGAAGAGATAATCCCAAATACTTTTTCATAACTGGAGATGATTTGCTAATTTCAGAGCCTAAATATGCTCCGAAATATTTTCCTATAAATCTAGATATGAGTAAGATACCTGTTAAAAGAAGTCCTTTTGATAGAAAGCTTATATCTAATTGAGCGCCAGCGATCAGAAAGAAAATCCCAAAAATCGGCTCTTCTATAGACTCTACAACATCGAAAGATTCATCAGCTTTTTCATGTTCTATGAAATTTGCAACGAAAAACCCGAGCATCATATTAGCTAAAAGCGGGGATATACCTATAGTTATGGCAATGCCACCGGTGAGAAGTACAGAGCCTGTGATAATTCCCAAGAGTATGTCTTTGGGTTTAAAGAACTTTAATATCAATTTCAAAAAAAGTCCCATCAAAATCCCTAAAGCAACAGCAAAGAAAATTGAAGTTAAAGGCTCGAAAAGAGCGATTGTTAAATCTAGTTTATCTCCAGCAATTAAACTTCTAGAGACCACCATCGCAAAAGAGTAAAAAATTAAGGCTATTGCATCATCTATAGTGATAATACCTAATAAGATATTAGTGAAAGTTCCTTTTTTAGCTTTATATTCATGGATTATACTAAGTATTGGAGCTGGAGCTGTAGCGAGTGAGATCGCACCTAATACTAAAGCGATGGGAAGGTAAGTTCTTAGAAACCCATTTTGAGCTTCTACAGTTGAAACAATTTTAGGCATTAAAAATATTGTAACTAAAAACACAACTAGAAAAGCGCCAACTGCTTGCAATATAGTTATCCATAAAATAGAAGATTTAAATTTCTTTAAAATACTAAATCTTAGAGACCCGCCAATCGAAAAAGCGATTATTGACAACGTGATATCCGTTATTATAGATAGATCTTTAGTTATAAGCTTATGATCAAATAAACCAAGCAGGGATGGGCCAAAAATTATACCAGCTAAAAGATATCCAACGATATGTGGCGATTTAAAAAAACTAGCTATTCTACCAAATACTTGAGAGATCAAAAATAAAAGACCTACAAATACTAAGAAGTGCAGATGCGTAGGCATTTTTAAAAAAGAGAAAAGCTCAGTCATATTTTTTTATTCTGTTAGAGGTTTTATATCTATAGCTTCTAAGCCTTTTTCACTTTTTTTCACATCAAACTCAACTCTTTGATTTTTTTCTACAGCCTGATCTTCAGTTAAAATATTTGATTTATGAAAAAAAAGATCCTCATTTTCTTCTCCATCTTCAGTAATAAAACCGAAGTGTTTGGCAGGATCGTACCATTTAACTATTCCTTGACGAAACATTTTTTTTTACCTCCACATCTAAAACTGTATGCTAACAAATTTTTGATAAAAAAAATTATTTTTTTTAAAAATCTATAATAAAATGCTATATTTGCTTATAATTTCATTTATTTTTACATCTGGTTCATTATGACATTAAGTAAATTAAGGAAGGGAACAAAAGCTAAAATAAAAAAAATTTTAGAAGAAAAAGATATAAAAATAAAACTTACATCATTAGGTCTTAGTATCAATACAGAAATTGTCATGTTAAAAAATGATTTTGTAGGAGCAATTATTTTAGCTGCTGGAGAGAATAGAATAATTTTAGGTAGAGATCTAGCAAATAATATAGAAGTTATATGAGAGACAAAAATATCAAAATTGCTTTAATTGGCAATCCAAATACAGGCAAAACTACTATTTTTAATCACTTAACTGGATTTAGACAAAAAATAGCTAATTATCCGGGAGTTACTGTAGAGAAAAAATCGGGATTAAAAAAATTAGATGATATAACGCTTGAGATTATAGATCTTCCAGGGATTTATTCCCTTAGCGCTCATTCAGAAGATGAAAAAGTTGCTAAAAATTTTATTTTAGATGAAAAACCTGATGTAATAATAAATATTGTAGATGCCTCTAATTTAGAAAAATCTCTGTTTTTAACAACTCAGCTATTAGAACTGGGACGGCCTGTATTATTAGGTCTAAATATGATCGATATTGCAAAAAAAAGAGATTTGAAAATAGATACTAAATTTTTAGAAAATATTTTAGAGATTGAAATAGCAACTCTTATTGCCAATAAGAAAAAGGGGATAGACACTTTAATAGATAAAGCCATTTCAATATCACTTAGTAAAAAATCTTTTGGAGCAAAGATTAAATTTGATTCTAATTTAGAAAAAGAGATTAAAAATGTTGAAAAATTATTTATTGATAAGATCGATTTGAGTGCAAAAAGACTTTTTGCAATAAAGCTTTTAGAGCAAGATAAACATGTTCAAAAAAAAATAGATTCATGTTCAATTATAAAAAAAGTATCTCAAATAAAAGATATCTTAGAAAAAAGATACAAGGAGGATCTAGAGATTGTTTTTTCCATTCAAAGACATGACTTTATAAGATCAATTTTAACCAAGATATACCAAAGAAAAGAGAAATTTAAAAAAAATAGATCTGATAAAATCGATGAAATTTTAACTCATAAAATTTTTGGCTTCCCAATATTTTTACTATTTATGTATTTGACTTTTCAATTTACCTTCACACTTGGAGCATATCCAACAGCTTGGATTGAAAATATTTTTACATTTATAACATCTACAATTTCAAATTTATGGCCTCAAACTATTTTACCTCTTTTTAGATCTTTAGTTATTGATGGGGTAGTTGCAGGCATTGGCTCTGTAGTTGTCTTTATGCCAAATATTGTCATGCTATTTTTTTGTATATCAATCTTAGAAGATTCTGGATATATGGCAAGAGCTGCATTTATATTAGATAGACTGATGCATAAAATTGGTCTTCATGGAAAAAGTTTTATTCCGATGTTAATTGGTTTTGGCTGCTCTGTTCCAGCTATTATGGCAACGAGATTTATGGAGAGTAAAAAAGATCGAATAATTACTATTTTAGCAATTCCTTTAGTTGCTTGCAGCGCAAAACTCACTATCTTTGCTTTATTAATTCCTGCATTTTTCCCAAAGGCGTATCAACCGATTGTTTTATTTTCTTTGTACTTAGTAGGACTTGCACTTGCAATAGTTGTTATTAAAATATTTAAAATCACACTTTTTAAAGGAAAAGCTTTTTCCTTTGTTATGGAACTACCTTCTTATAAAGTACCATCTATTTTTACAACTCTTATTCATATGTGGGATAAAACAAAAGAGTATTTGAAAAAAGCAGGAACTGTAATACTCGGATTTTCAATAATCTTTTGGGCTCTTTCAACATTTCCGATAAAATCAAAAGATATTTCAGAGTCATATATGGGGAAAATTGGAAAAGCCATGACACCTATATTTAAGCCGCTTGGTTTTGATTGGAAGGTAAATACAGCTCTAATAGGTTCTTTTGCTGCAAAAGAGGTATTTATATCGCAAATAGGCGTTATTTATGCTGTGAAAGATTCAGATGATACTATAAGTTTACAAAACTCTTTAAAAAATGATTATTCAGCTCTTCAGGCTTATTGCATAATGCTTTTTGTATTAATCTCTGCTCCTTGCATTGCAACTATCGCAATAACAAGAAAAGAGACTGGTTCTCACAAGTGGGCATTTTTTCAATTGGGGTATTTGACTCTTTTAGCATACATTGTTTCTTTATTTGCGTATCAAATAGGCTCTATTTTTATATGAGGATTTTTTTATGATTGATAAATTTTTAGTTATTTTAATAATTGGGGTCACTCTATTTTTAATGCTATATTCTACTTATAAAACATTTAATAGAGGAACTAAGTGCTCTAACTGTAGGTATAATAGCAAAAAAAAACAGAGTAATCCATTGAACAAATAGCTCGCGCAATCCCGCTTCTTTAGGGGCGGGTCAAGCGAGCCAATTTTTGTTTTTATCTCGCTTCCTTCCAGTAAATTTTTTAGATTGCTTTATTTGCTTTTCGTTGCAAGGCTTTTTTTGATCAATTATATATTGTTTTACAATTTCTAAGGGAGCTCCTCCGCAAGAAACCATACAATAACTAGATGACCAAAAATGGTTTTCCCAAAGTTTTTTCTTAATCTGATCCCAAAATTCTCGACGTAAAATATATGATGATTTGCCTTTGAGCTTAGATACGAGATTGGAAATAGCTAATTTTGGAGGGCAACATACCATAAGATGTATGTGATCGCTATCTCCTCCAAATTCTAATAACTGCACATTCATTTGCTCACATGTTTCTAAAAAAATATCTTGGAGTCTATTTAACATGATTTTGGTAAAGACATTTTTGCGATATTTAGGCACAAAGACAAGGTGTATGAAGTTTTTAAAAACGCAACTTCTACCAGTTCTCCAAGAAAATTCTTTTGACATAAGCTTGACTTATTATTTTTGTTATAATATAAATCTGTCAAATATTTTTTTCAACTAGGAAAAAATTTTATGTTAATGGGTATTTCCATACCAGTAAAACCAAAAAACTCTCTAAAATTGACTTTTAGTCAATGGATGGGATGTGATCGCTTTATTTGGAATGCAAAATGTGATGAAGATCATTATTTGATGAATTATGCTAAGAAGTTTTTACCAATAAATACTTATCCT
>JAAKFV010000053.1 GCA_011064875.1 Candidatus Anoxychlamydiales bacterium | reverse complement strand
ATCTAACTTCTGCATAAAGTTTCCTTTTTGCCCCCTAATCAACCAGTTGCCCCTGATCCTCACGGTTCAAGCCTCTTCCTTTAGGGAGAGGTGATTGACTTCAGTTTGTTTTGGATATACATTGGTAGTTGAAAACTAGCTTTATGAATTTCAGGGGTATAATATCGCATTTTACTAAGATCTAAATTAGCTTTTTTTAAGTGTTCTATCGATACATTAAAATGATCATTAGAATCCGTCGCCCATCCAAGAGCCATAAATCCTCCAATATATCCAAAAACTGGAGCTATATAAAATCGGTTATCTTTAAATAATTTTTTTCTGGTGTTGTAGGTATCAATGAGCTCTTTTCCTTGAGCGAAGGGAACTCCATTTTGTGTGACTATAATGCCATCTTCTTTTAGAGCTTTTTTTGAGTATGAGTAAAACTCTTCAGTAAAGAGTACAATACCTGGTCCTATTGGATCTGTTGAATCCACAATAATTATATCGAATTTCTCAGAAGCATTTTTAACATAGTCAATGCCATCTGCAACTATTACTTCAGATCTAGGATCTGAAAAAGCGCCATTTGAAAGTTTCGGCATATATTTTTTGCAAGCATCTAGTGCAATGCCATCTATTTCCACCATAGTAGCTTTTTCAACATCTTTGTGGAGAAGAACTTCTCTTAATATTCCTCCATCAGCGCCGCCAATGATTAAGACTTTTTTAACTTTTCCATGAGAGAGTATCGGTACATGAGTTAGCATTTCATGGTAAATAAATTCATCGTTTTCAGTGGTTTGAAGCACTGAATCTAAAGCTAGAACTTTTCCAAAAACAGGATTTTCAAAAATTAAAATATCTTGAAATTCAGATTTTCCTTCGAAAAGGATTTTAGAGATTTTTAACATCTGATTCCAGTTAGATCCATATAATTTTTCAACAAAAAAATTATCCAAGTTTTCTATCTTTTGATCTTTTGTTAAAAAATTTTCAAAAGAATTTTTTATAGATGAATTTTTCATTTTTTTCCTTTGTAAAAAATTATTTACCTATTTTTGGAAATTTTTTAGAAAGCACTTTTGCTTTCTCTTGAGTGTATTTTTTCTATCTTTATCGTAATATGATAATAGTTAGCTTCAAAAATTTACAGATAAATATATTCAAAGATTTAGTTTATTAAAAAAAAGTTTTACTGCTTGCCATTTAGATTTTCTTGATCATTAGAAGCTTTTTCTTCTGTTTTGTCTTTTCCGTTTAGAATCTCTTCTTTTGTATCTTCTTTAGGTTTGTCTTCATGCTTGAAACTTTCAACGATGTTTTCTTTGTTTTGCTCAATTGTTTTAGAAGCAATATCAGTGCCAATAGGCGCTGATGCTGAAATTGGCATAAATTCGCTTTTCTCTTCTTTTGGAGTGATTTTTGGATATTTTATTCTAAAATATATACCTATAATTGCAAGCAAACTAGAGACTATAGCTATGAATAAGAATAGAGCATAAATTTTTATTTCCATAAATAGAGATGTTACAAAAGGTCCAATGATTGCACCTATACCATAGGTCATAGCCATAAAACCTACAACAAAAGGAACGAATTTTGTATCGAATCTATCACAGGCTTGTGAAATACTAATCGGATATAAAACGAAAGTAAATCCGCCTAGGATAAAGCAAAGAAAATATGCTAAGTAAGAGACATCTGAAAAAAATATCATCAAAATTGATGGAACTACTGCGCAGAGGGAACTCCCTATTAAAACTTTTCTTCTATCAAAAATATCTGATAAATATCCAATTGGCCATTGAAGTAAAAATCCACCAGCGATGGTAATACTCATGATATAAGAAACTTTAAGGCCATTTAATTTAGCATAAATGGGTAAAAAGCTATAAATAGCGCCTAAAATTATTCCAGAAGCGAGAGATCCCCAAAAACTGAGTGGAGACGCTTTATAAACCTCTAAATAACTTTTTTTCACAATTTCATGGCTAGTCTCAGGTGTTTTAGAGTAATTTATTGAGATTGGAATTATTGAAAGATAACATAAAATCCCGAAAACTAAAAAAGGTGTTATGGTTTCAATATTTATTACATCAATTATCAGTTGAGAGAAAGATTGAGCTCCGTAGAGCGCTATCATGTAAAGAGATAGAGTTTTTCCCCTCGTTTTTTTAGAGCTACCACAAAGAAGCCAACTCTCGATTATCACATATAAAGTAGCTATGCTAACTCCACCTATTATTCTCATAGCTGTCCATAAAATGGCACTTATGTACATGCCTTGGATAAGCACAGTTGCTCCAAAAATAGCTGAAAAACAAACAAAAGATCTTATATAGCCGACTCTTGCTATAATTTTTTCAGCTCTAAGAGATCCTATTAAAAATCCTAAATAAAAAGATGATTGGACAATACCAATGACCGTTTCTGTAAAATCCTCTACCTGAAGCTTTAAACTAATAAAAGTTAGAAAAGGAGTTGAACTACAAACAACAAAACCAAGACTAAGCAAGGGAGCTATTAAGGGATTTAAGAATTTTAGTTTTTGGTTCATAGTAAATATATTGGGTAAACTATAGTATTAAAATCCTACTACTTCTTATTTTTATTGGTTACCATTTTTTTGTAATTTTTAAAACTCTTTATTAATTTTTTTTTTCTTGTTAAAATCAATAAAAACTTAAAGCCTTAAAAAACAACAGGATGGAATTCATCTTTAAGTTTGTCTCCAAAAGAGTAACCAAAGTTTTTTAAATAATTTAGATTGGGATCTTCTTTATTTAATTTATAGAGAGTTTTTATATTTCCATAGCCAATTAACAAAAATTTTTGTGAACCAGTATATAAGTCTTCCATGTTAATTAGCGGATGGTTTTCTGATACCGAGCTTTTGAAAAACATTAAACTTCCTTGTTTTTTCGGAAGATTATTCGAGCTGATAGCTATATTGTTATCTAATTTTAAGAGTGAAAAGCAAACAGCTCCTTGAAAAGAGATCACATCATTCAGAGTTTTAGAGCTTTCAAATAGATTTTTTTTATTTGTTATAAAAGTTTGATCAAAAAGTAGTCTTAAAGAAGATCGATTAGATAATGTTTTAGCTATAGATGCAAGGTTTTTATCAACTACTAGTTTTTTAATAATTAAGGATTTTCGAAAAAGGTCTCTAAAAGCTATGTATTGCTTAAAAAAATCAAGATCTTTTATTGATTTGAAGAGGGTCTCTATCTCATTTTCTATTATTTGTATTCTTTCTTGTGGAAAGATATTTTCAAATTCTATAAAGCCATTTTCTTGAAAAAAATTAATTTGAGAGTCTGGAATTAAAAATTTCATAAAGTACCTAAGTTTAAAAGAGCCTCAGCTATTATCTCAGAGCTAGCAAAACCAGAAAATCTAACAAAGCCCTCTCCAGAAGAGCCAAAACCAATGCCCGGTATTGCACAGATATTTTTTTCAAGGAGCTTATCAAAAAAATCCATAGATTTTACATTTTTTGGACATTTACACCAAACATAGGGACTATCTATCCCTCCATAAACTGTGTAATTAAGCTTTTTTAGACCAAAGAGTAGAGTTTTTGTGTTTTGCATATAAGTTGATATGATTGAATTTATTTGAGCCTTTCCCGGGTCGCTATAAGTTGCCTCTGCTGCTTTTTGAATGAGATAAGAAATACCCCCGAATTTTGTGTCGATATATCTATTCCATAGGCTATTGATGGATAAATTATCTAAAGTTTTAATATTTTTGGGGATTACTAAATATGAACATCTAAGTGAGGTAAAGCCTGCTTTTTTAGAAAAACTTCTCATCTCGATAGCTACATCTTTAGCTCCAGTTATTTCATAAATAGATTTAACAGAATCTTTAGAAGATATAAAAGCTTCATAAGCTCCATCGAAAATGATTAAAGAGTTATTTTTTTTCGCATAATCCACCCAATTTTTCAAAGTTTTTTTACTAAAAACTTGTCCTGTAGGATTGTTTGGCGAGCATAAATATATAATATCTAATTTTTCATCTGGCAAAAGTGGTTCAAAGTTGTTTTCTTCTAACAGTGGTAGATAAGAAATATTTTGTTTTCTGCCATTTATTATATTAGCGTCAGTATAAAGTGGGTATGCAGGATCTAAAATGCCAACTTTTGAATTTTGAGAGAAAAGATCAGAGATGTTAGCGAGTGAATACTTCATGCCGCTAGATATGAAAATTTCATCTATTTCAAAATAAAAATTTTTATAATCATTATCTAAAATTTTTTGTTTTAAAAATGCATATCCAGAAGATGGACCATAGCCTTTTAGAGTTTTTTCTTCTTTCATCTCATCTGCAGCTTTTTTCATAGCCTCAACAACTATAGGGGCTAAAGGTTGGGTAATATCTCCAATCCCTAAATTTAAAATTTTTGCTTTGCTTTGCTTTTTCAAAAGCACTTTTTTTTCAATTTCATTGAAAAAGTAATCTTTTTTAAGTTTTAATAGATTTGAGTTAATTTTGGGCATAGAGTAGATTTTTCGTTTTTTTTACTAAAAAATACCTAAAATTTAATAAAATTACAACTAATCAATTTTTAAAAAAATATGAATGACTTTTACGAGTTAAAAGATAATTTAAATAAAATCGAAGAAAAGATAAAAATATCTTTTGAAAATAAAGATCTTCTGCTGCTTAGTTTTGTGCATAGATCATTTATTAATGAAAATAAAAAAATTATAAATGAACATAATGAAAGATTAGAATTTTTAGGTGATGCGGCTTTAAATCTAGTAGTTTCAACTTATTTATATAATAAGCTTAGCTCTACAGCTGAAGGAAAACTCTCTCATATTAGATCTAATTTAGTCGATGGAGCCTCTTGCGCAAAATATTATAAAATTTTAGAATTAGATTCTCATGTTTTGTTGAGCAAAGGAGAAAAAGAAGCAAAGCGAGGTAAAACTACAATTTTTGCAGATGCTTTTGAAGCTCTAATTGGCGCTATCTATCTTGATAAAGGTTTTCTTGTTTGTTCAAATTTTATAATAGATAATTTTTCAAAAATATTTGAAAAAATGTGCTCATCTCCTGAAATAGATTATAAAGGAAAACTCCAAGAGTACTCTCAAAAAAAACATCAAACTCCACCTGAATATAGAGTTGTAAAAGAAAAAGGGCCGGAACATCAAAAAACTTTTGATATTGTAGTGATTATAAATGATAAAGAGATAGCCTATGGCTCTGGTAGTTCAAAAAAACTCGCTGAAATTGAAGCTGCTGAAAATGCATATAACACATTAAACCTTAAAAGTTTTGAGGATAATAATGGCTAAAGATAAGTACAAAAATATTTGGGAATGCTCATCTTGTGGATTTACACAAACTAAATGGGCAGGTAGTTGTTTAAATTGCTCTTCTTGGAACTCTTTTTTTGAAAAAATTCAAATTAGTGAAAAAGTAAAAAGATTTGAAGCTAAAAAAGTTGATTCAACTCCTATGAGATTAAAAGATATAAAAATATCTTCTTTTAAAAGAATTTTAACTGATTTTGCTCATTTAGATCGTCTTTTCGGAGGAGGTATTGCTAAAGGCTCTTTGGTTTTAATAGGAGGTAATCCTGGAATTGGAAAATCAACACTTTTACTTCAACTCTCAAATAACTTTGCTGAAAAAAATCTAAAAGTTCTTTATATCTCCGGTGAAGAATCTCTAGAGCAAACAACTCTAAGAGCTAGTAGAATAAATGCGACAAGTGAGAATATATTTATTTATTCAGAGACAAATTTTAGTTCAATAAAACTTCAAATAGATCAACTAAAACCAGATATTTTAATAGTAGATTCTATTCAAATTCTATATAAAGCGGAAATTTCATCATCTCCAGGATCTATCGTTCAAGTAAGAGAGCTTGCAATTGAATTTATGCATATCGCTAAAGGCTACGGTATCACCACATTTTTAATTGGCCATGTTACAAAAACAGGGGATATTGCAGGGCCCAGAGTTTTAGAGCATATAGTTGATGTAGTATTAGATTTTGAAGGTGAGAAACAAAATGGTTTTAGATTGATCAGATCTGTAAAAAATAGGTTCGGTCCAACAGATGATATAGCAATTTTTCAAATGACAGAGAAGGGGTTAAATGAAATCTCAAATCCATCGAAGATTTTTTTAGAAAAAAGAGATAAAAATCTTCCAGGCACTGTTATCGCTTCAACAATAGAAGGGATAAGAGCTATTTTAATAGAAGTGCAAGCTCTAATTGCATCTTCTGGTTTTTCTATGCCAACTAGAAAATGCTCAGGTCTTGATCAAAATAGGCTATCACTACTACTTGCTGTTTTAGAAAAAAAGATTCGTTTCCAAATCAAAGATATGGATGTTTTTGTATCGATAGCAGGAGGCATGAAAATAAAAGAGCCTGCAATTGATTTGGCAATACTACTCGCAATAGCATCTTCTTTTTCTAATAGAAATCTAATATCTAATACTGTAGTTATTGGCGAAGTTGGTCTATCAGGCGAGGTAAGATCAGTTACTAGAATAGAATCTCGCATTAAAGAAGCTATTAATATGGGATTTGAAAATATTATACTTCCAAAACAAAATCTAAAAGAGATTACAGACTCTATCAAACAAAAAATAAATATTTTGCCAGTTGACACAGTCGAAGATGCTATCGATCAATTAGTTTAAAAAAAAAATTGCATAAAAATTTATTATTGGATTATCTTCTTATCTTTTTATAAAAGAAGGATCCAATAATGAAGCCAAGCATTAAGTATTTTTTATCTCTAGTAGTTTTAATATTTGCTATTTTTTCTAATACAAAAATTTTTGCTGAAGAGTTTTGGGACATTCCTGCTAAACAAATCGTTAAATCAGCAACCGGCGCAAAAATAGTAAGTGATACTGCAAGCAAAAATGTTTATATTGCCTATGCTTGCATCTCAATGAATATAAAAAAATCCTCAGATTATGGAAAGACTTTTTTTTCTTCATCTCAGCTCGGCTCAGGAGTAGGTTTACCTAATATTTCAACAAATGATACGGGGGAGTGTGTTTATGTAATTTGGGTGGAAGATAAAAAATTATTTTCAAGTGCATCCTCTGATAATGGAGGGAGTTTTATAGATCCGATAGAGCTATATACTTGCGATATTGAATCTTTCATAACAGAGACAAATATCATAACAAATTCTACAGGCGAGATAGTTTATGCTATTTGGGTAGATGGCTATGATGAAATTAATCTTAGAGTCTCAACCGATTTTGGAACTAGATTCTCAGATGTGATAAAAATAGCAAAAGGATCTAATTTCCATATTATAACAGATCCTAGTGGAAAAAATATTTTTATTTCTTTTGAGAGTGATTCAATTCAAGTTATTTCTTCTTCTGATTATGGCAGTAGTTTTAGTAAACCAATCCAATTAGTAAAAGAAGGTGAAAATCAAACAATAGCAGCAAGTTTAGATACAAATAATATTTATGTGGTTTTCGAAGGAGAAAATGATAATCTTGAGCTTAGTGCATCATCGGATTTTGGAGAAAATTGGTGCGCTCCTTTGTCGTTTTCATCTGATGGATCTTATTCAATAGATCTAGTAACAAATAGTTCGGGCAAATATGTTTGTTTTGTTTGGAATGATGCAAATAGAAATATTCACATGAGAGCATCTACAGATTACGGAAAAGGCTTTTCAACTATCAATCTAGAGGAAACAGGAACTTATCCTAAAATAGTTACAGATAGCTCAGGAAAGTATGTGTTTTTAATATGGTTAGATTCAGATTATAATATGCAGTTTCGAGCATCTATAGATTTTGGACTTAATTTTGATTCTGCAATAACATTATCTAATAATCCTGGGACGATGTTTACTTATCCATTTATTACAATAGATGAAAAAGGAAAATTTATTCATATTTTATGGAATGCTCAAGGAGGCGCTATCAATGTTATAGATGGAGCGAGATTATTATCTACGAGTGAGAATTGATAAAATCATAAAAAAATTAGAGCTATTGATTATTAGAGGCAATTTTTACTAAAATATCTGACTGAGATTAGAAAAAAAGTTGAAAACTTTAGGAAATAATTATATTTTATAGTGATACAATTTGTTCTTCTAGAAATGGTAAAAAGAAGAGCAGAAAAAATGCCTGTTAGAAACTTGTATATAATAGGAATTTCCTTGAGCATTATTTAATCAAGTTTTTTACGAAGGCCAATCATTTTCATAAAAATCTGTGTTACGGTATGATCCAATTTTTTCTTTTATCTTTTCCCATTCGGATACCCCTATTTCGTATTGCTTTTTATCATGTAAAGCTCTTGGATAGTTTTGATAAATCCATATTCTTCCTTCTAATGAAGTTTTTTTCTCTCTAGCAGCAACTAAAGATCCAGCCAATAAAAAATCAGCCGGAACCGTAATAGCTAATGATGGGGGAAATATTCCTCCTAGAAATAATATGAGAGGTTTATTTACCAGCCAGCTTACTAGGAATGCTTTTTCAGCAATTTCGGAGATCAGTTCTTTAGTTTCTAATTTTTTAATAGCCTTTTGAACTTTTTTTTCAAATCTTTCTTGTTCTCTTAAATGTAATTTTACAACTTCTTTTTGTAGACTTGTCATTTTATAGTGTGCTTCATTTACAACTTCTGCTCCAGCTAGAATAATCTTAGCAACAGCTGTAAATCTATCATCTATTGAGATAGAGTTATCTGTTAATGCTCTCATAGCTCCTGAACAATTTTCATTATATTTAGAAATAACTTTTGATTCTATGCTCATAACAATCTCTCTTTAATAGTAAAATCAAGCATTATAAAAGAAAGACTGAAACTGTCAAGAGAAATCTGTCTAAATGAAAATCATACTTTTATTTTTGGAATATTGGTTAAAGCTTAAAAAGATGAAGCGAGATTATTATCTAATGATGAGAATTAATATAAAAAAATAAACCTCTTGATGGTCTTGTTGCATAAGTCAAAATATGGAAAATTAGGATCCTCTATAAACCTTCTTTTTTAACTTGATAATCTCATTTTATTTAGTATCTGACATTTAATTTTTGACTCTACTATTTGGTTCTCAAATTTCTTGCTTTTCAATCCTGGTCCTAATAACTGTTTCCGTCTAAAAAAGGCTGTTTCTACTAATGATCTCCTATGATACCCAGATAGTTTTTTACATAATTCTCCAGCTATATCATCTCCTCCTAAGCCCCTTATTTCTAATAGCTGTTTATTTCTTGGATCTAGCCAAGGTTTGGAAGGCTGTCTATAAACGATGTTTTTCTTGATAGGAATAACTGCTTGCCCTCCTTTTTCCCAAATTGATAAATAGCATCTCTCCGCATCATAAAGAGCATCACCATAAACTTTACCTATAGGAAACGGGCTTTTTCTAATAAATTTGTCATTACCTCTAGGTCTTTCAAAGGATCATCACTTCGAAGCAGAACAATGGAAAACCAGGTGTTTGAATCGAAGCTAAAATGTCAAATCTTAAACAAAATGAGGTTAGCAAACTAGGACGACAATAATGAGGCGTAGATCTTTCTTTTAATATTTGGACTTATGTAACAAAAAATGTTTTTACAAAAATAGCCCGGAGAGAACAGCGGATGATATTTGCCATAAATATTTTTTTAAAAGGAGTAAACCCTTGACTTAAAGCGCGCAATTAGAGAACACAACCGGTTTTACCTGATTATTTGGCGTTGTTGCATAAGTAATATTTGAGCAATGATTTTCCGGTATCACTTACAGTCATGCAATATAACTAAGAGGAAGTCCTAATTGATTCATTTTATTTAAGATCATGCATTTAATCTTACATTCAATGATTTGAATACACATTTTTCTGCTTTTTAATGCGTGTCCCAAAATTGTTTTAAAACGAAAGAAAGAAGTTTCTCCAAGAGATCTTTTATGATAGCCTTTTAATTTTTTCCATAAACTCCTAGCTATTTCATCTCCTCCTAAAGCTACGATATCTAAAATCTGTTGATTTCTTGCTTGCAAATGATCCTTTGCACTGTGTTTATATTTAGCGTTTCTTCTTGCGGGGATAAGTGGTTCAGCTTTCTTTTTAGAAATAGCTTCATA
The DNA here is from genome assembly GCA_011064875.1 of Candidatus Anoxychlamydiales bacterium. Taxonomy (GTDB): domain Bacteria; phylum Chlamydiota; class Chlamydiia; order Chlamydiales; family SM23-39; genus JAAKFX01. The sequence goes on along the minus strand of JAAKFV010000053.1, from coordinate 610 downwards.
ACAACCTTCTGTATCATAAATTCCATCACCATATACTCTTAAAAGACCTGAGCCCATTTCTTCTAAAAGATTTTTCAGAACATTGCAATCATTAGAAGAGTTTTCTGTTAATTCTGCTAGTACAATATCGTGTGTATTAGGATCCATAGCAATGTGAATTTTTCTCCAAGTTCTTCTTTTAGATTTGCCATGTGTTCTTACCTTCCATTCACCCTCCCCGTAAACCTTGAGTCCAGAGGCATCGAACACTATATCGGGTAATTCTTTTTTTAGATTGTAAGGTTTTAACAGGTAAAGAAAGCTTTTGGGCTCTTCTACATATTTGAGTATATGATGGTGTTTTAAGAGGTAATTTTAGTAATAAAATTAGCGAAGATAAAAACTCTTCTAAAGATCTGAGATTTAGATGGTATACAAAACGAATAATAAGAGCAGTGATTATTGCAAAATCGGAATAAAGAAAAGGTCTGCCAAAATGTTTTTTTCTTTCTTAGCATTCCATTTATTTATGGCATCTTCAGAAAACCAAAAAGTAATACTTCCCCGATTAATCAAAGATTTGTTATATTGTTTCCAGTTACTTATTCGGTAACTATTTTTCATAAGACAC
>JAAKFV010000052.1 GCA_011064875.1 Candidatus Anoxychlamydiales bacterium | reverse complement strand
TAAAAGAAATAGCTTTGCTAATGTCGTCACTTATAATGCCTTTATCGATGCTGCTGGTAAAAATGGTGAGTTTCGAGAGGCTAAAGTTGCTTTTGAAGAGGCTAAAAGAAATAGATTTGCAGATGTCGTCACTTATACAAGCTTTATCAATGCTGCTGGTAAAAATGGTGAGTTTCGAGAGGCTAAAGATGCTTTTGAAGAGGCTAAAAGTAATAGACTTGCAGATGTCGTCACTTATAATATCTATATAAATGTTTTATATATCTCTGGTAAAACAATAAGAGAGAATCTAGATCTATCAAAAGAAATTTTTACAAATTATTTATTAAATTACCTTTTAATGAGACAAAAAAATAAATATCAATTTGATTTACATGGATTATCTCATGGAGCAGCTAGATGTTTTTTAAATGAGTATATTATTCATAAATTATATGAGTTGAAATCCCTTCAAATTATTTGTGGAAGAGCATCTCACAACATGGCTGATAATAATATAATGCGGAATCTTGTATTGGAATGGATTTCAAATAATGAACCTTTAATAGAAATAGAAACTCAAACTGAAGGTAGTATAAATATTAAATTAAAAGATACCAAAACAGTAAAAAGAAAAAGAAGAGATAGATAATAATTGAAAAAAATATGTTTTAAATCTAATCTAATCTAATCAAATATAAAAGCTCTTTTTTGCTATACTTTTCAAATAATTAAAAATATTTAAAAAAAAATATACATATGAAAGAATACAAATATAAAATGCTCATTTCCTATGATGGAACAAACTACTTTGGTTGGCAAATCCAAAAAAATAAGTTAACTATTCAAGAAGCTATTCAAAAAGAGCTTTCTAAAATTCTAAAAAAAAATATTAAACTTATTGGAGCTGGACGAACTGATGCAAAAGTGCACGCACTAGAGCAAGTAGCACATTTTAGTTATAACAAAAAGTTAGATCTCAAAAAAGTTTTGTTTTCTTTAAATTCTTTACTTTCCGATGACATTAGAATCAAAAAAATCATGCAAGTAGATTCAAATTTTCATGCAAGGTTTTCAGCTAAATCAAAAATCTATCGCTACCATATTTTTATAGGAGATATACAAGATCCATTTTCTAGAATGTACTCATATAAACCAGAATTTAAATTTGATTTAGATCTTTTGAAAAAGGCGAGCATTTATTTTTTAGGAACTCATAATTTTTCATCTTTTGCAAATAAACAATATAGAGGCTCTGCTGCCAACAAACCTATAAAAACAATCAAACGAATAGATATTAAAAAGAGAAAAAATGAAATAATTTTAGAGTTTGAAGCAGATGGCTTTTTATACAAAATGGTTAGAAATATCGTAGGCACTCTTTTAGATGTCGCAAATAAAAAAATGCCTTTAGAGATGATTGAAAAAATAATAAAAGCTAAAGATAGAAAAAAAGCTTCAAAACCAGCTGAAGCGCAAGGGCTCTTTTTAGTAAAAGTTCTATACTAAATTTTAGAAAACAGGGTCTATACTAGAAGTTTCTTTTAAAAATTCTTTCAGATATCTAATCACTTTTGGAGAGTAACAAATCCAGCTATGTGATGCTTTTACATCAATTTGTTTATAAGGACTATTTAATTTTGTCTCTGAGACGGCCACTTTGCCATCATTTTTCTCATTAATCCATGGGTTGACTCCCAATGTACCAACTATTTGTAAAACATCCATATCAGGCGGGAAAACACCTAAATCCTCAAAATCCTTTTTTGCCATTAGCTCAGATCCTGCTTTATCTTTAAAAAGAAATCTCGCAAGCTTTGATGATGCAAGCTTTTGAGCTACTATAGATCCCTGATTTGGAGCAGCAATTAAGATAGCTTTTCCCATTTTAGCTTCCACTGGACATATTGGATGATTGAGAGCGCTTCTTAGAACTAGACCTCCCATAGAATGGGTTACAAAATTAATTGGCTTTGATGGATTTTTTTTAGCTATTTCAATTAGCTCTTTTACTAGATCTTCTGCATGTTCATTTATATATTTATCTCTACTTTTGTATCTCCAATTAAAAACTTCAAAATTATCTTTTTTTAAACTTTTTTCAATTAAATACATATTTAATTTCGTTCTAAAAAAACCATGCACACAGACAAGTGTTTGTTTTTTTTGATTTTTATCTTCAGCTTTTGAGTTCATATCTTCAGCTTTTGATTTTATAGGCTTTATTTGGAGTATAACTAAAAATAACAAAAAAAATTTTAAAAATTTCATAATACCAATTCTTTTTTTAATTTAAAACATATCCACTATATTAACTTATCAGGTATATCTTCAAAAGATTGAAAATGCAAAACATCCTTTGCAATTATACTATTAGCTTTAGGATCCAAAACAGGTCCTATTAATACACTTTGAGCAGGAGTCTTTTCTAAAGCTTTAATACCACGAACAGAATCTTCAAATCCAATTATTCTATCACCTTTTTCACCAAAAAGAGTGATAGCTCTTAAATAACCGCCTGGATCAGGTTTTGGCTTTTCATAATCTTCTCTTGTTATCCAGTGATTTATACTTTTTAAAAGAGGCTGTTTCGCTATAATCATATCCGTCATCGGTTTTGATGAATTTGTAACAACACATCTTTTAATATTTTGTTTTTCAATCTCACTAAGTAGTTTTTCAACACCTGGCATTAGATCTATTTTAGAAGATTTTAAAAGACCTATATAAATTACATTTTTTTCTTTTCTTAATTTATCCCAATTTGGCTCCTCATCAAAAAGATCTGGAAAAAAAGCATATATCCCCTCTTTTAAACTATTGTCATCAAAATGTGCGACAGTGCAGAATTTCAAAAAAGACCAATCTAAATTAAATCCTCTTCTTTGTAACATATCAATATATGCTTGATAGTGAATATTTTCGGTATTTACTAGAAGTCCATCTAAATCAAATAAAAAAAGCTGAAAATCATTAACCCACTTCATTTTTCCTCTCAAAAAAAATGTATATTAATAAGAACTAATAGATAATGTTACACCTCTTTTTAAAAAAAATCAAACAAATCTTCGATTGCAAATTCATACAATATAATTTGAAAAGAGTTAATTTATTTTTTCTTAAATAAAAAAGTATTATATAAAAGATAGTATGGAAAGAAAACATCTCATAAACATAAATTATCTGTATTTTGGGATTTTCTTGATTGTTGGTATTATTATATCAACTCTAGGAATTTTGGAGGTTCAAAATACATCTAACTACTCAAAAGCATTTTTTCTAGTATACGCATATGGACAGACCATTTTAGAAATTGCTACTTTAGCAATTTTTTCAATAATTATAAAAAAGTATTTGCCAAAAATAGTTTTTACTATTTTTATCGCATTTACATTTATTTTTTTTATATCTCATATTATCGATTTAGTGCTTTTGAAAATTATGGATATGACTATTTGGGATGGAGTTTCAATTGCTTTAGATGAAAATTTAGAAAATTTTATTGAAATGCTCCATACTACGGGCATTCCTTTTTTTGCTTGGATAATTTTTGGAGTTCTAATTTTTTCTCTTCCTTTTTTAGGGATTTTTATCTACAAAATTACAAACATTTTCTCTAAAAAAAGAAAGATACCTCTATACCATGAACATTTTATTCAGATATTTTTATGTGTTCCTTTAGCTTTATTTATTTGGGATTTTAAAGCGTCTAGATCAATTAGTGCTAATATTTATGATTCAAATTCTAGAGCCCTTCCATGGAAACTTACCTTTATGCAGCCAGACATTTTAAAAACTGAAGCAAGACTAGCTTTAAAAAAACCAAAAAATGAAAAAGATATATTAGCTTTAATCGATAAAAAAGATTTAAAAACTGAGAAAAAACCAAACATCTTTATTTTTGTAATTGAGAGTTTAAGAAATGATTATATTACATCTGAGACAGCTCCCAATATGGCAGCTTTCAAAAATGAAAATGTTAGTTTTGAAAGATCACTCTCTAACGCAAATGGCACTCATAAATCATGGTTTTCTTTTTTCTATTCTAACTATCCTTTTCATTGGAAAGATTACCAGAATAGAAATTGGAGTTCTGGTTCTACAGGTTTATACATTTTGAAAAAAATGGGATACAAAATTAATGTTTTTTCAGCGCCTGAGCTTAAATACTACTCAATGAAAGAGGCTCTTTTTGGTAAAGATGAGTATCTTTTAGATACTTTTAAACTATTTCCTCACTACCTCCCCGTTGAAGCTTGCGACTCTGATAAAATGGTTATGTCTCATATGGAAAAATCTTTAAAAGATAATTCAAATGTATACATCGCTTTTTTAGATTCTACTCACTTTTTATATAGCTGGCCAAAAGATTTTGAGACTAAATTTAAACCTGTATCTGAGATAGACACATTTAATGTATATGCTTCCAAAGATAACATAGATCTTCTAAAAAATAGATATAAAAACTCAATATACTTTGTTGATTTTTTAATCGGTAAATTCATAGATACTTTAAAAGAGAAAAACTTATTTGATGATTCAATAATAATCCTAACTGGTGATCATGGAGAAGAGTTTTATGAAGAGGGGCATCTGTTTCATGCATCTCATCTATCTTCTCAGCAAACAAATGTTCCAATCTATTTAAAGTTTGGTAAAAATATAAGAAAAATTCCTAAAAGAGATTTGATTTGTCATATGGATGTTTTTCCGAGCCTTTTTGATTACATCTTTGATAAAAATCAATTTAAAGACTGTTTGAAAGGAACATCTATCTTTGAAAAAACTAAATTTCCTTTTGTAATAACTGCAAGATATAATGCATCTAGAGCACCATCTGAGTTTTTTATTCACAATAAAAACAAAAAATTAACCCTTAGATTTACAAAGAAAAAAAAGATTTTTAGAAAACAGTATTTAGAGATTTTATCTTTAAAGGATTCTGAAGATAATGAAATAGATATCTCATCTAACGAAGAATCTGCAAAAAATTTAGAAGAAGCTCTCAAAAAATATTTCAATAAATAATTTATTTATCAAAATTTTTAAGATAACTATCTATTTCATTAACCGGTTTGTCTTTGATTTTATCTAATGAGTTTATAACTTCAGAGATACTATTTGTTCCCATCTTTGAAAAAATTTGGTTTTGATCCCTATCAAAAACAATGATTGTCGGCATAGATCTTATCTGATATTTAGAAGATAACTCTCTTAGCTTATCAACATTAACCTTCAAGATCTTTACCTTACCAGATAAATTTTTAGCTCCATTCTCTAATAAAGGAGCAATTCTTTGACATGGTCTACACCAAGATGCATAAAAATCTACAATAACCGGAATATCACTAGATTTTAACTCTTTTTCAAACTCTTTTAAAGATGTAATTTCTACTACTTTAGATGAAAATACCTGAGAAGAATCGGATGCTAATTTCACACTATTTTGTATGCTCTGATAAGAGTTTTCTTCTAAATATTTTTGACAAGAAATTGCAGCTTTAGCTCCATCTCCTGCAGCTGTTATCGCTTGTTTATATACAGGATCGATAATATCACCAATTGCATAAACTCCATCTATAGAAGTTGTAAGTCCATCAAAAACTTTAATGTATCCAAAACCATCTAATTTTATTTTATTTTGAAAAACTTTGCTATTAGGAGTTGAACCAATTGCTAAAAATACTCCATCTAAAGTCATTTTGTATTTTTTTTGATTCTTATTATCCAATATATCTACAGAGATAACGTTTTTGTCATCCCCGTTAATTGCTGTAATATTTGTATTATATATAATTTTTATGTTTTTCTTTTGTGCCAAAGCTTTAATCTTTTCTTTATCCTTTGCTCTCATTTTATCTTTTCTAACGATGATATAAACTTGGCTCGCTAGATTAGATAAATAGTTCGCTTCCACAACAGCCGCATCGCCACCACCTACTATCGCAACTTTTTTATCTTTATAAAATGAGCCATCACAAACTGCGCAATTAGATACTCCTCTTCCCCAATAATCTTTTTCACCCTTAATATTTAAATAATTTGAAGATGTTCCCATTGCAATAATACAAGAAAAAGCTTTGATTTTTTGAGTTTTATTGGAATATAGATCTTTTAGGGTTATACTAATCGGCTTTTTAGAAAAATCTACATCTATAACTTCATTTGATAAAATAGTGCAGCCATTTTTTATAGCCTGATCTTTTATTTTATTAACCAAGTCATTTCCTGTTATTTGAATCTCCCCCGGCCAATTTTCTACAGAATGTGATTGAGTAATGAGTCCACCTGGCAAGTCTCCTTCAATAATAAGAGGTTTATATCCTGCTCTTGCAAGATATATTCCAGAGGTTAGAGCTCCAATTCCTCCACCTAAAATTACTACATCATATTCATTTTCTTTGACAATCTCATGTTTTTTAATCTCATCTGGAGATACAAAAGAAGTTATTGAAAACATTAACATAACGGATGTTATAATTTTTACTATCTGCTTTTTCATGTAATGGACCTTTTGCATATTTATGGACCCCTATTATTTATCTAGATCTAATCTTATTGTATCATAAAAAGCTACTTGTTTAAACAAAAAAAATAGGTTATTATATGAGCAAAAATAAAGAAGATGATAAAAATTTTGTTTAAGCAAATAAAAGATTTTACACTAAGGTTTTTAGAAAAATCTATATATATAAATTATATTTTCTTTTCATTTTTTTTATTTATCATTACTTTTTGTTCCACCTATCAAACATCTTTTTTATTTGGCTTTTATTCCTTTTTACAAGCTTTTGCTCTTCTTATAGCGTGTGTTTTCACTCTTAATAAAATACAATCTAATTTTTTTAAAAAATTATTTGTTGGAATAAGTTTTTTTGTTCTGCTCGCCTACATAGTAAATTTCATTTTAGTTGGATTGATAAATCAATCTTTATTTTTTGGATTAAATATATTTTTATCAGGGGGATTTGGAAATTTATTTGTAACACTCAGAGCTATAAATTTAAATTTTACTATGTATCTTATAATAATTCTTGCAATCATAGTACTCCCCTTATCAGGTATCTTTTTATATTATATAACAGATAAAATTTGTTTGAAAAAACCTCTTCATTTGAAAAAAAAGCATCTTTTTTCACTATTTTCTATTGCGCTGATGACTCTTTTTCTAATAGACGTAAGCTTAAAATTTAAAAATAATGACTATTTCTACAAAAATCAAAAACGGTTACCACTCGGATTTACCTTTATCTCCCCCACAAAAAAACTAATTAATCTAAACTCCACTTTAAAACCTATTAGAGATGAGAAAAAACTTTTAGCTGAAATAAATCAAAAAGAACTTTCAATAGATAAAAAACCCAATATCTTTATCTTTATTACTGAAGCCTTAAGAAAAGACTATATCACTCAAGATATAGCTCCAAATATTTTTAATTTTTCTGAAAAAAACATCAGCTTTAAAACCTCCTATTCAGCAGCAAATGCAACATTTATTTCATGGTATTCTATTTTCCATTCTAACCACCCAATTTACTGGTCAAATGCCCAACATACTCTAGAGTTTGGTTCTATTCCTTTAAATCTCTTAAAAAAAGTTGGCTATAAAATAAACGTTTATTCATCAGCAGAGCTTCAATACTTTAATTTAGACAAGCTAATTTTTGGTAATAATCTTGAGCTAATCGATAATCTTAATGATTATTCTCATACATCTTCTAATCCGTCTATAAGAGATGGCATGGCAATCGATACTCTATTAAAAGATTTAAATAATAAAGATAATGAGTCATCTAATGTTTTTATTATATTTTTTGACTCTACCCACTCTGAATATAGTTGGACAAATGATTATAAACCTAAATTTTTACCCTATGCTGAAAGCATAAATTACCTCAGTTTGTCACATTTGAGAAATGATTTAGATCTAATTAAAAATAGATATAAAAATGCTATCGGCTTTGTAGATCATCTTTTTAACAAATTTTTAACTACTTTGAAAAACAACAACCTATACGATGATAGCCTAATTGTATTTACCGCAGATCACGGAGAAGAGTTTTTTGAAGATGGAGCTTTATTTCACGGCTCTCATTTAAGTGATTATCAGCTTCAAATCCCCATAATTTATAAACTAATAAAAAATGACAAAACCCCAACTCAAGTAACAACTCATATTGATATTTTTCCAACGATCTTTTCTCAAATTTTCCCAAATGAAAATTTCGATCATTTTTATGATGGAACATCTATTTTTAATGAAAACAGATCTCCATACATAATCTCTGCTAATCAAAGAGGGAATTTCACACCAAACGAATTTTTAATCACCAAAAATGAAACCAAACTCTTTGGCAAAATAAATAGCCCAAATAAAAACATGAGATTCGAAGTCGATGATTATAAAAATATAGGTGAAGAAAATATCGAATCTGAGATCACAAAGGCCTTTGAAGATTTAATTCAATAATCTTTTCTTATTTTAATGAATTCACTCTACTATAAGCATTTTCTAAATCAGTTTTAATCTTCTTTTCATCTTTTGTTAAAAGATTTATTTGATTTTTTATTTCAGAGACCTTTTTTAACTGTTCATCTTGCATTTCAAAATAGATATCATGGGGATTTTCATTTATCTCTTCTGCTTTAATTTCAGCTTGTTTTTCTGTGTATGTACTAAGCGCTAATTCTTTTTCTAAATCTAGTTTTAAACTTTTTATTTTAATATCATCATTTTTTAATTCAGTACTCAAAGTATTAATTTTTTTTTGCCAAAATTTTTGAGGAGAGATCTTTTCTTGAAGCCTTTCAGAGTGAAGGATGAAATAAGAAGAAAAAACAATTAAAGAAATATTTAATATAATAATGCCAATTTTTTTGAATTTAAAAGGTAATTTCATAATAGCCTCCCTATTTTATAGAGGGTTTATAAGAAGCTTACAAATGCTCATCTCAAAGCAATATTTTAACTTCCCTATCTATATATTTTCAATAATATAAATTTTTTATAATTAAAATAATTTTTTATTATTGACCAATAATATAAAAGGAGTTAACTTTATTGCGGGAATATAAAGCAAATATATCTAAGGGGGCATTTATTAAACCTAAAATCAAACCCACGAGTTTGGCAAACGCAAATATAAGGCTAAGGTAGGATGGACTCGGATTTTGGCAAAATTCGATCACTTCTCTGGCCGATTAGGCAAAACGAACTAACAAAGTTCGTACCGATGATGTTTCTTTTCTTTTTAATCGCTTTTAACTACCATATATTCAAAATATTAAAAGATACCTTAATAGTTACAGCGCCTCAGTCCGGAGCAGAAGCAATTCCTTTTTTGAAGGTCTGGGCAATTCTACCCTCTGCAATTTTACTTACTTTTTTATTTACAAAGCTCTCTTCCAAATTTAATAGAGAAAATATTTTTTATGTAATAATGAGTATATTTTTAGGGTTTTTTGCATTATTTATATTCGTGATATACCCAAATGCAAAAACCTTTAATTTAAATTCTACTGCAGATCTTTTGGCAGGTAAGCTACCCCTTGGTTTTAAAGGATTTATTTCAATGATTAGATATTGGCATTTCTCTTTATTTTATATCATGGCAGAGTCTTGGTCTACTATTATGCTATCTTTGCTGCTTTGGATTTTTGTTGTAGATGTTCTCTCTATAAATGAGGCTAAAAGATATTATTCTTTGCTTGGAGTCGCAAGAAACTCAGCTGGAATTATATCCGGCTTTTTAGGACAATATTTAGCAACTCAAGCTCTTTCCACCGCTTCTGTACGTTCTCTTGCAAAATTCTGTGGATCTAAAACCCCCTGGGATCAAGCTCTTTTAATTTTTATTGTAATAGCTATAATTTGTGGTCTTCTAATAATGTCTTTATATCGATACCTGCACATATATTTTTATCCAAAAAGATATCTTCTCGGTGGGGATATAAATAAAAAAGGTAAACAAAAAATATCTTTTATAAAAAGCATTACATACGCTGTTAAATCAAAATATGTTTTATTCATTGCTCTGATCGTTCTGTGTTACAACATACTAATTAATTTAGTTGAAGTTCTTTGGAAATCTCAAATAAAAGAGTTATATCCTTCATCTTCAGCTTTTACAGCCTTCACAAGTAAAATAACTATTATTACTGGCGCAGTTGCTGTTTTCTCTTCTCTTTTCATATCTGGTAATTCAATTAGAAGACTCGGCTGGAGATTTACAGCTCTTATCACACCTTTGGCCTTAATGTTATCTGGTTTTGGATTTTTTTATTTTATCTTTATGAAAAAATATGCAATGAATTCAAATGTAGCTATTTCCATTTTCGGTTTATCTCCTCTCGTACTAGCTGTTATGTTTGGTGCTGTTCAAGATGTTTTTTCTAGATCATTAAAATATACCGTATTCGATGAAACAAAAGAGATGGCTTTTATCCCTTTATCTGCTGAAGAAAAACTGCAAGGAAAATCCGCTATCGATGGCATAGGATCGAGACTTGGAAAATCAGGAAGCTCTTTAATACTTCAAATTCTTCTTATGTTCTTTACAACAACTCTGAGTGCATCCCCTATTATCTTTGGAGTAATTATTTTTATATTCCCTGTTTGGATTATTTCTATAAACAGACTATCTAAGAGATTCGAGGAAAAAACCAAAGTTACTCAAAAAGCTATTCTTGAAGAGAGCGCTACTTAAAATTAATTATTAGTTTAAGCTTCAATTCAATTTGTATTGACATCCTCCTCTCCCTAAAGGAAGAGGATTCCCTAGCTACAAGCTAAGTTCCTGCTTCACAGTTTAGAGCTTTTTTAGAATCTTCTAAAAAAGTCT
>JAAKFV010000051.1 GCA_011064875.1 Candidatus Anoxychlamydiales bacterium | reverse complement strand
CTCTAGCTGGCGGAGGCTTTAAAAGCATTAAAGCCAGCATTTTTTAATATTGGCAATTCATCCCTTCCCTAAAGGAAAGGGTCTTCTTGCCATAAAAAAAATAAAAAAAATATTCAAATTTATTTTCAGATAGATATACTCCAAATTTAGGAGTATTAGATGAAAAAAGTGATTCAAGATATTTTAGTTAGTATTATTTTACTTCTAGTTGCGCATATACTGATGGTAACTATTCATGAATTTACTCATTCGTTTATAGCTTGGATTTTTGGGTATAAAAAAAGCCCATTTTATTTTCATTTTGCTGATTACACTTTTTTTTTACTAGATGATCAAACAGATTACAAAGCTATGCTAGCTCAAAATAGAAACATATTAGCGGCAATGACAGCTATTACCCCAAATATTATAAATGCATCTCTTTATGTTATAAGCGCTATTTTATGTAGTTCAAAAAGGGTCCAAGAAAAAGTATATCTTTATTCTTTCTTTTTTTGGTTCATGATAGTGAATATCGGACAAGTCTATAGCTATATACTTTGGAGAACATTTGAAACTCACGGAGATGTTTCAATATTTTTAGAAGGTTTGAATATTTCACCATACTGGCTATTTATTCCTGGAATCATCTTTATTGTTTTTAGCGTCTATAATATTTTGAAACATCAAATTTTAAGAGCTTATAAAACACTTAAAATATCTCATATTTGGACTCAAGCCATATTCTTATTTTTTGTTATCCTAATCTTATTTGGATATTACGGAGGACTTCTCTACAATATTTTAAATAAAAAGTATTTTTATTTGATATATCCTACGCTTTTAATCATTTTATTTTACCTTATTTGTTTTCCCAAAAATAGATGGGTTCAACATAAACTACACGAAATGGACTAATCGATTTTTATCATCTTTTTTTAAGCATTAATTTCTTCTGAAACAAAGCGCATTAAAGCTATTGATAAATCTAATTTTTTCTCATCATTTATTTTTTTAGAAATATCTCCTTTCATTCTCCATAGAAGCTTTTCTACTCTATTTTTCGTTTTTTTATCTAACTTATCGAAATAATGCTTAGCTTTTAAAAAATCTCCATACATAAACATTTTAGATATCCAGACTAAATCTAGAAGCTCGTCTATTTTTCTAACCAGAATCTCAGCTTTTTTAGGGTTTATATCTCTTATTTCATTTGCAGCCATTAGGAGTCTATGAGCAAAACTATTTTTATTTTCATCTAGCTCTTCTATGATTGGAAAATCAAACCTAAAATGGAGATCGATTATTTTTTTTTGAATTTTCTCTAATATAGGGTTCATTAGCCTTTGATTATAAGGTATTTTTGTTAAAACAACCTCTATATCCTCATCTAAAGAACTAAGTATCAGCTCGATATCAGATGGTAAAAGATCAAAAAAGTTAAGCTCTAAATAGTCTTCTTTGAATGATATTTCATGAATATCTTTTAAAATCTCATCATCATCTAAATGTCTTTTTTCTTCTATTTCGGCAATTTGAGAATAAACATTTTCAATAGTATTTGTAATGTTCATGAGAGAAGCTTTTGTAAAGATATTTTTTGATTTTTCGTTAATTTTAAATGATGTCTGGGTTATTTCATCTAAAATATCTGAAAACATCAAAACATCTTTTCTGCATATCTCGTTATTTTCTAGATGAGACTTTATCTCTTTTATAGTAGATGTTAGCTCAGACATTTTTGAAATAGTTTTTTTATTATCCACAAGCGCCCCCTTTTTATTTTATTATTTTATAGGGTGGGCAAAGATATTAAATATTTTTTAGTTATTACATAACTAGTTACTTTAATAACTTGATTAATTGGCTTTATACAGCCTTTTCCCCTATTAGTATTGTAACAAAAAAAGACATATTTGTCAAGCTGATTTAGTAAAGAATTAATTTTAAAAATACAAAAATTAATTTTAATAATTATTATAAATAACTATATTTGAATTAAATAAGCTTTTTATAATTGACTTAACTATAAAATTCCATTTTTTTTCAAAAATTCAGGAAAAAAGGATTGATCCTTAATAACCTTAAACTTAAACTTACACTTATCTACTTTCATATTGATTATAGAAGAGATTTTAGTGAAAAAGCTGAATAAAGCTTCATTTGAATCTAATTAAAAAATAAAGGAATAAAATTATGTCAGTAGCACTTTTAAGAGAAAGTTATTTAGATACCACAAGAAAAAATGGATTAATTGATTTTACAAAAAAAGTACGGGGCCAAAAAAACGATTTTTCAGGGAAATATCAGATCAAATTAAATGATCTAGATACACTTTTTTCGGATACGGTATGGGAAGATGAGAGAAAAAAAGGTGGTCACAGAAAATTAATAAATAGAGTAACAAGAATTGTTATCGAATATAAACATCATGGGAAAAATACTGTTGACCCAGGTGCAGCTAAAGATATCTTTGATCAAGTACAACTACATTTAGATATCTTATGCGATCAAATTTTTGCTTATTCAGGAAGTAAGTGGGGAAATAAGCCCAATTATGAAAAAGCTTCAACTAATCTATCCCGCTACAATAATACTATTGCCAGATAGAGAAAATTTAAGCCTTTTTCGAAATAATTTGAATATCTCAACTATTAAACAAGCTTTTTAATAATTGCATTAACACTAAAACCAAATTCTTCTTTTATTTTATTCGCTGGTGCTGACATACCAAATCTATTTACTGTGATTGCAATTCCATTGAGGCCTATATATTTATACCATCCCATCTCGGATCCCGCCTCTATTGCAACTCTTGTGCCTAAATCACCTTTAATAATTTTATCTTTATACTCTTTTGATTGTTTCTCAAAAATCTCAAAGCAAGGAAAGGATACAACTCTAACATCTTTTTGATGTGCTTTTTCTAACTCCTTTGCAACCTCTAGAGCGAGTGTTAGCTCAGATCCTGTTGCAAAAAGAGTATAGTCAGGTTTTATTTTTTCTTTTTTTACGATATAAGCGCCTTTTGAAAGGCCATCTTCAAATGATACATTAGTCTCTGTTAGAGTAGGTAGACCTTGTCTAGAGAGTATTAAAGCGGTAGGCCCGATATGAGTGAGAGCAGCTATCCATGCCATTTTCACTTCATTAGCATCTGAGGGTCTTATCACTTGAAGATTTGGTATAGCTCTTAGAGACGCTATTTGTTCAACTGCTTGATGAGTTGGACCATCTTCACCTAAAAATATTGAATCGTGAGTGAATTGATAAATAACTCTTAAGTTTGATAGAGAAGCTATTCTAATAGAATTTCTCATATAATCAGAAAATACTAAAAAAGTTCCACAAACTGGAATAAAAGTATCTACTAAAGAAAGACCATTTGAGATAGTTCCCATCGCAAATTCTCTAACCCCGAACTTAAAGTTTCTTCCTTTGAAATTTGAAAAAGTTATTTGCTCAAAATTATTTAAGTACGTTTTATCAGAAGATGATAAATCAGCAGATCCTGAATATAAAAATGGCAAAATTTTTGCTAAATAATTTAATACAATAGATGAAGAATCTCTAGAAGCAATAGGCGTTTTCATTTCTAAATTTTTTAAATCCTTTTCAAGATCTGTAGGAATTGTTTTAGACTGCATTTTTTTAAATTCTTGAAACATTTTTGGATTTTCTTTGGCCCACGAACTAAATTTTTCATTCCACTCATCTTCTAGTTTTTTTTGGCTCACTTGTTTGTTTTCAAAAAAATTCAAAACTTCATTTGGAACATAAAATTCTTCATCAGGCAGATTTATCGCTTTTTTGGTAGCTTTTAGCTCTTGATCTCCTAAAGGAGCGCCATGCACTTTATGTGAGCCAGCCATATGAGGAGATCCTTTTCCAATAATAGTATTAGCTACTATTAAAACAGGCTTTGTCTGTTTTTTTGTGATTTCTTTAAATGTCGCATCGATCGCTTCGAAGTCATGACCATCTATTTCAAAAACATCAAAACCATAAGCCCTATATCTAGCTTTGGTATCTTCTGATGTATTTTCTGATACTGGCCCATCTAATGAAATCTTATTTGAGTCATAAATAATTACTAGATTATCAAGTCTTAAATGCCCAGCTATTGAAGAGACTTCGGATACTACCCCTTCCATCATGCAACCATCGCCCATAAGAGCATAAATTTTATTATCAAAGAGTTTATATTTATCTGTATTGAATTTTGCTGCTAATATTTTCATGCCGATAGCCATACCAACTGCATTACCTGTTCCGTGACCAAGTGGCCCTGTTGTCGCTTCCACTCCATCTGTAACATGCACTTCTGGATGACCTGGTGTTTTGGAAAAAAGTTGTCTAAAAAATTTAATCTCTTTCATAGACACTTTAAATCCAGCTAAATGAAGACATGAATATAAAAGCATAGAGCCGTGTCCTGCAGATAAAACAAATCTATCTCTATTTAACCAATTAGAATTTTTAGGATTATGCTTTAAAACTTCAGCGTATAGATATGCTCCAATATCAGCGCATCCAAGAGGCAAGCCTGGATGACCAGATTTAGCTTTTTCTATAGCATCTATCGATAAACCTCTAATTGTTTTTGCAATTTCCTGAGTGATCTTTTTCTTTTTTTCATCCATTTTAAAAATTCCTTTGAAAATAATATAAAAAGATAGTTTGAGATAGTTTTGAAAAATTTACAAGAAAAAGCTCTGAAAATTGTTTGGATTTTCAAATTACAAATATAGCTTTTTCTAACCTCAAAATAATCATTTTTCAAAGAACTTATTTACAGCAACTTACAAAAATAACCTTTCTTTTTTTACTTTCTACATGAAAATTTCCTTCTTTTTTTTAGTATAAATGAAAAAAAGGAAGGTTATTTTACTATGCAATCAAAAAAAAATGATTATTAACCATTAATCTGTCTCAGTACAAAAACTATAAAATTTATTTTTTAATCAATCATCGGTTTTATGATAGAATAGTTAAACATTTGACTTTGTAGATTATTTAGGTTAAATTATTTACCTATATAAATGGATTTTTGAGGATTTTTTATATGATATCAAATGAGATAAGAAGAAGTTTTTTAAAATATTTCAAAACCCAATCGCACACGATTGTTCCATCGGGATCTTTGCTACCTCATGATGATCCAACACTTTTATTTACAAATGCGGGAATGAATCAGTTTAAAGATGTTTTTTTAGGTAAAAGTAAAAGATCATATAAGAGAGCAACGTCATCTCAAAAATGCATTAGAGCTGGTGGCAAACATAACGATTTAGAAAATGTAGGATTTACATCTCGGCATTTAACATTTTTTGAGATGCTCGGTAATTTTTCATTTGGGGATTATTTCAAAAAAGAGGCTATTAATTTTGCATATGATGTATCTACACATATTTTTGGATTTGATCCAGAGAAAATTTGGGCAACGGTTTATACAGAAGATGATGAAGCATTTGAGCTTTGGAAAAAGCATCTTCCAGAGAAAAGAATTGTTAGATTTGGAGAGGAGGAAAATTTTTGGGCTATGGGAGATGTTGGACCATGTGGGCCTTGCTCCGAGCTTTTATATGATAGAGGAAAAAAATACTCAGATGCAAAATCTCCTTTATTTGATAAAGCAGGAGAGAGATATTTAGAATTTTGGAATTTGGTTTTCATGCAATTTAATAAAGAAATATCTGGTAAAATGAACCCTCTTCCTAGTCAATCAGTAGATACAGGAGCGGGATTAGAGAGAATTGTTTCAATAAAAATGGGTGTAGATTCAGTATTTGCAACAGATATTTTTCAGGAACTAATCCATGAGATAGAAAGTATTTCTAAAGTAAAATACGATGAAAAAAATAAAGATCTAGCGCCAGCTTTTCATGTTATATCAGATCACATTAGATGTTTAGCGTTTGCAATTGCTGATGGAATAATGCCGAGCAACATTGAAAGAGGATATGTCCTTAGAAAGATACTCCGAAGAGCTGCAAGATATGGAAAAGTTTTAAAATTAGAAGAGCCTTTTTTAGCAAAGCTTCTACCAAAACTCAGCTCTATAATGGGAGAAGACTATCCAGAAATTATAGCATCAGAGAAAAGAACTGCTGAGATTCTATCGCAAGAAGAAGAAGCATTTATAAAAACTCTCAAAAGAGGCGGCTCTTTGATGCATGAGGTGATAAGTTTTGCAAAAAAAGATAAAAGAAAAATTTTAGGAGAAGAAGCATTTAAATTAAAAGATACATATGGGTTTCCGATAGAAGAGATTTTGCTTATCGCAAAAGATGAGCATTTAGATGTAGATCTAAAGAAATTCAATACTTTAGAGATGCAAGCTAAAGATAGATCCAGAAAAGCGCAAGAGAAGCATTTAGATACTTTTGATAAAAACTTTTTCGAAGATTTTACAAAAACACACTCTCCTTGCGAATATACTGGGCATTCTTCTGTTGAAACGGAGAGTAAAATTATAGCAATTGTAGATAAAAACAAATTTACAGATGAGATCAAAAAAGATGAGTGCGCAATTATAATTTTAGATAAAACTCCATTTTATGCAGAGATGGGCGGGCAAGTTGGAGACAAAGGTGAAATTTTTATTGGGGCTAACATTTTCAAAGTTGAAGACACCCAAATGCCTTATCCTGGAGTTATAATTCATATTGGAAAGCTAATACAAGGAACTTTAAAAAAAGCTGACAGAGTTAAAGCTAAAATAGATATTGAAAGAAGAAAAAAAATTGAAGCTAATCACTCATCTACTCACCTAATACACTTTGCATTATCTAAAGTTTTAGGTGAGCATATCAAACAAGCTGGATCTTTAGTAGATGACAAAAAATTTCGTTTTGATTTCGATCATCATAAAGCTCTATCTTTAAAAGAAATTAGAGAAGTTGAAAGGCTTGTAAATGTTAAGATAAGAGATAACATAAAAGTAAAAGCCTTTGAAATACCTTTTGAAGAAGCTCAAAAAGACAAATCGATTAGACAGATTTTTGGGGAGAAATACTCAGATGTAGTGAGGGTTATTGAAATGGGAGAATCAAAAGAGCTTTGTGGGGGCTCTCATACAGATTTTACAGGAAATATCGGTTATTTTAGAATTTTCAAGGAGACCTCAATTGCACAAGGAGTTAGAAGAATAGAAGCTATAACAGGAGCTGCAGCTGAAGATTTTGTCTATGATACAGAAGATGTAATGCAAAATATAGCTACAAGCTTAAAAATTCCAACTAATAGAATAGAGGATAAAATCTCATTTTTATTAGAAGAGAATAAAAATTTATGTTTAACACTTAAGCAGTCTAAACAAAACGAGCTAAAAAATTTAATAACTACCATAACTAAAAAAGTGGAGACTATAAATTCTATAAACGTGATAACTGAAGTTGTGGAAGTAGATCCAAAAGATCTAAAAACTTTTTCTGAAAATCTTTTAAAAAACGTAAAATCAGCAGTAGTTGCAATTGCATGTAAAACAGATAGTCGCTGTCAAATTTTTATTAAAATAAGTCCAGATTTAATAGATAAAAACATCTTTGCAAATGATCTTATAAAAGAGATCTCTCCAATAATAAATGGAGGAGGCGGTGGAAAAAAAGATCAAGCGCAAGCAGGCGGCAAAGATGCTACAAAAATCAACGATGCCTTTAACAAAATTAAAACCATAATAAAAGAAAAGTGATCGATTCTAAATCCACGATTTTTAAATCTACTATTTTCAATGATTTTTTAGATAAAATAAAATCTAAAAATTCTATTTTAGTAGATGATATTTTAGCTCCTGAAATAGCTTTTTTAACCACATTTTTAAATTTTTTTTCAAAAAAAGATATTTTATTAATTTCAACAGATAGAAGAAAAGATCTACTTTATAAAAATCTATCTTCTTTTAATGAAAACATTTTAGAGTTTTTATCTTGGGAGACACTTCCCTTTGAAGAGATAAAGCCCTCTTTAGATATAATTGGTCAAAGATTTGATACTTTAAACAAACTTGCTTCTTCTAAAAAAAATCATCTTTTGATCTGCACACTTCACTCACTACTCCAAAAAATCATCCCTTCAAATGTTTTAAAAGATCTATCGATACATTTAAAAATAAATGAAACCCATGATTTTGAGAGTCTCATAAAAAAACTTGTATCTTTAGGCTATAAAAAAGAAACACTTGTATCTGACAAAGCTCAATTTGCAACTAGAGGATATATAATAGATGTTTTTCCAACGAATTTAGATCATCCCTATAGAATAGAGTTTTTCTCAGATGAAATTGAATCCATTAGAACATTCGATATTGAAACACAAAAATCTGTAGAGAAAAAAAAGTCAGTAGATATCTTTTTAGCAGACGAGCTTAAATTTTTAAAAGATGAGAAAAATTTAACAAATATTTTTTCTTATTTAAAAGATGATTTTTTAATTATTTTTGATGATCTATATCAAATTGAAGACTCTCTTACGGCTTTAAATAGTTTAAAGATAAAAAACTCGAAATACTTTTTATCTTTCGATTCTTTTTTAGAAAACATTAAAAAAAATCAAAAAATCTATTTTTCTGAAAATAAAATAGATGAAATATCTTTCGTTACATATAACCAAAAACCCAATCAAAAAGATTCAACTGAGATTTCTTTTGAAATCTTTCAAAAGCATCTAGACGCTTTATTATTTAAACATCCATTTATTACATATTTAGATTTTTTAAATTTAGAAAAAATAGAAAATATCTTAGATCACATAGAAACTTTTATTGATAAAAACTTAAAAGTTTTATTTTTATATCAAAATGAAGCAGAAAAAAAACATATCTTTGAGCTCTTGGATAAAAAAACGGAAAATATCTCTTTAGATAAAAACAAAAATATCTTTTTTGAAAAAGGTTTTTTATCTTCAGGATTTATAATAGCAGATCAAAACCTCTCAATAATTCCTTATAATGAAATCACCAAAAGAAAAGTCATTAGAAGACAAAAATTTAGAGAAGCATATCACTCCCCTGTTGCTGAATATCACTCTTTAGAAATTGGTGATTTAGTTGTTCATTTTCATAGTGGTATAGGTAAATATATAGGCTGCGACAAACTATCTAATCATTTAGGTGTAGAGACTGAATTTTTAATACTTGAATATGCTAAAGGCTCAAAATTATATGTTCCAATCTCACAATCTCATTTAGTTACAAAATATATTGGCTCTAGCGAAGCTTTACCAGGTCTTACTCTACTCGGCTCAAACAAATGGCAAAAAACAAAAGTTTTAGCTCAAAAACAGATAATTGGCTACGCTTCAGATCTTTTACATATGCAAGCTGTAAGAGAGCTAGAAGGCGGTTTTGAATATGATAAAGATTCTGAAGAAACTCAGCTTTTTGATTTAGATTTTCCATATATCGAAACTCAAGATCAAAAAAGAGCAATCGAAGATCTAAAAAATGATATGATGCAAAAAAAAGCAATGGATCGCTTAATTCTTGGCGATGTTGGTTACGGAAAAACAGAAGTTGCAATGAGAGCTGCTTTTAAAGCTGTCTATGATGGAAAAAAGCAAGTTGCCTTACTTGTTCCAACTACCGTTTTAGCTATGCAGCATTTTGATACTTTTAAAGAGAGAATGTCATCTTTTCCAATTGAAATCGATGTTGTCTCTCGTTTTAAAACTGCAAAAGAAAATAGAAAAACCCTAGAAAATGTTAAAAATGGCAATATAGATATTTTAATTGGTACTCACAGGCTCCTTTCAAAAGATGTTTCATTTAAAGATTTAGGTCTATTAATAGTTGATGAAGAACAAAGATTTGGAGTTAGAGCAAAAGAGCATTTAAAAAAAATTAAAAAAGGCGTTGATTGCTTAACACTTAGCGCAACTCCTATTCCTAGAACTCTACATATGTCTTTAATTAAAGTTAAAGATATGTCAGTAATAAATACCCCTCCTCAAGATAGACTCCCTATAAAAACTATAATTTCTGAAAATGATGATGAAGTTATAAAAAACGCAATTTTAAGAGAAAAATCTCGGCAAGGACAACTCTTTTTTATTCATAATAGAGTAGAGAGTATTTATAAAAGACTAGAACATATAAAAAAATTAACTAAAAATTGCACATTTGCTGTAGTCCATGGTCAAATGCCAACTGAAGATGTAGATTTTACTTTTCATAAGTTTAAAAAAGGTGAGATCGACATACTATTTTCAACAACGATTATTGAAAATGGAATAGATGTTCCCAATGCTAACACCATAATTATTGATAGAGCAGACAGCTTTGGTCTCGCCGATCTTTACCAATTAAGAGGAAGAGTCGGGCGCTGGAATAGAGCAGCTTATGCATATTTTTTAACTCCTAAAAACAGACAAATCTCTGAAATCTCTCAAAAAAGGCTAACAGCTCTTTTAGAAGCTCCCTCTTTTGGTGGAGGTATGGCGATTGCTATGAGAGATTTAGAAATAAGAGGCGCCGGTGATATTTTAGGAATAAAACAATCAGGACAAATCTCTAACATAGGGTTTCATCTATATTGCAAGCTTTTAAAAAGAGCGATTTTAAGTATCCAAAATAAAAAAGAAACTCTCTTTATTGAAACCAAAATGGAGTTTTCTTATCCAGCATATCTTCCAGATGATTATATTCCCCATGAAACTCTACGTATGGAGATCTACTATAGGCTAGGAGAGGCTCAATCAAACAAAGCTATAGATGCTATTAAAATAGAGCTAGAAGATCGATTTGGATCTCTTCCAGATCCTGTAAAAGAGCTAATATCACTCAGCAAAATAAAAATATTTGCTAATCAAAACTCATTTACTCATTTAAAATTTGGAGATTTTACCCTATATTGTGAAAGACTTCATAAGAGCAAAAAAACACAAAAAAATCTCATTTTGCCTAAAAAAGAAAAAATTTTAAAATTTGAAGAAGATGTTTTAAATATTTTAAAAAAGAGTTTTGAGATTTTATAGGAAACATTAAAGAAAAAAAGATACTCGAAAATTTTTTTTTTTTCGAGTATCTTTTTT
>JAAKFV010000050.1 GCA_011064875.1 Candidatus Anoxychlamydiales bacterium | reverse complement strand
GAAAAAGTAATGCTCAGAAAAATTAAAAGAAAAATCAAAAAAAATCCTTTAGATACACTTTTAAAAAAAGCTAAAAAAGAGAATAAAAAAACTTTTCTTCTAGCTTGGAATAGAGCTTTTGGCGATATATCTTTAGGGCTTTTTTCTGTTGTATACAGAATTAAAGAGTATATTCCCGATGCAAAAATTACTTTTTTAATAAGAGAAGATCTAAAAGATGGGTTTGAGCTATTAGATGGAACCCATTTTATAAAAGTATCATTTTGGAAAAGATACGTTCCATTTGATATTCACCATACTTTAAAACTGCTTGATATAGATCATAAAAAATATGATGTTATCATAGATAGAGTCGATCCAAATTACTGGGTAAAATGGCAGATATCTACTATAACACCTAAGCTTAAATGGAAAAAAGATTTTGATAGATTAGCAGATAAATTTGATCTTCCTAAAGATAAAGTAATAATAGCTGTTCAGCCGAGTATAGAAACAAAGCATAGCTCTTGGAGAGAGTATCCTATAAAATATTATAAAGAGCTTTTTTCAAAAGCTCATAAAGATATTGTTTTTGTGCTTTTAGGAACTGAAAAAAAAGAAAAATTTGATTCTGAAATTTTTTTAATAGACTTAAGAGGAAAAACCACTCTTTTAGAGGTTTTAGCTATTTTAAAAAATAGATGTGATTATTTTATATCTTTAGACTCAGGAATCTTATCTTTGTTTTATTATTTGGATATAGATTGTCCGATTAAGCTACTTGCTCTTTGGGGCTCGAGAGATGTTGGTGTGATCAAACAAAATGTAAAATCTCCAAATAAAAATCTCATGTATGTGCCGCTTGTTTTTGAAAATGGTCTTCAAAATTTAAAACCAACTCAATTACTAAAAAATATTTATCCCTTAGATATTGAAAAATTTTTAAAAGAAAATAACCAAACTAGTTTGGTTGAAAAATTTCAGAAATTTTCAATGCCAAAAAAGCAAAAATTTCTAAAGGAGATTTTTTCCTTAGATGTAGATGTTTTAAAAAAACAAAATTTTTTTACGGTTTTCAATAAAGATGAAAATTTCAATAAAGATGAAAAATTTTTAGATAGCGATAGTATACAACCTTTAGAAATTTCAAAAAAAGCAAATGAAAATGATTTAAATAAGGGACAAAAAACCTTAAAAAAACAAAAAATTGCTCTAATAATTTTAGCAGCCGGTCAAGGAACTAGATTAGGATTTGATAAAGCTAAAGGTCTTTTCAAGATATATAATAAAACTCTTTTTGAACATCTTTTAGATAAAATTAAATCAAAGCAAGAAAAGCTAAATATAAAGCTCTATATTAGTGTCATGACATCTGAAATAAACCACGGAGAAATTATAAGTTTTTTTGAAGAAAACAAAAATTTTGGATTTGAAAAAGATCAAATCGATTTTTTTAAACAACCATCAGCTCCATTTTTAGATGAAAAAGGATTTTGGGTTTTTGATAATGATAAAATATTAAAAGCTCCAGATGGAAATGGCTCTATTTTTAAAAGTTTTTGTGAATCTAATATTTTTTTTAAATACAAAACTAAAAAGATTAAATATATCAGCGTTGTTCCTATCGATAATCCTTTGTTAGATCCTTTCGATGATGCCTTTATTGGTTTTCATGTAAAGAGTAAAAACGATGTAACGATAAAATGTATGGAAAGAAAAAGTTTAGATGAAAAACAAGGTGCAATAGGCTTGCAAGATGGTAAAATAAAGATTATTGAATATATCCATCTAAATAAAAATTTTAAAAATTCGAATTTTAAAAAATTGAATTTTAAATTCTCCAACTCTGGCATTTATTTAATAAATTTAGAAATTTTTCAAAAAATTAAAGATATAGAATTAAAATATCATTTTGTCAAAAAAAGAGTTAAGAGCGGCGCTGATATTTTTGCTTATAAAGCTGAGAGTTTTATATTTGAGGCATTTACATACGTAAATAAAGTAAATACTATGCTAGCTGATACAGATGCTTTTTATGCTCCTTTAAAAGACAAAACTTCTCTTCAAAATATAGAAAAATTACTCTTACTTGAGAAAGCAAGCTCTAATATGTTAAAATAGGTATAATTTAATTTTTAATAGGTAATTTTATGAAAATTGGATATTTAGGTGCTGGCGCTTGGGGAACCGCGCTCGCTTCTTTACTAGCAAATAATTCTCACACTGTGATTGTTTGGGATAGAAATCCAAACAACATAAAAAGATTAAAAGAAACAAGAGAGCACCCAAAGCTTAAAGATTTTAAAATTCCAAATCGAGTTTTTTATACAGATAATATTCTCGATGCTATTAAAGATGTGGACATGATCGTAGAGAGCGTTACATCTCTTGGTATTAGATCCGTTTTTTCACATATAAAAAATTTAATAAAAATAAACTGCCCAATTGTTATCACTTCTAAAGGTTTAGAGCAAAATACACACTTGTTATTTCCTGAGATTTTAAAAGAAATTTTTGGAGAAGAGAATGCAAAATATATAGGATGTTTATCAGGACCATCTCTTGCTGATGAGGTTATAAAAAATCATCCAACTTCTGTTGTGTCATCTTCTTATAGTGTTCAGACGATGAATCTAATTGCAAAAGCATTTAACTCTTCTAATTTTAGAGTCTATCCAAATGATGATATTTTAGGAGTATCTTTTGGTGGAGCTATGAAAAATATCATAGCAATTGCTTGTGGAATTTCAGATGGATTAGGATTTGGAGATAATGCAAAAGCTGCTCTAATGACAAGAGGTCTTCATGAAATGAAAAAACTAATTCCAACTAAAGGAGGTAGGCCTGAGACTTTAAATGGTTTATCTGGCATGGGAGATCTTTGCGTTACTTGTCTATCCAAATTTAGTAGAAACAATCAGTTTGGAACACTTATTGCTAAGGGCTATAACTTAAAAGATGCCAAAGGAAAAATTGGAATGATAGTAGAGGGTGTATATACTTGCCTATCAGCCCTTCAATTAGCTAGAAAATATAATATTCAAACCCCAATTACAGAAGCTATCAAAGCTGTTTTATATGATAATTTAGAAGCGAAAAATGTTGTCAAACTTCTAATGCTAAGAGAAATTAAACAGGAATTAGAGTGAGGGTTGTTTCGGCAATAGAGATGGCTAGAGTCGAAGCTTTAGCATATTTAGACGGTATCTCAGATGAAATGTATATGCAAAATGCAGGTCTTGGCATTTTTCAAATTTTAACAAAGCTCATTAGAGAAAAAAAACTTCCAAATAAAATAACAATAATAGCAGGAAAAGGAAATAATGCTGGCGATGGGTATGTTGTTGCAAAAAGCCTTCTAGAAAAAGGATATGATGTAAAAATATTTCAGCTATTTCCAATAGATGAAGCATCAAAACTTTTAAAACTTCAATATGATAATTTTATAAAAAAAAATGGGAAGGTTACTTTTGTAAAAAATGTAGATGATATAGTATTCGAAAACGAAAACGAGAACGAAAAGGAAAAAAATACTTTTATTTTAGATGCAATTTTAGGAACTGGTTTTAAAGGTGCTCTATCAGGATTTTTATTAGATGCAGTAAATAAAATAAATGAAAAATCCAAAGAGTTAAATCTAAAAATTTTATCAATTGATATCCCATCTGGGTTAAATGGAAATACAGGAATAGTTGATCCTACAGCAATAAGATCAGATATTACAATCTATCTAGGTCTAGCAAAATTAGGGTTTTTCATAAATGATGGTCCCAATTATATTGGCAATTTGGTATATGTAGATTTTGGGCTAGATGAAAAATATAAAAAACTTGCAAAAATTGAGTTGGAATATATGGACAAAATAAATCTAAAAAATTTAC
The DNA here is from genome assembly GCA_011064875.1 of Candidatus Anoxychlamydiales bacterium. Classification (GTDB taxonomy): domain Bacteria; phylum Chlamydiota; class Chlamydiia; order Chlamydiales; family SM23-39; genus JAAKFX01. The sequence goes on along the minus strand of JAAKFV010000050.1, from coordinate 7,487 downwards.
TACCTAAAATTGATAGAAAAAGACATAAATATGAAGCGGGTTTTGTAATAGGAATTGCAGGCTCAGAGGGCATGTATGGAGCAGCTAAATTATCTAGCTTAGCAGCTCTTAGATCAGGCTGCGGCATTGTAAAAATGATAACTCAAAAAGCAGTGCCATCTGCTTTTTATGAACTTGTAAATTTTGTAATAGATTTTGAAAATATTGAAGAGATTTTAGCTCTCATTAGCAAGGCTGATTCTGTTTTTATTGGACCAGGCCTTGGTAGAGATAAAAAAGTTGAGGATTTTTTATTTAAAATACTTCCTAAAATAAATAAAAAAACTATTTTAGATGCAGATGCCCTTTTTCATTTAGCTAATAATCTAAAAATGATTCTTCCAAAAGATAGTGTTTTAACTCCTCATAAAAATGAGATGAAAAGACTATTGAGAATTGAAAAACCAATAACGGATGAAAAGTTATTTGAGAAAACTAAAAAGTTTTCAGTGGAGAAAAATGTGGGTATTGTTTTAAAAGGCTATCCAACTATAATTTTTCATCCAAAAAAAGATCCTATTACAATTTTAGGAGGTGATCCAGGCCTCGCAACAGCTGGAACTGGAGATGTTCTAACAGGAATGATCGCATCTTTTGCAGCACAAAAATTAGATCTTTTCGATGCGTCTATTTTAGCTGTACATTTGCATTTTAAAGCATCTGAAATAGCCGCTTTAGAAAAAACATCATATTCTTTAATAGCTACTGATGTCATAGATAATTTATCTCAAGCTTTTAAAAAAATCTTATAAAAAACTCTGTGTTTCTAAAAGAAAAGAATCAATATTAACTCCATTTTTCTTTTGTAAATAATCAAAAAATACTATAGCATCTGCTTCTTTAAAATTTAAAATAGGTTATCAATATGAGATCTATACTACTTTGCATCTTGCTTTTTTCTTCTGCAAAATTGATTGGCGCTGATACTTCTGATTTAGATCAAAAAAATAATATTCCATACTCTTTTTGTGAAATATATGATAAATATATCGATTCTATCATTCATGTAAAAGTTTATTATGATAGTAAAAAAGATGAAAATGCAAGTAGCATTTATGAATATTTTTTTGGTCCAACATATAGCTATCAAGGTGGAGGGTCTGGTTTTATCTATTCTGGCGATGGCTATATTTTGACAAATGCTCATGTAGTAAGTGGAGGAAATACATTTAAGATTACTTTTTATAATGGTGAAAAATATGATGCAGTATTAATTGACTCTAATGAAGAAGCAGATGTTGCAGTGCTAAAAATTGAAGAAAATAATTTACCTTTTTTAACTTTAGAGGATTCAGATAACATAATTATAGGGGAGTGGGTAGCTATTTTAGCAAATCCATGTAGTAATCCTTTTTCGATTTCTGTAGGTATTATTGCTGGCAAAAATAGAAAGAAAAATTATTTTGAAGTGGAAGATTTTATTCAAATAGATGGAGCTTCAAATTATGGTATTTCAGGCTCTCCAGTACTAAATATGTCGGGAAATGTAATCGGCATGAATTCTTTAGGATTTGGAGAGTGTATAGGTTTTGCAATTTCAAGCAACATTGTAAAAAAAACAGCTGATCTAATTATTAAAAATGGAAAAATTTTTCAAAATGATCACAAAAATTTTCGAAATGAATTTGTAAATAACCAAATAGAGAAAGATTCTGGTAAATATTTTGCGGATTTAAAATATTTTAAGCCAAATTTTCAAGAATAATGATATTGATATTATTACGTTTGATGTTTTAGAAATTATGAAAAGATTTAATTTGAAATCCAAAGCTAAATTGAAATTTTTAAAAAAACTTTAATCGAAATTCCTGATGAAGAAAACAAAAAGCTTGTTTGTATAATTAAAATTTTTTACAGATTATTCTTTTGAAGAAAATGGTGTAATATCGAGAAGAAGTCATCGGATTTTTCAATAAATGAAAAATGCCCGCAGTTATTCAATATATGAAACTCACAGTTTGGGATAGCTTCGCTAATTTGTTTAGCAGTCCCTAAATGTATTTTTCTCCATTTTCTTCTTTTAGAAGTACCATGAGTTCTTACTTTCCATTCTCCTTCTCCAAAAATTTTAAGCCCAGATGCATCAAAAACAATATCTGTTACTTTTCTGGATTTTAATCTGGCTGGAAGTTGTATTTTTTTTGCTCTTCTACATACCTGAGTATAACTAGGAGATAAAAGAGGTAAATTTAATAAACAAAATAAAGAGCTTAAAAAGCCTTCCATAGCTCTTAGAGGTAGATGATAAATAAAACGAATTGTTAGAGCAGTCAAAATAGCTTCATCAGAATAAAAACAAGGCCTACCAAAATGTTTTTTATCCTTTTTAGCTCTCCATTTTTTTAAAGAATCTTCAGAAACCCAAAAAGTAATGCTTCCACGATTAATCAAAGATTTGTTATATTGCTTCCAGTTACCGTTTTGGTAGCTATTTTTCATAAGACACCTCTTGTTTGGCGATTTGAGGTGTCTCTTTTATTTTCTATCGATTTAATGTAAAAGATTTTTTTAATTTAAGAAGTTACTTCATAGAGACTTATGCAACAAGGCCTAGTTTTAGTTATTTAGAGAAATAAAAGCTAGTATAATAACCCTCTTAATATTATGCTATGATATTAAAAATAAAAAATTTATCATGGCAATCAGAAATTCTTTTAGAATAGCAGCTTTTAAAATAAATCAAGATCACTTAGATAATCCGGAATTTTATCATAGAGATGAACTGCCAGAACATCAAAAAATCCGATTTGCAATGGGTAATAAAGGTAGAGTTATTTGTCCAATATCATTCGAGCAACTGAATGAAGGTTCTACTTGTTTGATAGTCGATTGTTGTAAAAAAGTTTTTGATAAAGATTTTTTAAAAAACTGGTTGAATAAAAATGACCGATGTCCAAATTGTCTAACCTTTGTAAATGTATTTGATAGTTTTTGTGCCCGTTATTTACCAAAAAAAAATATCTTAAACATAATTTATATATCAGGAATAAATGTAGCTGGAACAGTTCCACTAGTATGGGTAGTATCCGGTGACATTACAATACACAAAATGGCATTTGTATTTCTCATGACTTTAGCAACGTGTACTGCAATTCAAGTATTAGAACTGACTAGAACAATAATCCTTTCTGATACGGTTCTCGGAATGCTGGTTGTAATGATACCATACGCTCCATTAATTTGGTCAGAATCACAACTTTGGTTGTGTAGCACCAAAGTAAAAACGATTTGGTTTAAATGCTTTTCCAAAAACTTCTAAGCCAGATAATCTTTCTTTTTTTAAAGAACTCTTGACTTCGATAGCAGTTAAAAAATCACCTTTTTTTAAAACAAAATCTACTTCCATATTTTGCTCTCTCCAGTAGTATAATTCGATTCCGGTTCCTCTGATCTCATTTATAAGATAAGCTCCAATTGCAGATTCAACTAACCTGCCCCAAAATTCTTTATCCTTTTTAGCTTGCGTGAATGTTTTTGAACTGAGCGCACTCATTAAGGCTGTATTATATACTTGAAATTTAGGGCTTGATGATCTAGATCTTACTTTGTGGTTTGCATATTTATTTAATCCAGTCAAAATACCCGCTCCATTCAATAATTCGAGATAATGTGCTAAAGTAGTTGTATTTCCTGCATCTTGAAGTTGGCCTAACATTTTTTGATAAGATAAAATTTGTCCAGAATATGTGCATCCTAATTGAAATAATCTTCTTAACAAAATAGGTTTATTAACTTGAGACATCAAAAGAATATCTCTAGAAATTGTAGTTTCTATTAAAGAGTCATTGATATAATTGAGCCATCTAGAAATATTTTTCTCGTTTGCAAAACTAACAGGACCTGGATATCCTCCAAAATAGATAAATTTGTCTAAATCCCAATTAAAAAAAGAGTGCATTTCATTAAAATTCCAGTGAGTTATAGGGATTATTTCAAAGCGACCTGCTAAACTTTCTGTTAATCCTTTTTGCATTAACCAAGGCGAAGAACCTGATAGAATAACTTTTAAATTAATTTTATTTTTTGTGTCTTCATCAAAAAGCTTTTTGATCATGTTTGACCAATTAGGAATCTTTTGAATTTCATCAATGATTAAAAGACCTGGTTTATTTCTTATTTTTTCTCTAACTATTTTCCATTCAGTCTCTAACCAAACAATATCTTGCAAAGTTGCTGTATCTGCAGTTATATAAAAAGATTCCATTTTGAGTGCATCTTTGACTTGAAAAGCTAAGGAGGTTTTACCAATTTGGCGAGGTCCTAAAAGAACCTGAATGAATTTTCTTGGCTCTTTCATTCTTTTAAAAATATCATTAAATATGGGGCGTTTTTTCATATAAATTATTTTACTCAATGCATTGAGTAAAATAAATAAAAATAAATATTTTATATTTAAGGAATTGATAATTAGCGGTTTATTTCTTTTTGTCTATAAGGTTTTTTGACCCTTTTTTATGAATTTTTTCAAAATTAGTAAGTTTTTGTGTACCAATTAATGAATTTTTCGATCCCATCTTCAATATTAGTTTTGGGATTATATTTTAAAAATTCTTTAGATGTTTTTATATCAGCGAAGGTAGATAACATCTCTCCTTTTTGAAAAGGTTTGAATTTTTTGATAGCTTTTTTACCAACTTTTTTTTCGATAATTTTTATAAAATCTAGAAGGTTGATTGGAGTGTTGTTACCTAAATTAAAAATCTCAAAAGATTGAGTTTTATCTATCGCTGAAATAGTTCCTTCAATTATGTCATCTATATATGTGAAATCTCTTTTCATTTCTCCTTGATTGTAAATTTCGATCTCTTTTCCTTCTATTATGTTTTTTGTAAATTTAAAATATGCCATATCAGGTCTACCAAAAGGACCATAAACAGTAAAGTATCTAAGACCAATCATCGGTATTTTATAAATATGATGATAAGAAAAAGCTAAAGTTTCATTAGCTTTTTTAGTAGCGCCATATAAATTTGTTGGGTTATCTGTTTTATCATTTGGGCTAAATGGAATTTTATCATTTAATCCATAAACAGAAGAGGATGATGCGAAAATCAGTTTTATATCTTTAAAATCTTTCAAAACCTCTAAAAGATTTACAAAACCAACTATATTAGAATTAACATAAGCCTCAGGATTATCAAAACAAAATCTAACACCTGCTTGAGCGGCTAAATGAACTACATGGGTTATTTTGTTTTTTTTGATAATTTTTTCTAAAATTTCTTTATCGTTAATATCAGCTTTTATAACTTCAATACTATCGTCTTTGAGGATTTTTTTTCTTAAATTTTTTAAGTTCACATCGTAGTAAGGATTGAAATTATCCAGGCCTATTACAAAGTCATCTCTTTTTTTTAGATGTCTGCATAAATGAAATCCAATGAAGCCAGCAGCTCCTGTAACAAAGACATTTTTCATTTTTGTTTCATTTTTTTTTATTAAATGTGTATATTTAGTAGCTTACTTTAAAATATTGTGACTTTAATTTATATGTTTTTTAAAAATTTTAAAAATATTTTTTTAATTTGTTTCATTTTAACTTCATGTGTTTATAGAAACTCATCTCAGATGGAAGGCGTTGAAGATTTTGTATTAGCATCTAATCAGATAAATGAAGGAAAAACAGCTATCTTAAAGATGCAGGGTAAAAAAGTAGATGAATTCGATAAAAAGCTTTTAAAAGAAAAAAAAGAGGTGATTCGTGATGAAGATAATTTAAATATCGAGATATATCATCCCAAAAGAGAAGATCTAATAAGCACAATAAAAACTATATCTTCCCAAAATGGTTTTTTAGTTAGAGAAAAAAAAATATTTTTACCTCATTTAGGATATATCAAAGTTGAAAACCTCACTATAAAAGAGGCAAGAGAAAAAATTCAAAAAAGATATCTAGATGAAATTGAAGATATAGAAGTTTTTGTCTCATTTAAAGAAAAGAAAACAAATAAAGTAGAGGTTGCAGGTTTAGTAAATACTCAAATTTGGGTAGATGCAAAAACAAGACTTTTTGAAGTTTTAATAAAAGCTTCTTTGCCGTCTAGTGCTAATCTTTTTAAAAGTTATATCCTAAGAGGAAGCTCTTTTTTACCAGTTGATTTTTACAGGCTTATGAAAGAAGGTGATATGAGCCAAAACATATATATAGAAAATAAAGATAAAATCTATATTGCTGATGGATATAGCTCTAAAGTTTATGTTTTAGGGGAAGTGCACAAACAAGGGGCTATAAATATTTTAGATGGTAAAATATCTTTAAAAGAGGCTTTAGCTGAAGCTGGGGGCGTATCTTGCATCGCTGATAAATCTTTTATTCAAATATTTAGAGCAAATGTTCAAGATCCAAAAATTTTTCTATTGAACTGGAAGCATGTAATCGAGCTTCCGAGCTCCTCTTTGAATTTAATAGAAGGGGATATCGTTTTAGTGGGAGCGACAATCATTAGTGATTGGAATAAATTTATAACTCAAATTCTACCGTCAATTTCTCTTTTTGATTCAGCATATAAGGGTTTTAAAAATATGGGGATAATAATAAATGGACCCTGAAATTAGTTTTTTTTACCTATCAGATATAAAAAAATTCTTTTTTAAAAATAAATTCTTATTTTTCATAGCTTTTTTTATTTTCTTTTTCATAGCTTTTTTTATTTTACTCAGCTTTGAGACAAAATATACAGCAGAGGCAACTTTTTTTGAAGATATTGACAATGCAAATACAAAAACTATTGGAAGTTTAAAAGATATCGTTTTATCAGATAGTAATGTAGTTTCTTCTGATGCTTCATCTTTTTTCAAATCAAAATCTTTAGCTAAAAAGATAGTAAAAAAATTAGCTTTGCAGATAACTTTGCAGCCAAAATTAAATGTTTTTCAAAAAAAATGCAAAATTGCTTTAAAAAATTTGCATTTTGAATGTAGGAAAAAAGTTGAAGATCCTCAAGAGATCGAATATGAGAATATCTATTTTAAAAAAATAAAACCTAAATTTTATTATTTAAAAATATTAGATGAGTCTTTTTTTGAAGTTTTAGATTTAAACAAAAAAATGCTTTATAAATCTGGGGTCGGCAAGCAAGTTAAGCTAAAAAATTTATCTTTTACAATCAAAAAAATCCCAATAGTGTTTTTTAATAAAACTCTAAAAATTAGAGTAGATCCAGTAGATACGGCTGCTCAAAAGATTTTAAAAGATATTAAGGTTATAAAAGATAAATCAGCTCCAAATTATTTAACGATTAAAACAAAAAATGAAAGTAGGTACTTAGTAGCAAAAATTTTAAATACTTTGATGGATCTTTATTTAGAGCATTTAAAAAAAGAGCAAAAAGTTTTAGTCCAAGATCAACTAAAATATTTAGAGAAAAGAAAAGATAGTTTAGAAAAAGATTTATTCACTTTTTATGAACATTTAGAAAAATATCTAAAAACAAATGTAAAAGATAAAG
>JAAKFV010000005.1 GCA_011064875.1 Candidatus Anoxychlamydiales bacterium | reverse complement strand
GCATTAAAAGAAATTAAGGATTTTAAAAAATGAGAAAAAAAATAATTCTATTATCAATAATTTTTAGTTTTCTATTCTCAAATTATCTAGAAGCTGAAGTGGTAGAGGTCCCTAAACTTACCGAAGAACAAGAAAAAGCTACAAAAAAGAAAAACTGGCAGCCTTGGGCTATTGCAATAGTGAGCATATTATTTGCTGTAACTGGGATTGCTATATTGAAGAGTAAAAAAGGGAAATCTACTTCTTAGAACTCTTTATTAAAGAAAATAATTTCATCTAGATATAAAACTAGCTTAATGCTAATATTTTAATAGAAAATGTCTCAAAATTTGGGTTTGTTATGTCAAAAAAAATATTTTTATCTATATTTCTAATTTTTTCTATTAAATCTTTTGCAAATATTGAAATACTCTCAGATAACTCAAAAGAAATTTTAACTACTCCTGGAGAGACTATAGAGTTAGAATACCTTATAAAAAATAATTTAAAAGATCTAAAAAATATAAAAACAAATCTAGATCTTCCAGATGATTTCGAAGTTTTAAATGAGATCGAAAAAGAGTTTCTTCTAGATGATCAGAAACTTATTTCATACTCTATAAAAATTCCTGAAAATTTAGAAAAAAAAGATTATCAAATCAATTATGAACTCTTGGATGAAAATGAAAATAAATTAGATTCATATATCTCAAATGTTCATATAAAAGAAAATCCTTTTCAAAATACTGATCCAATAAAAAATCCATCTTTAGATGCTTCTACTCCCATGCCATCTAGTTTTGATCTTGCTAAAGATGAAATCCCCTTAGATGTAGCAAAAAATTCTTTAAATGAATCTCCTATTACAACATCGTTTGGATATGGCTTAAAAGAGAGCCCAGATAGTCAGCTTTTTTTAGCAACTAAAGGATCTAAACTTTTAAATGAAAAACTTCAAAACAATTTTGAGTTCGATTTAAAACTACCTCTTATGCATGAAGGCGCTATTCCTAAAAAAATAGATGGAAAGCCAGAAAAATTCTATCTAGGATATAAAACACCTCTATATGATGTTTTAGTGGGAGATACAGAATATAAAATAACTCCACTTACAATTTCTCCATATTCAAAAAAATCAGATACTCCAGCTCCACTTGGAAGAGGATCACTCGTAACTTTTAATAGAAAAAAACTAGGTCTCGGTATTTTATATCTAACAAAACAACCATTTGAAGTATCGTCTAAAAGAGACAATATTTTAGGGTTTTTATCATATAAAATTCGAGGTAACAAACTTACCTCTACAATTTTCAATACTTCTTATAAAAAACCTACACTAGTTCAAGATAAAAACGAGATGACCTATTCACTTAGATCTACCTATGATAAAAATGATTCTTTTTATGATGTTGAATATGCAACTAACTCATTTAGTACAAGAAAAGATGCTTACTTTGTAAAAGTAAAAGATAAAATAGATATTTTCTCTTTTGGAGTAGAGGGTCTTTATGCAAAACCTAAATTCAGTGGATATCTATCGGATACCTATAAAATTGATAGCAATATCAATTTTGATATTATCAAAGATTTAAAAGCTACGGCTAAATATAAACTAAAACATACAAATCTTAATAAAAATAAAAGTTTAAAGAGTGGAGATAGAAATTTTTCATTCCTAACTAAATTAACACATGAAGCTCCATTTAAACTAACCTCTAATCTTGGTTTGGAAAGCATCAATAACAAAGATATTATAAAAACTTCTAAAGGCTATAGATTAAATAAAGCTAAACTCAATTTCAAACAACCAATAAAAAAATTCTCAATTGAGCCTTCTTTTGAAAAAGGGATTTATAGAGCTAAAAATGAGAGATATCTTTCAAGAAATTGGAATAGAGCTGAGCTAAAACTAAATTATGAACCTTTTGAAAAACAATGTATTTCAATTTATACAAAACATGGAAATTTTATCGATTCTGATCTTTATAATTTAGGACATATCTATGGAGCTAAAACAACTGTTAAACAAACAGATGATTTTGAAATTTCTTTGCTTTATGAATTTACCCACTATAAAAGAAGAACAACTATGCCATTATCCTCTTCCACTACAAAAATCAAAAAATCACATAAAATAGATGGATCTTTAAATTACACATTTGCATCTAATCACGTACTTAAATTGAAAGCTAAATTAGACCCTATGAAGTTTTCAACAAAAACATCTGAATTAGCTCTATCTTATTCTATCCCTTACGATGTACCCTGGCCCAAAAAGAATAAATAAATTCTAAAAATTAACTTTAGCTTTCATTTCAAAAGAGCATTGAAACGTTTTAAAACTAAAGTTTGACGAAGCTTAGATGGTATCTTTTTTATTATTTTCCTTGTTTTTTCTAAATCAATCTCATCACTATCCACCTCTGGCAAAGCTTTAAAAATTCCCGATTTTGCCGAAGATAAATATAGAGTATCAATAAGAGCTTTTTCAGCTGTAGCCATTTTTATCTTTGTTTTTTCATCATAAGTATAACCAAAGAAAAAATCAGGATGAATTTGATGAGCTGAGACAGTAGCAATAGGAGTAATAAATTTAATAGTTTTATATAGGGTTGCAACATAAATAATTGATGGGATTTGATCGATTACATTTCGATAATAAAGCGCAGAATGAAAAGAAATATAACTTGGAAGGGGTGATAAAAGATAATTTGGAAGTTCTAGAGGATCTAGTCTATCAGGTATTGCCCAAAGACCTTTTTTAAGGTGAAGTAGATGATTTGATTTTGATAAACGAGTTAGTATCTTAGATGCATGAGCTGTTTTGATATTGAAATATGCTGCAATGTCATCTGTACGAAAAACTGAAACTTCTAGTTCATTTATAAGTTTTAGAGCTTCTATTAATTTCATTTTGATATTTCCTCAACAACTTTACATATAATATTTTCCCAAATTAGAGGATCATTATATTGCAGATGATATTCATGAGGAAGGTAAGCAACTACTTGAGATTTAAATTTTTCGAAAGTAATTGAAAAAGCGCACATTTCAGCTTTTTCAATCTCTAAAGCTGATAGTTTAGGTTTTTGAACATTTAAACTTATTAGATGAAAAAGATCAAAAACATCTCTTGCTTGTGTTTCACTTCTGCCAATTAAAGCTTTTATTTTCTGTTTATAAGCACTTTTGGCAGTATAGTGATTTATAAAAAAAGGATTAAATTGATATTTTGATGCGATGAGAGGATCTATTGTGTCGAATTTTATATCTTCTATTATCCCTCTTCTTGAAAACTCAATTTTTGTATTAAGCAAAGCTGCAGAGGAAGAACTTTTTAAATTAATCTTCCAGCATTGAGTCGTTTCAGTTTGCTTTGGTTCTGAATATTTAACTATTTCTATTTTATTAGCTTGTAAAAACCGTTTAGTATTTGTTGACTTGAGAATTTTTCTAATATGATTTGCTAGAATATCTTTTCTAATTATTTTAATATCAATATCAATATCTTGTGAATACCGAATGCTTTTTAAGAAAAAACGTAAATTACACCCTCCTTTTAAAGCATAGAGCCTTTTGTATATTTTAAGATTTAACTGCTGCAAAAAATAGAGATGAAATAGCTCAATATGTTCTGCAGGAATAAACTTTTTCATATTTTTATATTCCTAGATATCGACATATTTGTCAATATCTAGGAATAATGAATATAATAATTTTTGGCATTTAAGCATTCTTTTATCATTAATTTTAACAGCTATAATTAAACGTAAACAGCTATTGTATAGATGCTTACGTTGTTTTTTTTCAATTATATCTGTATGCATCTAAATTTCTAATTCAGATTTATTTATTTCAAAAAAGATTACATTTTTTTATAAATTTCTTTTCTATGACCAATCTTCAAAATTAGAATCAATAAGATCTTGTCTTTCACTTGATAAATGATTCTATAGTCACCAGATCGAATTCGAAAAAGATCTTTTTCCCCAATTAACTTTTTAGCATTTCTTGCATATGGATTTTTTGAAAGTTTGTCTATTTTTACAGCAATCTTTTTTTGCTGAGATTTAGGCAACTTTTTAAGTTATTGAACGTTTAGATAACTCGATCTTGTACATTAAATTCCCAGTTCAGATTTAATTTTTTTCCAAGAAACTGTTCCTTGTTTTTTTATATCTTTAAGTGCTTTTCTTGCATCTTCTAAATCAATTCTATCTTCTAAAGCTTCAATAAACTCTAACTCTTCTATTGAAACAATTGCTGCAACTTTCTTACCACGTCTAGTTAAAATAATATGTTTATTACCATATGCAACTTTATTAACGATATCCGGTAGTTGCTCTCTTGCTTGGGATAACGGAACACTTGTCATAAAACCTCCAGTTTTGGTACTAATTGTACAAAACGTACAATTATCTTTCAATTTAAATTTAATTTTTAATACTAAAATACAAATTGAGATCAAATCTCAACTTTTGTTAACATTTACCTATCTAAATCAATTCAAGGTAAAAAAAATGAGTGAAACACAAACTAAAACTACTCTAGATCAATTAAAACTACACACTACAGTAGTAGCAGATACATCTGATTTTGAATTAATTGAAAAATATAAACCAGAGGATGCTACAACTAATCCCTCTCTCATTTTAAAAGCGTCTCAAAAAGAAGAATATAAAGATTTAATTGATGAGGCTATTTTATTTGGAAAATCTCAAATATCAAAAAATACTTTAGATTTAATAGCTATAAAACTTTTTGTAAATTTTGGATTAGAAATTTTAAAAAAGATTCCTGGAAGAGTATCTATTGAAGTTGATGCTAAATATTCTTTTGATACTCAAAAAAGTGTTGAAATAGCAAAACTTATAATTTCTTTATTTGAAAAAAATGGCATTGATAGAGAAAGAATTTTAATAAAACTAGCTACGACTTTCGAAGGAATAAAAGCCTGCGAGATTTTAGAAAAGGAAAATATTCATTGTAATATGACACTTCTTTTTTCTTTAGCGCAAGCAATAGGTGCAGCAGATGCTAAAGCAACTCTAATCTCCCCTTTTGTTGGAAGGATTTTAGATTGGTATAAAACAAATCATAAAAAAGAGTATTTATCTCATGAAGATCCAGGTGTAATATCCGTAACTAATATTTTTAACTATTTCAAAAAGTTTGATATAAAAACTCAAATTATGGGAGCTAGCTTTAGAAATGCAAATGAAATAATAGAGTTAACAGGCTGCGATCTTTTAACTATCTCGCCTGATCTTTTAGAAGAGCTTCAAAATCAAGATAATGAAATTGTTAAAAAATTAGATTCAAACCTTTCTAAGGATATGCAAATCGATAAAATCTTATTTAATGAGAAAACATTCAGATATATGTTAAATCAAGATGCTATGGCTACAGAAAAGCTATCTGAGGGTATTAGAAAATTCGAAGTTGATCTAAATAAAATCAAAGATCTAATTAAACCTAAAATTTAAAAAAAAATCACTCACTATATTTATTATAAAAAAATGAAGAGCCAGATAAAAAATATCTGGCTCAAATAATGTTAGCTTTAAGCTGACGGTGCAGTTGTACGTTCTTTTTCTTCCAAATATTCTTTAACTTTAAAATTCTCTTCAAAAGAATATAGAGCCTCTTCTAGAGCTTTTCTTTCTATGAATTTCTCTGCTTTTTCATGATATTTAAATCCAGTACCACCTGGAATGATGTGTCCCATAATAAGATTAGATTTAAAATCACGTAGATAATCTACAGCTCCATCTGCAGCAGCGCCAGTTAATATTTTTGTTGTCTCTTGGAAAGATGCAGCAGATACAAAAGATTCTGAACCAAGTGATGCTTTTGTAATTCCAAGAAGTACAGGCATCGCTTTTGCAGGTTTTCCGCCTTCTTGAGTTGTTTTCCTATTAACATCATGGAATCTCTTTTTATCTATATCTTCTCCGTATAAGAAAGTAGTATCGCCTGGATCTGTTACTTTAATTTTTTGAAGCATTTGACGGGTGATAATCTCTACGTGCTTATCATTGATATCAACACCTTGCAAACGATAAACTTCTTGAACTTCGTTAACCAGATATTTTTGAAGTTCTCTAACTCCACAAATCTCTAGTATTTCTTGAGAAACGATAAGTCCTTCAGTTAGTTGTTGTCCTTTAACAACCATGTCCCCTTTTTGAACGATCAAGTGTTTAGATAGAGGAATTAGGTGCTCCTCTTCCATTCCGGTCTCTTCATCTTTAACAACTAAAATTCTTTTATTTTTCTGAACTCCTTGAAAGTCAATTTCTCCATCTAATTTTGCGATTTCCGCAGCATCTTTTGGTTTTCTCGCTTCAAATAACTCAGCTACCCTTGGAAGACCTCCTACGATATCTTTCGTTTTGATTGTTCCAATAGGCATTTTAGCTAAGATCTGGCCCGGTTTTACAATATCTTTTTCTTTAACCAAAATCAAAGCCCCAGCTGGTATGGCATAAGTACCAACTAGATCTTTATTCTCTTGATCTGAATATATAGCAATTTGAGGGTGGAGCTCTCCTCTGTGTTGTTTCACTCTAAGCTCTGTTTGACCAGTTTGTTTATTAACCTCTTTTTGAGTAGAGATTCCTTCAACTAAATCTTCAAATTTTACATATCCTTCTTTCTCACAAATAATCGGTGATGAGTGTTGTTCCCACTCTCCAACTTTTATTTTCTTACCAACTTTTGCTCCATCAGCAAATAAGATATTAGTTCCAAGTTCAACTGTAAATATTTGAAGAGGTTCTAAAGATTTTGTATTTAAAAGTTTTCTATACTCATCTAGAGATCTACCTTCATCTTTTACGATATTTATTGTTCCATTTTTATTTAATGCAACCCAATTTCCTTCTTCATTTTGAACAACTCTTAAATCTTTATAAACAATAATACCTTCTTTTTCTGTGAGAAGTTGTGGACTTACCATAGCAGAGGCGATACCACCAATGTGGAACGTTCTCATCGTTAGCTGTGTTCCCGGCTCACCGATTGATTGAGCAGCAATAATACCTATAGCTTCACCAAGCCCTACAATGCTGCCAGTTGCTAGATTCATACCATAACATCTTGCACAAACTCCTCTTTGAGATTCACAAGTAAGGGGCGATCTAATTTTTATTTTTTCAATACCAGCATCATCGATAGCTTCAGACTGTTTAGGATTTAAAATATCTAAAGATTTTGCAAGTCTTTTCGTGCTATCTCCAGGTTGATAGATATCATCACAAACAGTTCTTCCAAAAATTCTATCTTTTAAAGGTAAAAGCTCTTCTTGCCCTTGTTTTATTGCTCCAACTTCGATTCCATTTAAAGTTTGACAATCCTCTTCAACTATAATTACATCTTGAGAGACGTCGACAAGTCTTCTTGTTAAGTACCCAGAGTCTGCTGTTTTTAAAGCAGTATCGGCAAGACCCTTTCTCGCTCCGTGTGTAGATATAAAATACTCTAAAACTGTCAACCCTTCTCTAAAGTTAGAAACGATAGGAGATTCAATAATCTCTCCTGAAGGTTTTGCCATAAGTCCTCTCATAGCACCAAGCTGTTTAACCTGAGAGCGATTTCCTCTAGCTCCTGAATCCATCATTAAAAATAAAGGATTTAACTCACCATCGTGAATCTCACAAATTAATTTATACAGCTCATCTGATAGAGAGTCTGAAACTTCTGTCCAAATACTAATGATTTTGGATTTCATTTCACCTTCTGTTATAATTCCATCGTCATATTGTTTTTTAACTTTAGAAACTATCTTATATGCATTTTCAATAGCTTTCTTTTTACCTTTAGGAACTCTAACGTCTGTGATTCCCATAGAGAGTGATGCTCTTGTAGCTTCAGCAAAACCAAGATTTTTCATATTATCTAAAAACTGAACTGTAGCTTCTAAACCTATTCTTTTATAACAATCTAAAACAAGCTCTGAGAGTCTCTTTTTTCTAAGAGCATAGTTTTGAAAACCTAAGTTTTCAGGAACTATCGTATTGAAAATAACTCTACCAGGGGTTGTGTCGATAATTCCACCATCGATACGAACTTTTATTCTTTCATGAATGTTTAGTCCTCTTCCTGTCTCATCGATTCTTGTTTCATCTGTCCCATCTCTATATCTGTTGTGAGAAATACCTGCACCTAAAGCTAAAAGGACTTCTTTTGGACTTCTAAATATTTTTAATTTTTTTGAATGCTTTTCAGGGTCATATGTTGGATCTATCATCAAATAATAGAGCCCCAAAATCATATCTTGAGTTGGAAGTGCAACGGGTTTTCCAGATGATGGTAAAAATATATTATCAGGTGACATTAATAAAAGTTTAGCTTCTAGCTGAGCCTCTATGGATAACGGCACGTGTACAGCCATCTGATCTCCATCAAAGTCAGCATTGAAAGCAGGAGTAACAAGTGGATGAATCCGAATTGATTTTCCTTCGATTAGAACTGGCTCAAAAGCTTGAATTCCAAGTCTGTGAAGGGTCGGAGCTCTGTTTAATAAAACTGGATGTCCTTTAATGATTTCTTCTAAAACATCCCAAACTTCAGCTGATTGCTTTTGAATTAATTTTTTAGCCGATCTAATAGTGTATATGTAATCTAACTCTTTTAGTTTTTTTACAATAAATGGCTCAAAAAGTTCTAGCGCCATCTGTTTTGGCAAACCACATTGATTAAATTTTAAATCAGGTCCAATAACAATAACAGATCTACCTGAGTAATCTACCCTTTTTCCAAGTAAATTTTGTCTAAATCTACCTTGCTTCCCTTTTAACATTTCAGATAAAGATTTCAGAGGTCTATTTCCAGCTCCCATAACTGGATGTCCATGCCTTCCATTATCAAAAAGAGCATCGACTGCTTCTTGAAGCATTCTTTTTTCATTTCTGATAATTACATCTGGCGTTTTTAATTTTAAAATAGATTTAAGTCGGTTGTTTCTGTTGATAACCCTTCTATATAAATCATTAAGATCTGATGTAGCAAATCTTCCTCCATCTAAAGGAACAAGAGGTCTAAGATCAGGTGGGATAACAGGAACACTAGATAAAACCATCCACTCAGGAGAGTTTGGAGAAAGTAGCATTCCTTCTACTATTTTTAAGCGTTTGGCAAGCTTTACTCTAGCTTGCATAGATTTAGTTTTTCTAAGTTTTTCTTTGAGCTCCATGACGAGTGCATTTAGATCTTCATTTTTTAAAAGATCAAAAACTGCGTCTCCACCCATTTTAGCAACAAATCCGTTAGGACCCCATTTTTCTAATTGCTCTCTATATTCTGAGTCGTTTAAAAGTTGTTTTCTTTCTAGATCTGATTCACGAGGATCTGTAACAATATATTCTTCATAATAAATAACCCTTTCTATATCAGAAACCGATAGGCCTAAAATATTTCCTATTCTAGATGGCATGGTTTTGAAAAACCAAATATGAACAACAGGAACAGCTAGCTCAATATGCGCCATTCTCTCTCTTCTCACTTTCGATAGAGTTACTTCAACACCACATCTATCACAAATAATGCCTTTGTGTTTAATCTTTTTATACTTTCCACAAGCACATTCCCAGTCTTTAGTTGGACCGAATATTTTTTCACAAAATAATCCACCTTTTTCTGGTTTGAATGTTCTATAATTGATAGTTTCTGGTTTTTTTATTTCACCTCTTGACCATGAATTTGTAATTATATCGCCTGAAGCTATTTTAATCGTTAACTTATCAAAATGAGAACCTCTTGAATCCTCGAAATCTGCCATTGAATACTCCCAAATAATAACTTTTTTATTAATCTTTTTCTATGGACTCTGCTTTTATATTTATGCATAGTCCTTGCATTTCTTTCATTAAAACATTGAATGATTCTGGTGTTCCGGCATGAAGTGAATTATCGCCTTTAACAATCGATTCATAAATTTTAGTTCTACCCTCTACATCATCCGATTTAACGGTTAACATCTCTTGAAGTAGATGAGCAGCTCCATATGCTTCTAGAGCCCATACCTCCATCTCTCCAAATCTTTGACCACCCATTTGAGCTTTACCACCTAGTGGTTGCTGAGTTACTAATGAATACGGCCCAATTGCTCTTGCGTGGATTTTATCTGCAACTAAGTGTGATAGTTTAAGCATATAGATATAGCCAACTACAACATGGTTATCAAATCTCTCTGCTGTTCTACCATCATATAAAACAAATTTACCATTTTCAGAAAGACCTTGATCTTTCATCATCTGCCAAATTTTATCCTCTGGAAATCCTTCAAAAACTGGAGTTTTAATATATATTCCAGCTTTTTTAGCAGCGTATCCTAGATGAGTCTCTAAAAGTTGACCCATATTCATCCTAGATGGTACTCCAAGAGGATTTAAAATAATTTCAATAGTTTCTCCATTTGCAAGATATGGCATATCAGCTTCAGGTACAATCGTTGAAACAACACCTTTATTACCATGTCTTCCCGCCATTTTATCCCCTACTTGCAAGGTTCTTTTTGTTGCAACATAGACTTTTACTTGACGAATTATTCCTGGATCTAAATCGATATCACCTTTTCTTACAAATTCAACATTTAATTTATGTTTAGATTGAAGTTTTTCTAAAGCTAAATCATATTCTCTAATTATTTTTTTTATCTCATCGAAAACATCGTTTTCTTCCATGATGAGATCTTCGATTTTTTCGCTTTCAATTTTCTCTAAAAGATCATGAGTTATAAGAGCTTCTTTATCAACTATAATTTCACCAGTTTTTCTATGCATGATTGCAGCTGGACACTCTTCATTTAATAAAAGAGCTCCTAACTTTTCATGGAATTCCATTTGAAGTTCTAACTCTGCTGATTTATATTCTTGAGCGACATCTTTCAATCTACTTGCTTCTTCAACGAGTTCATCATCAGTTTTTGATAGCTTGTCTCTTCTTGAAAAAACTTTAACATCCATTACAACACCATCTGTTCCAGGAGGGCACGTAAGAGAAGCATCTTTAACATCAGCTGCTTTTTCTCCAAATATAGCTCTAAGAAGTCTCTCTTCTGGAGTAAGCTCTGTTTCAGTTTTAGGAGTTATTTTCCCAACTAAAATATCCCCTGTTTCAACTTCAGCTCCAATTCTTATTATTCCGTCTTCTTTAAGATCGGCTAGAGCTTCTTCTGATACATTTGGGATATCTCTTGTGATCTCTTCTTTTCCAAGCTTGGTATCTCTTGCCGTTAGCTCGAATTCTTCTAAATGAATTGAAGTATAGGTATCTTTTTTAATTAATTTCTCAGAGATAATTATAGCATCTTCATAGTTATATCCACACCAAGGCATGAAGGCAACTAAAACATTTTTACCAAGTGCTAGCTCTCCTCTTTCAGTTGCTGCACCATCCGCTATTATATCTCCTGCTTTAATCTTATCACCAACTTGACAAATAGGTGTTTGATTAATACATGAACCTGAATTAGATCTCAAAAACTTCTTTAACTCATATGTTTTTTTGTTGGTTGGATTATCATCGGGTGCTACTACTATTTTAAATCCATCAACAAATTCAATTGTACTATTTTCTGCCGCGACAACTACAGCGCCGGAATCAGATGCTGTTCTCAGTTCCAAACCTGTTCCTACTATAGGTGCTTCAGTTATCAAAAGCGGAACACCTTGCCGCTGCATATTAGATCCCATAAGTGCACGGTTAGCATCATCGTGCTCTAAAAACGGAATAAGACCAGCTACAACAGATACAAGTTGTTTAGGAGATACATCCATATGAGTCGCTTTGCTAGAATCAACTTCTAAAGATTCTCCTTTATGTCTTACCCAACAGATATTGTCTTTAAACATATTAAATTCATCTAAAGGAGCTGATGCTTGGGCAATAATACAATTTTCTTCATAATCTGCTGTCATGTATTCGATTTCTTCTGTAACAACATTATCTTTTACAATTCTATATGGAGTTTCAATAAATCCGAATTCATTGATTTTCGCATATGAAGATTGAGAAGTGATAAGACCGATGTTTTGACCCTCTGGAGTTTCAATAGGACAGATCCTTCCATAGTGAGATGGATGAACATCTCTTACTTCAAATCCCGCTCTTTCTCTATTTAAGCCTCCAGGCCCCAAACAAGATAGTCTTCTTTTATGAGTTAACTCAGAGATTGGATTTGTCTGATCCATAAATTGAGAGAGTTGCGATCTTCCAAAAAAGTCTTTTAAAAGGCCTGCGAGACCTTTTGCAGAGACAATTTTTCCAGGTGTCATTGTGTCTGAAGAAAAATCAAATAAGTTCATTCTCTCTTTCACTATTTTTTCCATTCGAGCGAGACCAATTCTACATTGATTTTGAACAAGCTCTCCTACTGATCTAACTCTTCTATTTCCTAAATGATCGATATCATCGACAGAAGCATTTTCATCACCTTTTTTTAGTCTAATCAAATATTTCAAAGCTTCGATAACATCTTCTTTTTTTAAAGTTACTGTATTTAAAATCTCATCTGAAATCTCTTGACCTAATTTTCTATTTAACTTATATCTTCCAACTCTTCCAAGATTATATCTTTTAGCATCGAAAAAGAGTCTCATAATTGCAGATCTTGCATTGGATAAAGTAGCTGGCTCTCCTGGTCTAATTTTTCTATAAAAATCTTTTAGAGCAGATTCATATGAATCTGTAGGATCTTTAGCAAGCATTTTTATGATTGGATGTGTTTCATCAGTATCTTCTGCTATTTTTATAGAAATAATTTTTTCATCCAACATTCTTTTTAACATTGCTGTTGTTAATTTCTCTGCAGCTTTTCCAAAAACGAGTCCTGTCTCTTCATCAACAACATCCTCTGCTAAAATCTTTCCAACTAATTTTATAAAATCTTTTTCAGCTTTAATTTTTACTCTTCTTGTATCGAAAAATTCTTCAATAATATCTGCATCAGATGAATATCCAAGCGTTCTTATAAAAGACGTTGCTAAAACTTTTCTTCTTCGTTTTTTTCTATCAACATAGATATAAATCAAATCATTGTTATCAAATGCAGCTTCTAACCAGCTTCCTCTATATGGTATTAATCTAAATGAAAAAAGTTTTGTTCCTTTAGTATGTCGCAGTTTTTCAAATGCAATACCAGGAGATCTATGAAGCTGGGATACTACAACTCTTTCAGCTCCATTAATGATAAAAGTTGCATTTTCAGTCATGATAGGAAGAGTTCCCATATACACTTCTTCTTCTTTTATACCTGTCTCATCTGTTAATCTAAATTTAACTTTTAAAGTAACGTTATAGGTAATCCCTCTTCTTATACACTCTTCAGGTGAATATTTAGGCACTCCTAAATCATATGAAGTATATTCTAAAATGGTTTTTTCATCGTAAGATTTGATTGGAAAAATTTCATAAAAAACTTCTTCCAAACCAATTTTTTCTCTTTCATGCGGCAGTTTTTCAGATTGCAAAAACTCCTTATACGATTTAATTTGTACTTCAATTAAATTTGGCAGATCTATAATCTCTTTACTTTTTCTAAAACTTACCCGCTCAGGCGGCCTTTTTAGCATCTTATTTGACTCCTTAAAATAGATTTATTAATCTAAGCTAATAGCTTTTTTTTATAAAAAACATCAAAAAGCAAAAATCAAAAAACTTAACTTTTGCCCTATTATTAAACAAAAATATTTTAAAGGCCTTTTGATGATGCCTTTCCTCCCGCTTCTGCAACTTTTTTCACAATCTCCTCTGCTTCTGCTTTTGGAGCCGATTCTTTTAACACTTTAGGTGCACTCTCAACTAGCTCTTTAGCTTCTTTCAAGCCAAGTCCTGTAATCGCTCTTACTACCTTAATAATAGCAATCTTTTTCTCAGCTGGAGACTCTTCTAAAGTAACTTTAAATTCAGTAGACTCCTCTTTTGCTTCACCAGCAGCTTCTCCAGGAGCGGCTGCTACCATAGCTGGCATTGCAGCTTGAGCTTTTACTCCCCATTTGTCTTCTAGCAGTGTTTTTAATTTAGCAAGCTCGATTACTGGCAGCTTACTTAATGTTTCAACTATTTCATCTATATTTGTAGCCACGATATTACCCCTTATTTTTTTCTTCTAATTTTTTCTTTTCTTCTAATGCATAAATTACACTAGTAAGAAGACTTTCCATTACAGATAGAGTGCCTGACATTGGAGCTTCCAATACAGATAAAAATTCAGCTCTAAGATCATTCATAGTCGGTAGTTTAGATAAGAAGAGAAGATCTTCTTTGTTATAAACTTTATCCTCTATTTCACCTCTAATAACCTCTAATTTATTTGTCTGTTCAGAAAACTCAAAAATAGCCTTTATTGCTCCAACTGGGTCATCTTTAATAAAGATAACTGCAATTTGACCATCTAGCTCTTCAATACTGCATTTGTACCCGCTTTTTTCAAAAGCCTTCAAAAAAACTCTTTTTTTAACAACTTCCATCTCAGATGCATTTTTTAAAAGTATATTTCTAAAATTCCATGATTCTGTAGATGTAATATTTTTAAATTTCGTTACAACCAAAGATGAAGATGAATCTATTTTTTCTTTAATCTCTTCTAATAGAAGCTTTTTTTCTTCTCTCATAATTTTTTTTCACCTTTTATGTAATATTTAATGATTGTAGATCAATAGCAATACCTGGTCCCATAGTAGAAGATAACACTAAGTTCTTAATATAAATTCCTCTGCAAGTAGATGGTTTTGCTTTTGTGATCGCTGCCATTAGAGTCTCAAAGTTTTCAGCTAGCTTTTTACTATCAAAAGATAGCTTTCCTAAGATAGTATTAATAGCTGCGTTTTTATCAACTTTAAATTCCACTTTTCCTGCTTTAATCTCTTTTACTGCTTTCGCTACATCTTGTGTTACTGTTCCAGATTTTGGAGTGGGCATTAAAGATCTAGGACCTAATATTCTCCCAAGTTTTCCTACTTCTCTCATCATATCAGGTGTTGCTATCACAGCATTAAAATCTAACCAACCACCTTTTACTTTTTCGACATATTCATCTGCTCCAGCATAATCCGCTCCAGCATCTAAGGCCTCTTGAACCTTATTTGCTTTTGCAAAAACTAAAACTTTAAGTGTTTTTCCACTTCCATGAGGAAGTGATACCGTACCTCTAACTTGCTGATCTGATTTTTTAGGATCTACACCTAATTTTATAGACATTTCAATTGATTCATCAAATTTTAGCTTTGGACATTTTTTCAAAAGATCAATAGCCTCTGCAGAAGTTAGCTTTCTCTCTTCTCCAACAATTTGAGATATTTTTTTTGCTCTTTTTGATTTTTTCATATTTTATTTATCCTTCTAAATCTATTCCCATGGATTTTGCTGTGCCAACAACCATTTGAACAGCAGCTTTTAGTGAGGATGCTCTCATATCTGGCATCTTTCTTTTTGCAATTTTTTCAGCAATCGGTATTGTTAATTTACCAACCTTATCTCTGTTTGGTTCTTTAGAACCCTTTTCAAGTTTTAGCTCTTGTAAAATCAATCTAGATACAGGAGGCTGCAAAGTTATAAAAGAAAAAGTTCTATCTTGATAAACTTCAATTACAACAGGAAGTACATCTCCAGCTTGCTTTTGAGTTCTAGCGTTAAAATCTTTACAAAAAGACATAATATTTAATCCTGCAGCACCTAGAGCTGGTCCAATTGGCGGTCCTGGATTTGCTTTTCCAGCAGCAATTTGCAATTTTATTATTTTAACTATTTTTTTCTTTGCCATTTTTTCCTCAACTTAATTTATTTCCTCAGAGGCTTGTTCCACTTGCCAAAACTCTAAATCATCAACTCTAGTATCTCGTCCAAATATTGAAACTAAAACAGAGAGTTTTCCTTTTTCATGGTTTACTTCGGTTACTGTCCCTATAAAGTTTACAAAAACACCTTCTGTTATTTTAACTACATCACCAATATCAAATTTATGTTTTTGAACTACACCTTTTTTCTTCTCTTCTAGCTCTTTTAAAATCTCTTCAACCTCTTTGTCAGTTAAAGGAGAGGGCATGCCTCCACCTAAAAAACCGATTACACTCGTAGTAGATTTCACATATCCCCAAGATTCATCTGTTAAATTCATCTTGATAAGCATATAGCCAGGCCATAGCTTTTTCTCTGTTATTTTTTGTTCGCCTTTTTTTACTTCCTGAACATTTTCAGTTGGCACTAAAACCTCTTCTATAAAACCTTCCATGCCACTCGATTTTAAATTTTCTTCTAAAGTCCTTTTGACTTTTTTTTCATGGCCCGATAAAACTTGAAGTACATACCATTTCATCATATATTATCCAAAAAGTATCCTTGCGATTAAATTAACTAAATGAAGAGCATTTTTAATAACTAAATCAGCAATATAAATTGCTATAGCAAAAAGAAAAGTTGTTCCAAGTACAATTTTTGTACATGCAACTAATTCTGTTTTCGTTGTCCAAGAAACTTTTTTCAGTTCAGATTGAACATCTCGAAAATAATTTAACTTTTTTTTCTTAACTTTTAAATGTGTTATTTTTGAACTTACTGCCATTTTAGTCCTTTTCATATTATTAAAAACTCTTAAAAACGAGTGCGGAGGGAGTCGAACCCCCGACCTGCGGCTTTGGAGGCCGCCGCTCTACCAACTAAGCTACACACCCCCTAAACTCACTTAACACCCCTAAACTCACTCAATTATCTTTGAAATTGTTCCAGCTCCTATCGTTCTGCCACCTTCTCTAATAGCAAAACGCATGCCTTCTTCCATAGCTATTGGATACATTAAATCTCCAGTAATCTCAACATTATCACCTGGCATAACCATCTCTGTACCCTCTGGCAGAGTAACCGTACCTGTAACATCTGTTGTTCTAAGGAAAAATTGAGGACGATAACCAGTGAAAAATGGTTTATGTCTACCACCTTCATCTTTGGTTAACACATATATAGCTCCCTTAAATTTTTTGTGGGGAGTGCAAGAACCAGGAGCTGCTAAAACCATTCCTCTTTCTACATCTTTTTTCTCGATTCCTCTTAAGAGAACTCCAACATTTTCTCCAGCTCTAGCTTCATCAAGTAATTTTTGGAACATCTCTAAACCTGTTGCAACTGAATCTCTAGTTTCTCTAATTCCTACAATTTGGATTTTATCATTTAACTTGACAATTCCTCTTTCAACTCTACCAGTTACAACTGTTCCTCTACCTGATATAGAAAAAACATCTTCTATAGGTAACAAAAATGGTTTATCAATTTCTCTAGCAGGCTCTGGAATTTTTTCATCGATAGCTGTTACAAGTTGTGCTATTGCATCTTCATTTGCTTTATCACCTTCTAATGCTTTTAGGGCTGAACCTTTAACGATTGTTACATCTTTATATCCTTTTTCAGCAAGTAGTTCTTGAAGTTCCATTTCAACTAGTTCAACTAGCTCTTCATCACCTTTTGATATTTGGTCCATTTTATTTAAGAAAACAACAATTGATGGAACGCCAACTTGTTTTGCTAAAAGAATATGCTCTTTAGTTTGAGGCATAGGTCCATCTGTTGCAGCTACTACTAAAATAGCTCCATCCATTTGAGCTGCACCGGTAATCATGTTTTTAACATAATCGGCGTGTCCAGGGCAGTCTACGTGTGCGTAGTGACGCTTGTCGGTTTCATACTCAACGTGTGATGAGTTAATTGTTATCCCACGAGTTTTTTCCTCAGGCGTATTATCGATAGATGCATAATCTCTATAACTTGCTCCACCTTTTTTCGCTAAATATTTTGTTATTGCGGCAGTGAGTGTTGTCTTACCATGATCAACGTGCCCGATTGTTCCGATATTTACGTGAGGTTTTGTCCTTTTAAACGTTTCTTTTGCCATTGTTATTTTCCTCCATAAGGCTGAAGTAATTTTTGATACATATTTCTTTTGATCTTTTTGCCCAAAGTAGGGATTGAACCTACGACCGCTTGCTTACCATGCAAGTGCTCTACCACTGAGCTATCTGGGCATTTTCGAAAAAAAATCATTTTAAACATTGAAAGCATACTAGCTTAATTTTTTTTAACTTTTAAAATCAATAATAATTTATTTGTGCCGATAAATAATTCGAGCTTTTGTCAAATCATAAGGAGACATTTCAACAGTAACTTTATCTCCGACATAAACTCTAATATTTCTCATTCTCATTTTTCCGCAAAGATGTGCAAAAACTGTCATTCCGTTTTCTAAAGTTACTCTAAAACTCATATTCGGAAGCAGCTCTTGAACCTCTCCTTCTAACTTAATCGTCTCTTCTTTCGCCATTTTTATTAAAATTGAATCATAAACGGTATGTAGTAAACCACCATTTTGCCTTTAATGTCAATAACTTGCCACAAAAAACTTTTTTTTAATTATTTTTTCTTATATGTTTCATCAAAAAATATCATTTATTTAAAATATCATCTCAGATATATTTTTGCAAAAATATTTTTTATATTATGACAACTCAAGTAACTTCTTTAAATCCAATTTTCACTAAAGATATCCAAAAAGCTTATATAGCAAATATTAGAAAAGCTAAAATTTTAAAAATAGCATCTATAATTAATTTTTTTGTTATTACAATATTTGCTATATATTTATTATCTTTAATCTCAGTTAGCTCAGCTACCATTCCAATGGTGCACATAGCAATCGGTATTACAGCGCCTGTTATAGGAGTTTTACTTTCTAGGCTTTTAGTTTCAGCAAAAGCATGTACAAAAACAGCAGCTTTTTATAAAGATGTTTTAAAAGAATTAAACACCTTAAAAACTCAAAAAGAATCTGATATAAAAAAATATTTAGATAAGATTAAATGCACTTCTAAAGATATAGAAAAATCTATTCCAGCTATTGCTCATTTTAAAGCATGGGAGACAAAAAAAGAAAAATCTTTAAATGAAATTGAAGAGCTTAAAAAAAATGATACTACAGATCCAAATTTAAACTATGTTTTAGAGAAACAAAAACACGAAATACAAGAAAATGAAGTTCTACGAGCTAAGTTAAAACAAGCTGAAATTCATCATATAATAGAAAATCCAACTTCTAAAAAATCCTTAGAAGATTTTGGTAAAAGAATTTCTTTAAGTTTCGCAAAAAGACAAGCTGCAATACTCTCTAAAGACGATGTATATTTTATTTTTAAAGATAAAATTCAAAAAGAAAAACACAAAAAATGTTTAACTTCTTTAGAAGTAAAAAATTTAGATATATATGAGATTTCTAAATTAATTTTTTAAGATTAACTATTTAGACATCTAATCATAGAAGAGGCTGAAACAACCCTTAAATTTTGATAAGGCTCATCTAATGTATTTATTAAAAATTTTATAGATTTTTTAGACCCAATATGGCCTATAGCTTCTAAGATCTGTATTTTCATATTATAATCAGCATCAATATATGCTTTTTCTAAAGTAGAGATAACACTTGGGTCTTTCCCAAAAAGAGCTAACACTAAAGCTGCTTGAACTTTTACATCTGATTCTTTCTCATCTAAAAGCTCTTTTATAATATTTAGAGCTTCTTCATCCCCTTCTTTTAAAAGGGTTGCTGATGCAAAACCTGTTATACCCCAACCTTTTTGCTTTAAAAAGCTTTTTATAGCTTCTATTGCTCTTGGATCTTCTACAACAGCTAGCATTGATAGAAGCTGTAATCTAGTCATTTTATCTATTGCTTCTGGATATCTTGGCATTTGATCAACATGTCTTATATAGCTAGGATATAGAACTTCAAAAAGTGGATTTTTTCTATTTTCCCACATAAGTTTATCGTCATATTTTAAAAAGGTAAATAATGTATCTGTTGCCTCTTTTACTAATTTTCTCTCTCCAATTAACCCAATTGCTATATTTGCTTTTACAAAAATATCTGGATGTTTATTTAAAACCGTTTTTTTTAGCCTTAAGCATTTATTGGATAATTTACCTAAAACAGCTGCTGCAAATCTAGCATTATCAACATCTTGATCATAAAAATATTTTCTTAATTTTTTTTCACCAAAGCTATAATTTTTTAAAATAGCTATGTAGCTAGCTGTTATACATACCTCTGGAGAGGGATCATCGACAGCTTTTAGAAGAAGATTTTTTAGATCTTTATCTTTGATCTCATTTAAAAAGTTTAAAGATATAGCATTTAAAGCGGATATTCTAACATCAGATATTGGATCTTCTGTGAGTTTAATTATTAGATCTTTAGCCTCTTTTACATCGAAATAACTAGTTAGATCGCAAGATAATTTTCTAAGACCAGCTTTTTTACTATTAGATAGACTTTTGATCTCTTCAAAATCTATATCTTCCATGATATTTACTAAAGAAGACATAGCTACTTCTTTTTCTTCAAAGGTAGCTTTTTCATCTGCTATGATCTCTTTAAGCTCATTTTTTCTCTCAAATACTTTCATTTTACCAATAGCTTTAATAACCTCTAATCTTACTAGCCAGAGTTTTTCATTTAAAAATAGGTTATTTACCATCTCTTTTAGAGGCTTATCCATATAAGAAGAAGATAGCTGCAAAGCTACACTTCTAATAATTGCGTTTGAGTCTTTCATCGAATTATTCAATATTTTTATAGCTCTAACATCTTGAGTTAGATGCACTCCTATCAAGGTCGTAAGTCTAGTTGTATATTGGGTAGATTTTGACGCTTTATTTAAGATTGCCCATGAGATATTTTCAATAGTATCAAAATTTAGATTCTTATAATCATCTTCATTTAAGTTTTTCAGCTCTTTAATAGCTTTTAGCTCTTCTCCATTTAAAGCTAAACATTCTATGTATTTGAATTTTAACTTATTAGAAGCTCCATATTTATCAAAGCTAGATTTTGCATCATCTAATGCTGACGAAAAATCTTCTATAAGTATATGAGAGTTAATCCTATCTAGTTGGGCATTCTCCCCAGCAAATATGTAAGACACTAACAATAAAGCTATTACAAGAAAATGCTTCATAATATCCATTCGTTTTAAATCAATATAACCAAATAATAAAACATCTCAAAGCAAAAATTTATTTTTATCTGCTTCATTAAGAATATGTGTAGATATAAACGATTACATTCAACATAAACCCCTAAAATTAAATCACTTATTAGAAACATCTAAATAATCGTTTTAAATGCCATTAAATATCAATGACTTAAGCGTTTAGTTGAAATTAAACATAACTAATTAACTATAAATCCCTTAAAACGTTAGAATAAACCAATAATAATTGACAATTATTAAATAATATGTTATCATAATAATGAGATTATATATAACTAAAAATAAAACAACCTCTTTGAGGGATAAAATGAGTACAAATAATACCTTAAGAATAACAAGCAACAAAGGCGTTACAGCTGATGTAGAATTTTTGTCATCTTCCAGAAAAACTGGATTATTGAACAAAATTGTACATTTTATTTATAAAATTGCTGCTGATATTTTTAGTAACTACTTTGAAGTAATCTATACAAATGCAAACGATAAAAACTATGAATATGTAATAAAAAAACACAATTTTACAAAATATGAAAAGTCTAATGACCTAGAAGCTGCTCAAAAAGGTGAATTCGGTACTGATGGTAATTTCGTTGATGGGCATTATTTTGGTACTAATCATACAGTTAAAAAAATCGAAGATTTAAGCCTTTTTTCAGAATCTAAACCAACTCCTGCATTATCTCAAAGTCAAAAAATAGCTTTCAAATCTAGTGTAAGCTCAGCTCTACACTTAGCTCAAGAACTTTTAAATAAAAGCGATCAAGTTGCGTTTAAAGAAATCATACCAAAAACTGAATTGACACAACTAAAAGATTATCTTAAAGAATATGAAAAAATGAGTCCTGAAGATGGAATTTCTATAGAAGAAGGGAATTTAAGCACATTTGAAGCAATTGGAAAACTTTTAAATACACTTGAAGGAGCTCTTATACATACGACCCCTCGAGATGTAAATACTTTAAGTAGAAAAAATACCGAAATAAATATTGCAAAGCAAAAAATGTCAGGTGCAATAGCTGAGTTAACTGAAAAAATAAGATTAAAGAGTATTGAATTAACAGATTTAGAAAAAGTATTTGAATTTGAATTTGAAACAAAAGCAGATATTGAAAATGAAATCGCTCCAAAGGCAGCTGCTTTAGAAGACTATACTAAATTGTATGATAAAATAAAAAGTTCTTTAATAGCTCAAGTTTTAGAAAATGGAGATGTTTTTGATGAAGATGTTCTTTCTGGAATAAACTTTGTAAATGATTTTGAGAGAGCGGTTGAAAATAATGAAGATTTAAGTTCTTATTATACGAATTTAACTGAAAAAGGAGAATCTTTATTTGCTACTCTTGAGCAGGTGAAAAGAAATATTGTTGATATTTCAAAAAAATTAAAAGTTTTAAACATTTCTCTTAGAGATCTTGAAGAAAAAATGGAACGATTTAGTGAAGATATTGAAGAAAATAAGGTAGAAATTGCTTCTACTCAAGTAGAACTAGAATCATTAAAGCAAAAAAGAAATCCATTAGTCTTAGAAGAAAAACAATTAATTGCTACTTCAGAATCAACAAAAAGAGAACTTGAAGCTGCAGAAAAACAATTCCAAAAGGATCAACTAAAAGTAAAATCTGACTTTGCTTTTAAGATACTTAGATTTATCCCTCAACAAGCATAATTTTAAAGTCATATTTATTCTCTCAAATAATCTCACTCTCGCTAAGAGTTTTACCACCAAGCAAATGAAAATGCAGATGAAAAATACTCTGGCCTGCTGACTCCCCTACATTCGTAAGAAGCCTATATGCTTTTTCTACTTTAAACTCTTTAGCTAACTTTTGAGATACTTCTATCATCCTACCAATTATCGGAAGATCATTTTTTTCTATGTGTTGAAACGATGGAATCACCTTCTTTGAGATGATAAGCAAATGAACAGGCGCTTTTGGGAACTTATCTTTGATAGCAATAACTGTATCATCTTCATACAAAATAGTTGCTGGAATCTCTTTATTAATAATCTTTTCAAAGATCGTTGCCATAATCAATACCTGCTTTTTTAAATACATATTTTAGAGCTTTAATAGCATCTTCTTTAGTCTTCCAAATGGATATGAACCTACCTTTATGACAAAATATAGCACCATCTATTTTTGAGACTTTTTGAAGATCTTCTCCGTGAAGACCTGCCCATTCCAAGGGAAGAGGAAACCTCACTTTCATACGAGAATTACTATCAGGTGGGATTGCTCTTAGCTTATAGTGACTTTGAGTGGGCATAACAACAAAAAGGGCTTTGTGAGACTCTCCTCCTGATTCAAAAAAGGCATCTAGCCAAGGAATTGACTCTTCAAAAAGTAGATATTTTTGGTTGGGTTCCATAGCCTTTTTAACTTTATGAGAGCATTTTTTAGAGTAAAAAAAGCGCTCTTGCATTCTTTTTAGATGGTTATAAGAGAACTCTACAGCTTTTAGAAAGGCCGATAGTCTTTCTTTAGCAGATGCGTTGTAGTCTATTGGGATAAAATTAGTGATAATTTGAGAGAATGAATAGCCTTTATTTTCAGTTTTACCGATATCGTGAGCATCAACATTTTTAATTAAAGAGTAATTGAGATGATCAAAGAGAGTTTGATCCATAAAGGCTTGATTTTTTAAGTAGAGAAGAATCATTCCTGCACTAGCTAGCTCTCCATTGTATTCCTTTTGATGATGATCAAATCTTTTAATTTTGGGGTCATATATACCACCAACATCGCACACATATTCACATTGATTTATTGTTGTTTGATCTCTAGATCTATAGATTTTATCTTTATCGATAAGATCATATAAGAGTAGTAGAGCGCATGCGCAAACTTCATCTGCATGAAATGATCCATCATGAGTGCCAAAGCTTCTTTTTATAATTTCTTTTTCCATAATCTGATAAGTTTATATTGTCGAAAATTTAACTACAAGAAATTCAAAGATAAAAAAAATATTTTAATATTTAGATAAAATCATTATAGTCTTCAAATTAGATTTTTATATATATGCGCTCTTTGAATAAACATTAAAGGAGAATAAAAAATGGCTACTTCACCAATTCCTCCGTCTTCATTTTCACCTTATTATAAAGAAGTAGAAGATCTAAATCGTTTTTTGCTTACTGCAGTGAAACTTAATTTACTAGATTCAGTAAATTCTGCCATAACCCGAGGTGCAGATATTAGTTGTCTAGACAATGAGGGCAAAACAGCACTTCATATCGCTGCTGAAAACGAAAACATTGAAATAATAAAAACTTTATTAACAAAAGGAAAAGCTAATCCACTTACAATGTGCTCAGAAAAACATCTCACTCCATTTCAAAGTGCAATACTAAATGGTAAATTAAAAGCAGCTAAAGCTATCTATGAACATTGTGGTGAAAACAAAGATATTATCAAAAACTACACAACCAAAGACGATCACTTATCTCCATTAATGTTAGCATGTCAAACAAAGAATCTTGAAGCTGTACAATTTTTATTAGATATAAAAGTTAAAGTAGATTTTCAAAATTTACAAGGTGATACAGCATTAATATTAGCTTCAGATATAATTTCTGAAGATGATGAAATGGATATTATAGATTTATTATTAAAAAATAGAGCTAAAATAAATGACAAAAACAAAAAAGATTTTTCTCCTCTAAAAATGGCTGTAAAAAATCAAAATATAAAATTAGTAGAATTTTTATTAAAAAATGAAGCTAATGCTAAAGATGCAGATGAAAAAAATAAAACCATTTTAATGTATGCATCTAATTTGGAAAATTCATCAATTTTAAAATTACTAATCGAAAACGATGCTGATATATCAGCTAAAGATTCTAGAAATAATACAGCTTTGCATTATGCAGCAAATGGAGAATATCCAAATAATTTTATTAAGCTATTAGAAAATAGCGCAGATAAGCTGATAAATGAAAAAAATAAAAAAGGCTTGAGTGCTTTTTTTATAATGACACAAAACGAAAAATTTGATGTCGAATACATATTAAAAACTTTAGTAAATAAATCTATTAAATTCGATATAAATACAACAAATAACATAGGTACTTTCCCTTTAATGGCCGCTACTTTATCTAATAAAATTGAGCTTGTAAAAATTCTCTTAAAACATGGAGCTGATATTAACTTTGAAGATAAAAATGGTGATAGCTCATTAATCAAAGCTGTTAAAAACCAAAGATATGACATTGCTATGTTTTTATTAAAAAAAATTATTGAAGAGAAAAAAATAAATTCAGATATTTTAGAAAAGTTTTTCGAAACTCTTTTAAACGCATTAAATAAACGTGATTTCTTAGAAAATCTGGTTAAATTCGAGACCGAAGAACAAGATACTATTTTTCATTTAGCTGTGAAAAATAAGGCTAATCTTAAAAATTTATTTTTGAATTTTAATGAATTAAAAATCCCATATGACTTAAATAAGAAAAATAAAGATGGTAAAACTCCTTTAGATTTGGCTATCGAGTTAGATTTAGTTCCAGCTACAAATTCATTACTTGAAAATAAAGCTAAAATCGATGAATCTTTAGATGAAAAAGAAAATACAATTTTGATAACTGAAACAAAAAAAAATAAAAAAACGCTTGAATCATTAATACCCCATCTTAATGTTAATCAAACTAATAAAAAAAATAAAACAGCCCTACATTATGCTTCTAAAATGGGTAATTTTGCAACAGTAGAGCTTTTATTAAAAAATGGAGCAAAAGATAGTAGTAATTTTACCTCTTTAATGATTGCAGCTAAATATGATCAAACAAAATGCTTAGAAACATTATTAGCTAATCCTGAAATAAAAGAGAAAATAAATGCAAAAGATAACAAAGGCAAAACAGCACTAATTTATGCAACTGAAAATAATAGTGTAGAGTCATTAAAGCTTTTAGTGAAAAATGGTGCTAACATACGTCTTCCAGATAATGATCAATGGATAGCTTTATATTGGGCTTCAATGAAAGGAAATAAAGAAGCTGTAGAATATCTTTATGAGGTAGAAAAAAGCTATTGGTGGAATTATGCTGCTTATTATGGAAAAAAAGCGCTATTTTTAGCATCGGGATATGGTCATATTGATTTAATTAATTTATTAGTAAAAGACAAAAAAATTGATGTTAATTCATATGACTCAAATAATGAAACTCCCCTTCATAGAGCTTGTCGTTGGGGTGCAAAAGATGCTGTAGAGCTTTTATTAAAATTAGGGGCTGAAATTAATGCAGAGATAAAAAATTCTTTAGGATCTAGATTTTATCAGGGAAAAACACCCCTCATGTGCGCTGTAGAATCTGGAAATAGAGAAACTGTTGAATTGTTACTTAAAACCCCAAAATGTGTGAAAACCCTAAATGTTGAGAATAAATATCATGAAAATTGGACAGCTCTAGATTATGCAAGAGGGTTTAAAATAGAATTAGTAGGACTACTAATGTCTTATGGAGCTATTACACACATTAATTGATCATGAATTTTATTCTTAAGTAAAAATCTGAAATATTTAATTTCAAAAAGATCATCTATGCTTTTCAAAGAAATTCTCTAGCTCATTAAATTTAAATTTTTAATAATGTATTAAAGAGAGCAAATTATGAAAAATTATCTTCTATCTACACATTTTGATTTAATAACTGAAGATGGATTTATTGTAGATGTAAAAAAGGTAGATGAAAAAAAAGTTTTAATAACTGTTAAAATCAAGGATATCTCTGATGCTTTTTTAGGATTTGAAGCTAAAAGCGAAAATATTTTATTTAATTTAAAAAGTACACTAGCGCAACTTGGTGTTGATGCTATTAAAAAAGAGATAGATCTTAATAAAACAAAAAAAACAGCCGAAGTATTAGTAGAGATAATATCGCACTCTCCCTTAGCCCAAAAAATGATAAGCTTACTAAAAAAAAATGATTATGTTGGGAAATTATTTGTTCAAGAAGATTCAAGAAAAGTTAGAGACCCTTTATATTTAACTCGAATGTTTTTAAGAAAAGATAGATTTAATAGACCACTTTTATCATTTAAAGAAAAAAAAGATGGAGAGTTAATTTTAGAGAAAAAAGATGGATATACTATAGCTTTTTTACCGATAAAAAAAGGAAAACTTACTTACACCAAGGAAATTGAAAATTTTCTGCCAGCGCTATCTAAAATACTTTCCTGTAAAAACTATCCGACAAGAGAGCTTTTAAAACTTTATCAAAAGTTTGAAACTAATGAAAAAACAGATATTCAAAAAGAAGAATGTCTACTTGTAAAAACAGATCCCTTGTACATTAGAACTGTTTTTGCAAAGGTATCAGAGAATTTTTTGCCAAAGGGTTTTCATCATACATCTGCATGTATTTTAGAGCCGAACACTTTAGCTTCTGGAGATATCTATGAATTTTATGGCTCTTCTAGTCTCGAGCTAAAACACATTCCGCTAGAATTTTATACGTTAGAGCCACATAGAGAATACGTCTTTTTTGAAGATAGAGATCAACTCAAAGAAAAGTTAGAAGATCCAAAAGTTTTATTTAATGCTATAAAAACAGCACCAAAACCTGAAAATCAATTAGCATCGGTATATATTGTAAAAGGAACAGAGCTAGATAAGTTAAACGAAACCTCTTGGATTATTAAAGATCCAAAAAAACATGATTTTCCGGGCTTAGATGAACCAGAGGTTCAAGCTCATTTAGTTGAAAAATATATAAAAGAGCAGCCATCTTATCCTTTTTTAAAAGCTATTGAAGATGGTCTAATTACTTCTCAAGGTATTTTATTAACAAGACATTTCCCCTCTCCACTACTTAAAAAAATGCTACTCTCTGATACAATTCAAAGAAATGTTAAAGGAGTATATTTTCAATATCCATCCAGATCTAACGATGAATTTTTCTCACATGAAGATAGAGCATTTTTACTAGATCTTGCTAAATTTGCTATTCCAGTTTTTTGGATAGATAATGCAAGTAAAAGAGTTTTGCAATATGTTCTAAGACCTCAAAAAGATGCAGGAATGTTTGTTCCGATAAGTTTAATAAATGAATTTAGAAAAGCTACATTTTTTGGAGTTTACGGATCTAATCTAATAGCTGGAAAATTTGATGAAGAACTAAAAAAACTACTCAATGGAATTTTAAAATTAAGAGAAAAAGTAGATCATCCTCTTCTTTGCAAAAACACACCACTTGCTTTAGTTACAGGAGGAGGGCCAGGCGCTATGGAGCTTGGTAATAAAATTGCAAGAGAGCTAAAAATCTTATCTTGCGCAAATTTAGTAGATTTTAGAACAAATGGATTTTCAGTTGTAAATGAGCAAAAGATAAATCCATATATAGATGCTAAAATGACATATAGATTAGATAGACTAGTTGAAAGGCAAGCTGAATTTTATTTAGATTTTCCTATGTTTTTAATGGGAGGAATTGGAGCTGATTTTGAACTTTTATTAGAAGAGGTAAATAGAAAAACAGGCTCTTCACCTGCAAATCCTATACTTCTTTTTGGAAGTAATGATTTCTGGAGAGAGAAAATCACATCGAGGTTTCAGATAAATCTAAAATCTGGAACTATAAAAGGTTCAGAATGGGTCTCTAATTGTTTTTATGCAATTCAAACAGCAGAGCAAGGCCTAAAAATATATAAAGATTTTTTTGAAAATAAGCTATCTATCGGTAAAAAAGGTCCTGTCTATAAAGAAGGTTTTTGCTCTAATTATTAATTTCTTTATTTTTATTAAATTTTCATGTTATTGTTTTTATTAATGATTGAATTAACTTTATTTTTTAAATATCATGAAATACAAAGTAACTATTAATAATAATTTAAATCTTTGTAATTATTTTTTAACAGATGCAAACGCTGTTTTAACGATAAATGGAAATTTAAAGTGTAGAAAGGAAATTTATATTGATGCGAATATCGTAATTATAAATGGTGATATAGATTGTGCAAAGATAAATATTTGTGCTAAATCCATTTTGGTAAATGGTACAATTCATTCAAATGACCACTTATTGCTAAGCTCACAAGATAATTTACATCTTAATTCAAGAGTTTTCTGTAATAATGAGCTTTTTTTAATAGGAAACAAGATTATTTTTAGAAGCGATATTTCTAATAGAAATTTCACTGATATTTCTGCAGGAAAAGTATTCCTTTTAGGAAGTATAACTTCTCATAATTTTCTCAAGTTTTGGATAAATGATTACATTATTAAGATTGGCGAATGTATATCTTTTTCTGAAGATAAAAATTATTTTACTCCTGAAAAAGAGTTAAAAGACCTAGAAAAAATAAAAAGAGTTT
The DNA here is from genome assembly GCA_011064875.1 of Candidatus Anoxychlamydiales bacterium. Classification (GTDB taxonomy): domain Bacteria; phylum Chlamydiota; class Chlamydiia; order Chlamydiales; family SM23-39; genus JAAKFX01. Next base: position 13,483 of record JAAKFV010000005.1, on the reverse strand, counting down.
TAGTTGAAGATTTTGAAATCGAAGAGCCTGAACTTAGCCAAATTTTAGATAAATGCAAATCTTAGTTTAGGTCTTTATTGTGCCCAAATTCATATAAATTCAGGCATTGGAATGCCTGAGTTCACAATAATTTAACTCAAAAGATTAATAAGTAAGACTTATATAGTTTTAGAAATTTTAAGTTATTTAAGCAATAAAATCGATTAAGATTATTAAAATCCGTAAGCGACTTTAATACTCCAATAACTTGTTCTTTTGTTCATGAATTGGCCCTCTGGAGAAAATCCATGGTGATATTCACTAAAAATTCTAATCTTTCTACCGACACCTTGAAGTTTTGACCATTCATAACCGAGTAAATAAGTGCCATCTAAATTAAAATTATTGAGCTGCCAATTTCTAAAATAGGTAGCTACAAAAAAGGTCCCAAAAAGATTATGATAATATATTTTAGAACCCCAGAATCTCGCTTCAAAACCGTATTCAAAATATCCATGTCTCATTGGAAAAGTTCCATCGCTATGTAAAATGAGCCCTGCTCCTGCATAAAATCTTAGTTGCTCATATGCTTGATATTGAAAAAACAGATCTACAACTTCAAAACTTGGATTCTTTCTATCAAAGCCTGGATGGTTTACTAAAAACTCATCTCCTAAGTGAGAAGAGATATGATATAACCGAAGTCTCCACACCCATTTATTTACAGAATAAACAAGTGGTATTCCACCGTAAAAATCTGTATTAAATAGAGCTGTTCCTCCACCTATATTTGGGCTTGGATCCATATTAAAAACTGTCCAAATACCAGATTCTATTCCTATTTGAACATCTGCATGCCATCTAAAAATATCGAGCCATCTAAAGATAGGAAAGTCGTCCCCGAGCGATACTGCAACAGCTTCTCTTCCGGCTACTTTATCATTACCTCTATAACCAATTGAGTAGGTAACTTGGCGAGGGTTTGCAAGCATTGGTTGAAATAGAGTTGTTGTTTGAGGAAACCAAATACCGTTAACCTTTGGTCTAGTTACATATTTCTCTCTCGCTTCCAACTCTTCTGGAGGAACTCCATTTATTACAACGACTCTTTTAACTCCTGGAACATCACTTAAAAAAGAGACGATACTTTTATAAGTGAGCGCATTTTTCGGCATATTAGAAAGCCAAACATTTCTATCTTTTACGATAACTACGACTTTATATTCATAAAAATGCATATCGACTAAAGCTTGCAGATAACCTTCAAAATATTGATCATCAGCTCCATCTAAATTTTCTTTAGGGATATTATCCGATCTATTTACCGCAACGTCATCTTGAGTTTCTGCAAATAAAAAATTTGCCGATATAAAAAAAAGAGAAATAAATATTTTTATTTTTAATTGCATGTGTTTAACCTATCTCTATCCATATACATATTTGTATATAAACTTAAGGTTTTAAAATCAATTGTTTTTATTCACAAAAGCAAAAACATTTTGGTTTTTAAAGATTAAATAGAAGCTAAATAAACAAAACATAGCTCCTATAAAAAAGATATATGCAGGAGAAATAAAGAGAGATAAAAAGATTCCTAAAGCTGGTGCAATGCACCCTCGAATAGCTATCATAAAAACGTTTACGGATGTGTATTTTGAGCTGTTTTCATTTTTAGCAAAAATAGGACCTGAGAGATTCCATAAAAGATGAGAACCAGAAGATGCAATTCCATATAAAATAAAAGCTACATAAAACCACAACATATTAAAACTAGCAAAAGGCAAAACTATCATAAAAAGAGCAAAAGAAAAAAACATGTAAGATGAGAGTTTCATAATAGAGATTTTAGCAAAATATTTACCCCATAAAGGAGAGGATATTACAAACGCTAAATCTTTAAAGATTAATATAGCAAATGCATATTCTTTGTGAGAGATCATTAATTTATCAGCTGCAAAAATAGCAATTATAGGCTGAATTAACATGAGTCCAAAACCGGCAATCATATAGCCTAGTTGAAAAAGAGCAAAATCTCTTCTAGATCTTAATAAATTTATTCCCTCTTTTATAGGCTTTAAAATGCTTAGTTTTTCTTTTTTTACACCTTGAATATTTTTATTTATTAAGTTAACAGGCAGCTTAGAGATAATCCAAATATTTACAAGAGCAAATAGAGCAGCTATAAAAAACAAATTTTTATACATTAGAGTGTTTTTTTCTAAAAGAGGTCCTAAAATAAAAGCAAGAATCGGTCCAATAAAATAAGCAATAGATGTTGTATATGAAAAGATATTATCTCTTTTTTTCTCTTCAATATTTAATTTTACAATTTCCATCCAAGCTGGAGTTTTAGCTCTATAAAAAAGCATAAAAACAGCAGAAGATAAAATAACTAACCAAACGCTATTTACAAAAGGAAATAAAAAAAATAAAAAAAACGATAAAAAAGAAGCCCACAAAAAATTTATTTTTAATTTATCTTCACGATTAAAAACATATGAGCTCCAAAAATAAGATACAAAGCTAAGAGTAGGGCGAAGCATAACTATAACAGCTAAATGAAAAGCGCTAGCTTTTAAATCTTTTCTTAAGATAAATGTCGTTAAGCTATATAAACTAAAAAGTGGTGCATTTAAAATCGCTGTAGAAATTAAAGCTCTTCTTGTTTTTTTTAAATAATTATTTTTTGATATTTCTAGCATATTTTTTTTTAATAAAATTTATAATCATAATAGCTCAATTTCTTCTTTTTTAATATATATCAAAAATTTTAAATTAAAACTAAATGGCTCATTTAATACTTTTTTCTTTAGAAATATCTTTTTTTTGATAATATAAAAAAAAGTTTAAAGGAGAAAAAAATGACACTTCCATCTAGTTTTTCATCAAATCCAGATCAAGATCCTCACAAGTATTTTAAAAATTTGATACTTGATTTCAAAAAAGAAGTAAAAGGAGCTGTTGACACAGATGCTCTTGAAGAAAAAATGTCTATGATAATAAATGCATCTAAAGAGATGCTATACAAAGACGCTCATAAAAAAGCTATTTATCACAAACCCGAGACAAAAAAAGCCTTAGATAAGCTTTGGACAGAATTTGATAGATATATTTTAACAATTCAAAAAAATCCATCAAAAGCTAATGCTCAGGATCTATTAGATGCTATAGCAATAGTTGAGACTCTCATCTCTGAGAATGATATTTATTAAAAAATATTGAATAATAGAATCTTATAATTTATTATAATTCATTACTTTTCTAGGGGCAGTAGCTCAGTCGGTTAGAGCAACGGACTCATAACCCGTTGGTCCCAGGTTCAAGTCCTGGTTGCCCCATCATTTTTAAAGTATTGTGGTAGAGTGACAAAGGTTAAGTATGATGACACCAGATCATTAGAAAAACCTGCTACAAAAAAGGCTGTGGCACTCATATGGCACACCAAGACTCTATACGTCACAATACATCTCAGCACATTCACTGTTCATCTCAACAAAAAAGGAGACTGAGCAGATGGCTACTATTCAAAAACGTAAAAACAAAAATAAAACTTTTAGTTATCGAGTTATGATTCGTCCTAAAGATGGCCTCCCACCAACTTATAAGACATTTCCTGTGTATCAAGAAGCAAAAGACTGGGCAATTGAAGAAGAAGCTAGAAGAAGACAAGGAATCTATTTTCCTGATCAAATTAAAAAAAAACAGACCCTATCAGAATTAATTGATAAATATATTGAATTGGATCTTGCTTTCAAATCTAAAAGCTCAAAAGACACTCTTCGTCATCTTCATTGGTGGAAAAACAAAATTGGAAAATTCTCTCTCAATCATATAACTCCTGATCTAATTGCAAAGCATCGAAAAGAGCTAATGGAAGGCATTACTTCAAAAGGGACACAAAGATCTCCTGCAACAACAAACCGCTACCTTGCTTCACTCTCTATCATTCTTAGTTATGGCGTTAAAGAGTGTGGCTGGATTTCAATAAACCCTATGCTTCGAGTTTCAAAATTAAAAGAAGCTAAAGGAAGAGATAGAATTCTCTCTAAAAAAGAGTGCGAAAGACTTCTTAAAGCTTGCTCTCAAAGTAAAAGCCCTTTTCTTCTGCCTATTGTTACTTTAGCAATATGCACTGGAATGAGACAAGGCGAAATACTTAAACTCACTTGGGGAAATATCAATTTTGAACAAAAGATCATTTCCCTCAAAGAAACAAAAAATGGCTATCCAAGATCTATACCTCTTGTTGGTAGCTCCTTTAAAGAAGTTAAAAAAATATATCAAAATAGAAATCCTCATAATCCTTTTGTATTTCCAAGCAAGAAAAGATTTGGTGAAATTTCTATAAGGAAACCATGGGAGACAGCCCTCAAAAAAGCAAAGATAGAAAACTTTCGATTTCATGATTTACGGCATACATTTGCAACCTTTGCAGCTAAAGGCGGAGCTTCAAATCTTGCACTGGCAACCGCTATGGGGCATCGTTCATTGTCAATGTTATCTCGTTATACACACATGGATGTTACTCATACAAAACAGTTATCTGAGTTTGTAGAAAAAACACTTTTATCAAATTAATAAGGAATAATAATGGCTTTAACAAAACATCAAAAATTAGCAAAAGAATTACAAAACGTCTTTATCAGACTTAAAAAGTTTTACGATAAAGTCACAAAAAATCCAGATTCCATTCAATTTTGTTTTAGTCCACTTTATCTATGTACAATATGCCCTCATTGCATAAGCAATCCTCATATGACAGAAAATGCATTAGAAACAATGGTCAATGTTACAAAACATGGTCTAATTCATTTTTCTCCTAATCAAGAGTTACGTAAAATTTGTTTCTCAAAAATAATTATAGGAATGGCAATTTTTCTTCCAACATATAAAAAATCTAAGATTAGAATTAATGTAGTAGCTATTCCATGGAAACTTGAAATCGAAAATACTTCTAAATCTTTAGACAATTTAAAAAAAGCATACAATACAGCTCTTCTTTATTGTGCCTCAGAACATGAAATGTCAGAATGGCTTGATTGGTTTGAAAAAGACGATAGAGCAGACTCTCTTACAAATATACATTTAGAAATTATTAATTACCAAAGAGAACGAGTTATTCTAAAAAGAAATCTCTCAAAAACCTCTTATCAAGATTTTAAAAAAGCAATTATGAGATTTTGTGGGAAATGGAAATTAGATAAATCAATGAAAACATTATCTAATACAAAATTTGCTCCTAATAAACAAACTTTAATCGCAGAAGCTTATGAGAAAACATTTTATTCATTAAAAAAAAGAACAGAAAGACATCATGATGAATTTAAGCGATACTGGAAAAAAACTCTAGAAAATCTAATCTTCAAAGACTTAAATTGGTCTCAAAAAAAAATAGATGCTTTTATTGAAAGCAGGTTCCCAACAAAAAAAATAAAAAAAACAAAAGAACGATGGAAATCTAGCAGAGCGATAGATCGACAAACTTATTCAAGTTTTATTCAATATTTGTCAAAAAAGTTTCTCAAAAATCCACTTTTAAATAAATGTTACGGAGAAATTATTTTATACCTATATATTGCAATACAAGCTGCACAAGATCCTGATATTTCAATTACAGTAAAAAATATGTTAGAGTTAACAACTGCAGAAATTAAAGATAATACAATTCATATATGCAACCAAGAAATAGAGATAACTGAAGGTTTAAAAAATCTTTTAAAAGCTTTTATTGATAAAAATGCTTTGCAAAGACAACAAAAAATATTTCCAAACTTAACTATAGATAGATTAGAAGACATTTTTCGCAAAGCCTCATCTGAAATACTTCCTTCTAAAGATTCCCCTATATTACCTGAAGCCTTTCTAACTTTTCCCCATTCTCAAGATAATATTCGAATGATTGCAAAACAAAGAAAGGAAATGCAAAAAGAACCTCCTAAAACTTATTATAAAAGCCCTTCTATTAGAGAGATCAAAAAAACTGTTTTTAAAGATAAAGAATCTTAACCTAAACTTCCTTTTAGAATAAAAAAACACGGAAATTGAGAACATAATTCAATAAAACAAATTTTATCAATTTATCTTGAACTACTACCTTCATTCCTCTACATCCATTAGAAGACAACCAGCTGGAATGTAAACATTTTCATATTTAACCATTCCTTTAGTTTTTTTATAAATTATTTTCGCAGTTTTCTGTGAAACGTTTTTTCCTTTAAAGATTCTATAAAGCACAGGATGACTGATCCTACAAATCATAGAAAATTCAATTGCTGTGATGTTAATTTGCTTGAGATATTCTTTTAATTTCATAATTTTCTAATTCCTTTATAGATGATATAATATAACACTACCAAAATTAGAATCCCAACAAAATAAAGAAAAGAAATGCAAAAACAAATTTATTCCCATAAAGTAAAGGCTAAATCTTCCTTCAAATCAAATCTACAAACAACTAAAAAATAATAACTTAAACACAAACATTCTTTTATATTCCCGATCGTTACCTTTAGTGGTAACGAAATAAAAGATCTATTGCGATGAAATGATAGCTGTTTTTAAAAGATAAAACCATTTCACACATAATGAGGAATACTATGAAGGAAGAAAACAACTACACTTACTGCACTGTCAAACAAATAGCGGAAGACCCAAGCTTTTGCTTCACAGTTCCAATGTTAAGATACTACATCTTACATGCCCATAAAAATGGCTTAAAATCAGCTATTAGAAAAATAGGAAATAAAAAATTAATAATCAGACGAGATCTTTTTATCAATTGGATCGAAAAGCAAGAGCGTCGTTAATTAAATATAAAATAAAAAAAACGAGCCGCTTGAAATAGAAAACTTACGGCTCATAAAATAAAAGGTTTTAATATGAACATAATAAAAGATTTTACAAATCAAAATCAACATCCAATACAGCCTGATATACAAATGGCAAAACGATTTTTAAGTTTTATCAGTCAATGCGATGAAAATGATAATCATTTTTCTTTTCAAACATTTCCAGAAAAAGAAAATCAATCAAAGCCATTTGCAAGGATTTTAAGTGATACTATAGAAGACCATGAAGACTTATTGATTAATTTAAATAAACAAGAAGCTGGCATCTTTGTCACGGTTAATAAAACAGATGGTAAAGGCCGTAAAAAAGATAATATTATTGAAGGCAGAACATTTTTCATTGATCTTGATGGAGCGTCCTTAGAGCCAGTTTTAGAAGCTCCTATTTCTCCACATCTCATAGTTGAATCAAGCCCTGGTCGATATCATGCCTATTGGATTGTAGAAAATATCAAATTAGAATATTTTTCAGACATTCAAAAACAGCTTAGCAGTAGATTCGGAAGTGATCCACAAGTCAATGATTTAGGACGAGTAATGCGTCTCCCCGGATTTTTTCATCATAAAAAAGATCCCTTTTTTACAAAAATTATAGAAGAAAGTGGAGAGCAGCCAATTCAATTTCAAAAGTTTTTGGATAATTTTAAAATAAAACTTTTAACAAACACAAATTCATTTGACAAAGTTGACTCTGATAAGAACAACCCTATCTTAAAAGCTTTAGACCAACAAGGTTTATTAATTCAAAAGCAATCGCATCCTAAAGGATGTTGGACTATTCAATGTCCTTGGAAACATTTACATTCAAAGGAAGATAAAGGCACTAAATATTACGAACCTAATACTAATAGTTATTCCGAACATGGCTTTAAATGTTTTCATCAACACTGTGAAAACAAAAACATATATGATTTAACATCATTTTTAAATGTAACGTTTGTTACAGATAGCAACCCATTACCTTTGTTTCGAAAAATAAAAGAACCTATGCCTTTCCCTTGTGATGCGTTAGGAAAAACTTTAGGATCTATAAGCAAAACGCTTCAAAGAGTTATTAAAGCTCCCGATGCAATTTGCGGTCAAAGTGTATTGGCTACAGCTTGTTTGTGCGCTCAGCCCTATGCAAATATAGGAATAGATGGAAGGGAATTTCCTTTATCTCTTTACTTTATTACAGTAGCAGAATCTGGAGATAGGAAAAGCGCTACTGATAAAATAGTATTAGCTCCTATTTACATGTGGCAAAAAATGCAATCAAACATCTATGTAGAAGAGAATCGCAAATATCGGCTCTTGAAAGAAACTTGGGAAGAAAGAAAAAAAAGATGGTTAAAAAAAGAGCCTGAAAAAAATATGTTTTTTGATGAAAAAGCTCCTATTGAACCTATTCAATCTTTAATGCTTTTTGAAGAACCTACTTATGAAGGTATTGTAAAATATTTTGATAATTGTGGATTCCCAAGCATAGGACTTTTTAGTGATGAAGGAGGACGTTTTTTTGGAGGTCATGCAATGAATCGTGATAATATGCTTAAAACACTTGCAGGTCTTTCTTCTTTTTGGGATGGTAAACCTATATCACGTTTACGGTCTGAAGATGGCGCTTCACTTTTATATGGTCGCAGATTTTGCTTACATCTTCTAATTCAAGAAAATATTTTTTGTGACCTTATGAAAAATAGTTTATTTGATCTACAAGGATTTTTACCAAGATGTCTTATCGCTTTTCCCGCTTCTACAGCAGGTCAACGTCCATATTTAGAAGAAAATATTAATTACAATTCAGATTTCAAATCTTATCGTATAGCTATTAATAATCTTCTAGATCAACAATTGCCTATAGCTTTGCCTCCAGCACCACAAAATGAACTAGTTCCTCGTTTACTCACTCTTAGCCCAGAAGCAAAAAGAGAATGGATAATATTTCATGACCGAATAGATTCTGAACTTCCTAAAAATAAAGAATTTTATGTTATTCGTCGCTTTGCTAGTAAAATACCAGAACAAGTTCTCCGATTAAGTGGAGTTCTAAGCTTAATAGAAAATCCCAAAGCTGAAACGATAAACTCTGATTGTTTAAAAAAGGGAATCCAATTATCAGAATATTATCTGAATGAAAGACTCAGAATTCATGGTTATTCATCTATTAATCCAAATTTAATATGTGCCCAAGAACTTCTTAATTGGTTTTGGGGAAAAGGGTTATTTCAAGTAGGCTTAACAACTATTTATCAATATGGGCCTTCTTCTCTAGGAATAAGGAATGCTGAAAATGCACGTAAAATCATAAACATTTTAGAAGCACATGGATGGGTGATAAAAACTCCAAATCTATTTATTAATAATGTAAAAAACAAAGAGGCTTGGACAATTCTACCACCTCAAACTTAAAAGTTCTGCTAAAGTTGCTAATATGCTAAAAAATTAAGTTAGCAAATTAGCAACTTTAGCAACATAAAAAGGAATATAAAAATGTCATCATTATTAAATATTCAAGCAAATAAAAATAATGCTTTAAAATCTACAGGCCCCCAAACAAAATCCGGAAAAGAAATTTCATCAAAAAATTCTTTGAAACACGGAATTCTTTCGAAAGATCTAATTATTAGAGATGAGTCCCCCAAAGAACTAGAAATTTTTAAAAATAATATTTACATGTCGCTTCAACCTAAAGGCTCTATAGAAGAATTATTAGTTGAAAAAATAATTACTTCAGCATGGCGATTAAGAAGAATCTTACAAATAGAAAATGAGCAATTTCAAAAAAATGGTTATCCTAAATGGGAACAACTTAATCAAGCTTTTAAAGGGTATGAAGGTAATTTCATAAAAACTCTTTCAAGGTATGAAATAATGTTAGAAAGAAATTTTTATAAAGCTCTTCATGAACTTCAAAGAATTCAAGGAATAAGAAATGGTCAAGGAGTTCTCGCCTCTGTAGCTGTTGAAATTAATTCCGAAGTTTAAAATGGGTTCGTTTCGTAATTTTCTAATATTTGACCTAATTCTAAAATTTTCATAACAATTCCCGAAAAACACAACAATATTTGCTGAAATTATTAATATTAAATTAAAACAAAATAATAATAATTTTATATTAACATAAACTATTTTATTTAGTTAGTTTTATATTAATAAACAATTACAATATCTTTATACACAAACTTTCATCTTAATTGAAAAAAATAAAATGTATAGCGTTTTTTTTAAAAACTTTCTATTTAGGAGATATACAGCTATCTGAGTTAGCACTGTTATTTTAAGCAAGGGGGGGGATTTGCTAAAGGATAAAAAAGAAGTTAGTATTCAAGAAAATGTTCATAAATTGGTGAATAATTTTTCTAGAGATACTTTCATTTATGATCTTATTAGAGCGTATGGGATTTCGAAAGCAACAATAACCCGCTTAAAAAAAGGAAGTTACAATTTTGCCAAAACAAAAAAAGAACTCCTTTGGAAAAACAAGGTGTTTTTTAAAAGCACTTCGGAAAAAGACCTCCATTTTACAATAGATGAGCTAAAAAAGGATTCTCTCTCACTAAAACATAACCCTCGCTTCATTATTGTTACCGATTACAAAACATTATTATCGATAGACACAAAAACAAAAGACTCTTTAGATATTCCAATCAATGAATTAGAAAAAAATTGTGAATTTTTCTTTCCCTGGATTGGAAAAGAAAAAATTAAGTTAAAACATCATGAGGATCCCCTAGACATAAAAGCCGCTGAAAAAATGGCTAAACTTTATGATGCAATAAAAAAAGACAATCCCTCTTTAAATACAAAAGAAACCCATGCTTTAAATGTCTTTTTCTCTCGTTTATTATTTTGTTTTTTTGCAGAAGATACTGGTATTTTTGAAGAAAAACTTTTTACTAACTCAATTGCGTCCCATACAAATGAAAATGGTAGTGATCTAAGTTCCTATCTAACAAAACTTTTTAAGTCCCTTGATACCAATAAAAAATCCTCCTATTCAAAATTCCTTCAAAAATTTCCATATGTAAACGGGAGTTTATTTGCTGAAAAATTTCCAATTCCCAAATTTTCAAAGTCTTCACGAAAAACTCTTATTGATTGCGGTAGATTAAATTGGGCCTCAATCAACCCAGATATTTTTGGATCTATGATTCAAGCAGTTGTTGATCGAGAACAGCGAGGAAGTATGGGTATGCATTATACTTCTGTAACAAATATCATGAAAGTTATAGAACCTTTATTCCTTAATGAACTTTATAAAGAGTTTAATAAATCAATTTCAAATCCTAAGAAGCTTCAAAAACTATTAAAGCGATTAAGCACTATTAAGATTTTTGATCCAGCCTGTGGATCAGGAAATTTTTTGATTATAGCGTATAAAGAATTGCGTAGTTTAGAAATAAAAATTTTTAAACAACTTCAAAAAATTAGTCATCAACTTTCTCTCCCTTTATCCCGTATTTTTCTTACTCAATTTTATGGAATCGAATTAGATGATTTTACCCATGAAATTGCTATTTTATCATTATGGCTGGCAGAACACCAAATGAATGTTAAATTTAAAGATACATTTGGTCGAACAAGACCATCTCTTCCTCTCAAACAAGGGGGAAATATCGTTTGCGGAAATGCTACCCGATTAGATTGGGGAAAAATATGTCCTAAAGAAATCAATTGTGAAATATATATTTTAGGAAATCCTCCATACCTTGGTGCAAGAAACCAATTAACTGAGCACAAAGAAGACATTCAGCATCTTTTAAAACATATAAAAAAACATAATAATTTAGATTACATATCCTGTTGGTTTTTTCTAGCTACACAATATATTTCAGAATCAAAGGCTAGTTTTGCATTTGTCTCAACAAATTCAATATGTCAAGGAGAGTCGGTCCCCATATTATGGCCGCATATTCTCAATCAACATTTAGAAATTGGCTTTGCTCATCAATCATTTAAATGGAATAATTTTGCTAAAAATAACGCTGGCGTTACATGTGTAATTATTGGAGTAAGAAACAAAAATAATTCAATTAAGTCTTTATATAATAAATCATCAAGAACAGTTGTAAAAAACATCAATCATTTCTTAAGAAACGAATCTAATTCAATCGTGTCATCACATAAATCATCAATTGCAAACTTACCCATGATGACAATTGGAAGTATGGCAAATGATGATGGAAACTTTATGCTAACAAAAGATGAATTCATTAAAATTAAAAAATCTGATCCCAAAGCTTTATTTTTTATTAAGAAAGCCATAGGAGCCAAAGAATTCTTACATGGAGTTAATCGACACTGTATTTGGATAAATGAAATAGACGCACCAAAAGCAAAAACAATTCCATTTATTTTTGATAAATTACAAAAAGTAAAAAAATATAGAGAAACAAGCAAAAGAACAGCCACTAAAAATTTAGCAAAAAAAGCCTATAGTTTTGGAGAAAGAAGACATAAAGATAGCTCTTCAATAATTATCCCTAGAGTAACTTCGGAAAAACGAGAATATATACCCTTTGGATTTTTAGATCAAAAAACAGTAATTCTTGATTCAGCACAAGCTATTTATGATTCCGAAATGTACATTTTTGGAATTATCTCATCAAAAATGCACATGACATGGGTAAAAGCTGTAGCAGGAAGACTAGAAACTCGGATTAGATATTCTTCATCTCTTTGTTACAATACATTCCCATTCCCTGACATATCAAAAGAACAAAAAGAAACCATACAAAATCATGTTTTAAATGTAATTGATGAACGTCAAAAACATCCTGATAAAACCATAGCAGAGCTCTACGATCCAAATAAGATGCCAAAAGGACTACTAAAAGCTCATCATAACTTAGACCTCGCTATTGAACGTTGTTATAAATCTAAACCATTTAAAAGTGATGAGGAACGGCTAGAATACTTATTTAAGCTTTATGAAAAAATGATTCAAAAAGAAAAGGAGAAGAAAGGTGCCTAATATCGTTGATGTCCCATATAAACAAACTGGTCAAAGCACAAAAACAAATGCAATGGGCATGCGTGAAATGCAGGAACGAGTATATTCTGCTAGAGATGCTCAATATTTATTAGTTAAGTCCCCTCCCGCTTCTGGAAAGTCTCGTGCGTTAATGTTCGTTGCCCTTGATAAGCTTCTTAACCAAGGGTTGAAAAAAGTAATAGTTGCAGTCCCTGAAAAGGTTATTGCAAGTTCCTTTGATCAAATAGATCTTAAATCGAATGGTTTTTTTGCTAATTGGAAACCTACTCCTAATTATAATTTATGTACTCCCGGCGGAGAAAAAAATAAAGTTCAAGCTTTTCTGCGTTTTTTAAAAAGCGATGAGCAAATTTTAATATGTACTCATTCAACACTTCGTCACGCCTTTGAAGCTATAGATGAACAACAATTTAATGATATTCTTTTAGCAATCGATGAGTTTCATCATGTTTCAGCTAATGAAGACAATCGATTGGGAGAATTCTTACGATCTATAATGAATAAATCAACTGCTCATATTATGGCCATGACAGGCTCTTATTTTAGAGGAGACTGTATCCCTATTCTTTTACCTGAAGAGGAAGCTAAATTCACCAAAGTAACATATACTTACTATGAACAGTTAAATGGCTATTCATACTTGAAATCACTCGGTATAGGGTATCATTTTTATCAAGGA
>JAAKFV010000049.1 GCA_011064875.1 Candidatus Anoxychlamydiales bacterium | reverse complement strand
CATGTCAGTTGGCCTATAGCAGTCCCACGAAATCTCTGCCTATCTGAAGCGATTGGAACTGCAACTCATGCTCCTTTCTTTAGAAAGGAGTAATTGACTCCATAATACTTAGAATTAAATCACTCACTATTTATCAAGAAAAAAAAGTATTAAAACAAAAAAAAATTCCTAAAAAAGAAGAGCCATCTGGTGTATATCTCCCAGAGAGTCAAAAAACGCAGAGACTTTATGAAGCTGGAAGTCTATTTTTTCTTTGGATTTTAACTCTTTTTATAGGTGTTTTTTTACTTCTTTTACTCGAGCCTCAAAAAAAGATAGTAGATATATTTTTTGATGTAACATCGGCTCTTAGCAACGTTGGCTTGTCTACAGGCGTTGCAATCGAGTCTTTAAAATCTTTTTCTAAAATTGTTTTCATTCTACTCATGTGGCTTGGAAGACTAGAGATCATTCCAATTTTAGTTCTTATAATTAGCTTTTTTTATAGTTTCCCAAAAGCTACTCACAAAAAAAAGTAAAAAAAAGTCTTTTCAAGAACTCTACTCTTCAATAAATTAATGAAAGATCAAAACTTAAGAGGTTTTTATGGCTAAACTATACTTTCGTTACGGAACTGTAAGTTCTGCTAAGACTCTAAACTTACTAGCTGTAGCTCATAACTACAGAAATCAAGGTAAAAAAATATCTCTTCTAAAACCTGAGTTAGATACTCGCTTTGGTAAAGATAAGATTAAATCAAGAGCAGGCTTAGAAAAAGATGCTGATATTTTAGTTAAACCAGATACTGAATTAGATTTTAATAAGTTTGCGAATGTCAGTTGCATTTTAGTTGATGAAGCCCAATTTTTATCTGAATATCTAATAAATCAACTAAGAGAGATCACTGTAGTTTTACATATTCCAGTTATCTGCTATGGGCTTAGAGCTGATTTCAAATCAAAGCTTTTTGAAGCCTCGAAAAGGCTAATGGAAGTAGCAGACACTATAGAAGAGATAAAATGCACATGCAATTTTTGTAATAAAAAGTCCGTTATGAACTTAAAACATGTAGATGGTAGGGCCACTGTAGAAGGTCCTAGCGTACAGCTAGGCTGCGAAGAGCTCTATTTCCCTGTTTGTTTTAATTGCTATAAAAAACAAATTGATGATGCTAAAAAAGTCAACACAAGAGAAGAAGCTTTAACTACTTAATATTTTAGGATTTTTTGTTATACGCTCAATATGCTCGTATTACAAATACTATCAAAGAGTCTTGATTGGAGCATTATAAAGAGTTTATTTTCAAAAATTTTTCTTTCCAATAGTAATTATCTAAAAGACCTGATGCATCTCTTTTTGTTATCAAATAAGCCAAATACAAAGCTTCTATAGAGGCGAGACCTCTTATTGGATCTGGACAAAGAGTCTGTTTTCTTGGATATGCTGTTAAATAATTTTTAGGCAAAGATCTTTTTTCAATATTCTCGGGCAGAATTTTTAAAATTCGATCTACATATTTCCAGGTTGAGTCTATCAGTAAAAGTCCCTTATTTTGGTCCTCTTTTGTAAGCTCTTTTGCATTCATTTCAAGTAAAACATAGTTTGTAAGATCTAAAGAGGGAAAACTCTTTGAATAGGTAGAAAGGGGATAAGTGAAAAAAGAGATATCTTCTCTTTTTTCAAGTCCTTTGAGTGAGCATTTTTTTAAATTCTCTTTTTTATGTCTGATGATAATTGTTTTTTGCATGACTAGTATTTTATCCAAAAAAAATCTATCCTTCAAGGACCAAAAAAATAGAGGGGTATTTTAAATTAATTTTTATATATAAAAAATATCTTAATTAATTATTTTTATAAAATTAAAATTTTAAAAATAAAAACGAATAATATTGAGATTTATTTAAATTAATGATAATATAGTTATATTAAAAATTAATAAAATGTAATTAAATTATTTTAAAATAGGGAAATTAAGATGAGTGTAAGAGGTCCTATAACAATAGAAAGAGCTGAAGATTATATGCCTGCTTTTTTTGTAAATGGGGATGGCAATGCAGCTCATAGAGTCTATACGCATCCACCTTGCAAAAAGAGCGCTTCTTATTCCACCCTTCAATTTGCAAGAGAATATGATAATAATAAATGTCCTATGTGTCTGTATAAAGGTTTTACGGTTAATGCCACTAATATCATTCCAAACGAAGGTTTAAGTAAATCTATTTCTAATTTCTTACAAAATTTCAATTTAAGAAACGATGATGATGGTAAAAGTAGCTATGATCTAGCTAGGCATCTCTTTACAGCAGAAGACTTTGAATATGTCATTAAAATCTGCATTAGAGCTTTAGGTTTAGAACCAAAAGATCCAATTCTTAATGAACATTTAAGAATTATTTTAGATAGAGTAAATCAAGAATTTAATAAAGTTCTTGTAAAAGAGCAAGGTGATATCGAAAGTGTAGAATCTCAACCAGATCTCAAAAAAATGTTAGAAGGAATAAAAGCTTTGGAGATTGATTTAGATCATTGTCTTAGTAAATTGAAAAACCCTGAAGAAGAAAATAAAACATACTTAATACATTTCGTAGCACAGTTTTATAATGCCATTGGTGAAGAAAAAGATAAAGTAGCTAGAGTTTTTCTAGAAAATAATTTAAATCAAAAAGCAATTGATTATTTTAAAGAAGCTGTAGAATCATTTAATAAAGGGCTTGAATATGTTCAAGAAGTTCCTTTAAGAGAGATAATAATTATAAATCTTGCTTCCTCTTTAGCTCATATTGGTGATTTTTTTGAAATTATTAAAGATCATTTTCAAGCAAGTGAATCTTATGAAAAAGCAATGAAGATATTAAAAGCGAATGAAGAACTCTATATTGATCCTGAATCAGAAAATAAAAAAACATATTTGATATCTTTAGATAGGTGTTATTTAAAACTTAGTTTGTCTTGTATTGCTTTCGCAGATCAAATTAATTTACAAAAAGGAAAATTAGAAAAAACACAGTACTCTTCAGCTATAGAGTATTATGAAAAAGCAAAACAAGCTATTGAGCAAATTAATAAAAAGACAGATCAAATTAATGAAATTTTACATGATTTAGATAACAAGCTACGATTAGCTAGAATTAATGAAAAAATGGCTGTTTGAATGTTAAAATAATTGCATTAAAAATTAATAATTATAATTAACTTATTTTAAATAAGGAATAAGAGATGAGCGCAAATGGTACTGTTTCTATTAGTATGGTTCAAGAAGCTCTAAAAGAGTATATTCCTCAAGCTTTTCTAGATGCTGAAGGATCAATAGCTAAAAGAATATATACACATGCATATTGTTCAAAAAGCGCTTCATATCAAACCTTTGAACTGTCTAAAGATGAAAATGGTTTCATATGTCCAATGTGTTCATCTAGAGAGAATAGAGTTACTCCAAATATAGAGTTAAACGCAGTAATCTCAGGATTTATAAAAAACTTCAATTTAAGAAACTCAGAAGATACTAAAAGTAGTTACGATCTAGCGGAACATCTTTTTAAAGAAAAGAAGTTTGAATATGTTACTAAAATATGTAGAAGAGCTTTTGGCTTTCTATCAGACCCTGTAATAAATAAAAAAATAGGAACTCTTTTAAAAAAAGCTGAAGAGAATATTGCTCAAAAACAAAGAGCTCATAGAGTTCAAAAAGAGAGTGTTGTTTTAGAATCCCAGCTAGATTTCACAAAAAATTTAAATAAAATACAATCTTTAGAAAATGATCTAAATGCCTGTTTAGAAAGATTAAAGAGTTCAGATAATGATATAGAAATATCATGTTTAAAGTCGTTTGTAGAAATATATTTCAGAGAGATTGCAAATGAAAAAAAATTCATTGCTCTAATTTATTTTGATAATCATATGCACCTAAGAGCTATAGATACTTTTGAAGAAGCCATTAATGTGTATAAAAACTGCTTGGAATTAGATATCGAGGATAGTGCTTTAAGAATTTCAATATTTATAAATCTCGCTAGCTATTTAGCGGAATTTGGGGATTTTTTTGTGTCTTTAAATAACTTTTCAAGAGCAATTAAAAAGTATCAAGAATCGATAGAAAATCTCAACAAAGCTATTAGTCTTTGTGAAAAAGAATCAGAACAAAAAGACCTTCTGAGTAAGCTTGATAAGTGCTATTTTAAACTCGGCTCAGCTTATCGTAATTTAGCTGATGAATACAGTGTACAAAAAGAAGATTTTCAGGCTATTGAAAATTATAATAAAGCTAAAGAGGCTATTGAAAATATAAAAAATAGAGAAAATGAAGAAATTAAACAGATTTTAGATTATATATCTCGCCAACTAACTTCTATTGAGCTCAACCAAGGAATTGATTTGATGATAAAACAGGTAGCAGATATGCAAAATTAAAAACAAAATAATTTGAAGGATAAAAAATGAGAGAAACTCAAGAAAATATAAAAGAAAAAGACGAAGAAATTACAATATTTTTAAATCAAATAGTTGGAAAAATAGAGATTTTTGAGTTAAAGACTATTTTTTAATAGAAGAGATTAAATTCAAAAAATCTTTTTCTAGATCTTGATATTTTAGGTCTTTTGAAATTTTTTTTGAAATAACTAGAATTTCTATATTTTTATTTAGCTTTTGTTGATTTAGTCTAAATATTTCTCTAATTTGTCTTTTAAATTTATTTCTTATATGAGCTTTTGCGATTTTAGATCTGATGGCGATACCCAGCTTTGGGTTAGATATGCTTTCATTGAACCTATAATCTATGATTAAAAAAGAGCCTTTAAGCCTGTTTTTTGAGCTATGAAAAGCTTTAAATTCATTTTTTTTCCGAATCTTCAAAGATTTAGGAAATAAAAACCTAAGCTGTGAGTCTTTTTCTACCGATTCTTCTTCTTCTTTTAATGATGTTTCTTCCATCTTTTGTTTTGTTTCTTGCTCTAAATCCAAATTTTTTCTTTCTTCTTTTCTTTGAGGGTTGATATGTACGTTTCATTTGTTAGCCTTAATTTTTAATTTAAGGTACTATGATATGGAAAATAAATAAATTCTTCAAGAAGATTGAAAAGAAAATCGAAATAAAATAAAATGGTATACCAATTTATGTTAAGGAAGTTTTATGAAAGTAAAAGCATCAGTGAAAGCCGACCCTTCGAAAGGCGATAAGCTAGTTAGAAGAAGAGGAAGACTATACGTTTTAAACAAAAGAGATCCAAATAGAAAACAAAGACAAAAGGGCCCTGCTCGTAAAAAATAATTTTAAAGGAAAAATATGGCAAAAAAATCATCTGTAGAAAAACAAAAGAAAAAAGAAAGATTAGTAGCTAAAAAAAAGGATAAAAGAGCTGAGCTCAAAAAAATTATTGTCGATATGACAAAATCTGATGAAGATAGAATGGCAGCTGTTTATGCTCTAAATGCTCTTCCAAAAAATTCTTCAAAAATAAGACTTAGAAATCGTTGCCTTAGAACTGGTAGAAGTAGAGGATACTTAAGAAAGTTTAAGCTATCTAGACTATGTTTTAGGGAGCTTGCATCTAGTGGATTTATTCCAGGTGTTTTTAAAGCTAGCTGGTAGATTTTTTTAAGATTTTCGATAGAGAAGATATCTCTGTTAGTTTCTTCCAATTATCCATTGTGTCGTTCCATACATATGTATAATTTGAAATTTTTTCTTTCAAATAAAAATCATATAACTTTTCTAAGCTCATAGGACCTATTTGTTTTCTCTCTTTATCCAAATAATACCAATAATTATTATCATTTTTTAAGACAGTGAAGTGATTGATTAAAGGTTTAGTAGAAATTCTTTGAGTATTTTTTTTAAGATTTTTTAAGGGTTTTAAAAAATAGATTATAGCTAAGGCAACAATTCCAAAAAACAGCCCTAAAAGAAACCAAGTTTGAGTATCTCTATTTTTTTTATATGCTAATTTTGAGCTATTTATAGCGCAAAATAGCCAGCAAATCACTGGAAAAACAGTGTTAAAAATAGCTTTAATAGTTGGGCTCATAAACAATTATTTTGATTGGTTTTTCTTGGGTTTAATTTTCATATATTTCGAAATAAAAGAAAAGTAGTTTTAAGAAAATTCAAATTAAACTAAAATGGAGAATAGAATTTTTTAAGAGGTATTTATATGAATGATAATTTTAAAGAAATGGATACAAAAGAGATCCAACTTCCAGAGACAACCTTTTCAAGGGATATTGAAACTAAGGTATTTCAATCAATCGTTTTTAAAGCTTTAAATAAGATTGAGGGGATTCATTTAGTTTCTAAGGGTCTTATAGATTCCTTGCTCGGTAGAGACGCTCAAGAGAGTTTTTCAGCAATACATATAGAGCAAGATCAAAAGCAGCATTCAGTGTCTGTAAAACTCGAAGTAAATATTAAGTTTGGAATAGCAATTCCTGAAAAATCAGATGAGATTCAGTCAAAAATAATTGAAGATATCTCAAAATATACAGGACTTCATGTAAGCTCTGTACATGTTATTTTCAAAAATCTTTTATCTGAAATCACAAAAGTAGAAGAAGAAGATGATGATGATGATGAGCTTGAGACTATTGTAAGTAATGAAGAAGAATACGAAGGATTTTAAATGAGAGCTATTGAAGTTCTCATATCAGCTATTCATTTAGTTTTTATGATGCTGATATTATCGGTAGGTTCATTTTTTGTTATGTTATATTATAAACCACAGTTTATAGAGTTTTTTATAAACTATATGTTAGAGAACCCAGAAATAGTTTTAAAAATTGGACTTTTTACTTTAGCTGCAGCTTTTATCTTATTTATCTCATTTTATCAACTTCACAAAAAACAATATCTAAAAGTTTTAATGAAAAAAAATAAAACTGATGTAGATACAAAACTCATTCGAAACTATATTGAAAAATACTTTGAGAGCATCTATCCAGATAAAAAAAATAGATTTCAAGTAAATGTAGATGTAAAAGATAAACTAGAGATTATCGCAAGGATAGATAGTTTAGATGATAAAAAAGAGTTTTTATTAAATATCGAAGAGAAGATTGGAAAGCTGCTTTTAGAGCACTTGGATTACGATAAAGAATTTATTTTTACTCTGAAAGAGAAGTAGATAATTTTTTGTAAGTTGGCTAAATAAAGTTTAAAGCTATATTTCTATTTAAATCTCTTTTTAGATCCATTTTGTCTATGAAACAAGATTTATAAAAAATAGTTATGGCTGCATATAAAAAATTATATGCAGCCATAACTCTTAAAAATAAGATTAAAATTTTAAGATTTTTTCGATATCTTTCGAATTCAAAATTTTTAGTTCTTCGAGATCTTTTTTCTTGGCTTTTTTTAAGTTTTCAATACTTTTAAATGTTTTTAAAAGTATAAGAGTTTTTTTATTACCGATTCCTGGGATTTTTATTAGTTTTGTAGTTATTGTTTTTTTAGCTCTTGTTTTTTTATGAAATGTTATAGCTGCTCTATGAGCTTCATCTCTAATTTTTTGGAGTAAAAATAAAGTGGGAGATGTTGGGTTTATAAAAATAGGCTCTTTTAAATGTGGGATAAAAACTTTTTCTTTAGTTAAAGCTTTTGTGTGTTTAGCAGACTCTTTAGAGATAGATATAACATCGACATTTGCTATGTTTAATTTATTTAAAACTTTTATAGCGATATTTAAATGAGCTTTTCCTCCATCTAAAACTAAAAGATCAGGGAGAATTTTTATTTTTGAAAAGTGGCGATATAAAATTTCTTCAAAAGCTGCGATATCACCTTTTTTTGAAGTTCTTATTTTAAAAAGTTTCATTTTTGATTTTTCTTTTTCTCCATCTATAAAAGTTACCATGGCAGCTACTTTAGAGGTTTCTGATATGTTAGAGGTATCAAAACAAATGATGTGATGAGGGAAATTAGTTAGTTTTAAGCTCTCTTGGAGCTGAAGTAATTTTTTCTCATTTAAAGATTTTTGATCTTTTTGTTGATTAAATAGTGCTTTAGCATTCTCAAAGCTTAGCTTTATAAGTTCCTTTTTCTTCCCTTTTATTGGGTGGATTATTTTAATTTTTTTATGGTCTTTAGATAGGATTTTTTCGATGTTTTTCATATTTTTTAATTTCAGAGGAATTATTACTTCTTTAGATGTTGTTGTTTTTGAGTAATGCTGAAGTAAAAATGTTTCTAAAATCTCTTCTTTTGGAGAAAAAATTTCAAAAAATGAAAAGTGCTCAGACGTAGTTAGCCTACCATTTAAAAAAATGAGTTTTACAATCATAACAAAGTGACTTTCTACATAAATACCTAAAACATCAGAGTTTTTAGCAGCTAAAATATCTACGAATTGATTTAGTCTTATATGTTTTATCTGTTTTATAAGATTTAAAAAATCGTTTGCTTTTTCATACTCTAAATTTTTAGAGGCTAGTTTCATTTTGCTTTTAAGGTTTTTTAAAATAGTAGGGTCTTTACCTTTTAAAAACTGGACTACATTTTCAACCAAAATATCGTATTCTTTTTTTGTGCATTTATTAACGCAAGGAGCTATACACTTACCAATATCGTATAATATGCAAGGTCTTGTTCTATTTTGAATTTCACTATTAGAACATTGCCGAAGAGGAAAAAGTTTAAGAAGTAAATCTTTTACAGATCTTGCTGCTTTTATGTTGGTATACGGTCCAAAATATAGATTTTTGTCTTTAGGTTGAGTTTTTAATCTAACGAGTTTGATCATTGGCCATTTGTGAGAGGTATTTATCATTATGCTCACATATGTTTTATCATCTTTAAGTAGAATGTTGTATTTGGGTTGATGTTTTTTTATGAGGGTATTTTCTAAAATTAGAGCTTCTTTATCATTTGAAACTATGATGGTGTCAATAGAAAAAATTTGATCTACTAAAAATGAGACGCTAGCTCTGGTGTCTTTCCCTAGAAAATACTGTTTTATTCTATTTTTTAAATTTTTGGCCTTTCCAACATATAAAACTCTATTAGAAAAATCTTTCATGATATAAACACCGCATTTTTTTGGCATTTTATCTAAAAGATTTTTGTTAAATGTCATGAAAAAACCTTTTTTTGTCTATTTCCAAGCTCTAGTTTTGTTTATCTATTTTCTTTTTTAAACTATAAATCTTTTGAAGAGCCTCTATTGGAGTTAACCTATCTGTGTCTATCTCTTTTATCTCTTTTATAATATTTTCAATTTTTTGATTTAGTTTATCTTTTATATCGAAGAGCATGAACTGATCAGTACTTTTTGTTTTTTTTATCTTAGCTGAATTTTCATTGTCTGAGTTTTTCTCTAAATTATGTAAAATCTTTTTTGCTTTATCTATGACAACATCTGGCATGTTAGCTAGTTTTGCTACATGTATCCCATAGCTTTTGTCTGCAAAACCTTTTATTATTTTTCTTAAAAAAACTATTTCTGTATCTGTCTCTTTTATAGCAATGTTGTAGTTGGTAACTCCTTTTAAAATGTTTTCAAGCTCTGTTAGCTCAAAATAGTGGGTTGCAAAAAGAGTTTTTGCTTTTTTATTTTCTGTATTAATTAAATATTCGACAACTGCCCAAGCGATAGATATTCCATCATAGGTAGACGTACCTCTTCCGATTTCATCTAAAATGATAAGAGATTTATTTGTAGTATTGTTTAAAATATTTGCAGTCTCTATCATTTCAACCATGAAAGTTGATTGACCTCTTGCTAAATCATCAGACGCACCAATTCTAGAAAAGACTCTATCAACAATACCAATTTTAGCTGCTTTAGCTGGGATAAATGAGCCTATTTGCGCCATTACAACTAAAATAGCTACTTGTCTAATGTAGGTTGATTTTCCAGCCATATTAGGCCCTGTAATTAAATATAGCTGATTGTTTTCATTATCTAAAAAAGTATCGTTTGCAATAAATTCTCCAGTGGCAAGAGCATCTTCAATAATTGGATGGCGACCATCTTTGATATCTAATATATTTGAGTTATTTATCTCAGGCATTATAAAATTTTTAGCTTTTGCTGTTTTTGTAAAAGAGATTAAAACATCTAAATTAGCTATGGCCTCAGATATTTTTTCTAAATCAGATGAGAATTTTAAAACTTTTTCTCTTAGATCTAAAAAAAGAGAATTTTCTAAAGTTTTAATTTTACCTTCAGAAGATAATATTTTTTCTTCAAAAACTTTTAGTTTTTCAGATATGAATCTCTCTGAGTTGACAAGTGTTTGTTTTCTTATAAAATCATTTGGAACATTCCCTGCTTGAGCTTTTGAAACATCTATAAAATATCCAAAGATTTTATTGTATTTAACTTTTAGAGTTTTGATCTTTGTTTTCTCTTTTAGTTCATTTTGATAGTTGTTTAGCCAGCTAAAACCATTTTCAGAGATTTGTTTTAGCTCATCTAATTCTTTGTTATATCCGGGTTTAAAAACATTGCCATCTGATAGCCTAATAGGGGGAAGCTCTTGAAGCGCATCATCTAAAAGAGCTAAAAGATCTTTTATATCTTTTAGATTTTCTTCATTCTCTTTTATTAGATCTTGATTAAAGGTTTTAAGTAGGTTTTTTATATCAGGGATTTTTCTAATCGATTCTCTTAAGTTTGTTAAGTCTCTTGGCGATGCACTCTTATTTATTATTCTAATTAAAAGTCTTTGAAGATCTTTGATGGTTTCAAAAAAAGTAGATATTTTTAGAGTTATTTCAAAATTATCTAAAAATTCTTGAACAGAGTTTTGTCTTTTCTTGATCTCATTAATATTTATTAAAGGAAGCTTTAGCCATTTTTTTATAAGTCTTCCTCCCATTGCGGTATTTGTTTTATCTAATAGATTTAAAAGCGTGCTATTTTCATTTAAAGTAGAGGAACTAGTAATTTGAAGATTTTTCTCAGTTGCATAATCGATCATCATATAAGATGATAAATTCTCAGTTTTAATGGTTTTTATATGCTCTAGATTTAAAGATAGATCTTCAGTTAAATAAGCAATAATAGCTCCTGCGGCATTTATAGCAGAGCTCATACCCTTTAGCCCAAAGCTATCTAAACTAAATGTATTAAAATGGTTTAATAAAATATCTAGTGCCATCTCATTCTCAAAATACCAATTATCTTTTTCAGTTAATAAAAATTTTAGATCGATAAAAAGCTTATCAAAAAGATTTTGATTAGAATCTTTGAATTTTGTAGATACTAATATTTCAGATGGTTTTAGCTTATATATCTCATTTATTAACTCTTTTTCATCATCGATTTCTATTGCACTAAATTCAGAAGTTGATAAATCGATTATAGCAAGACCATAGACAGAACCGATTTGAGATAGAGATATAAAAAAATTATTTGATTTGTCTTTTAAAAGGTTTGAATTAAATATCACCCCAGGAGATAAAATTTTAGTGATCTCTCTTTTAACTATACCTTTAGCTTTTTTGGGATCTTCTACTTGCTCAGCTATTGCTACTTTAAAACCTTTTGCTATTAACCTATCGATATAAATATCCCCCGCATGATGAGGAACTCCGCACATAGCGATATTTTGTCTTTTGGTTAAAGTAAGATCTAGCTCTTTAGAAATTATATATGCATCTTCTAAAAAAGCTTCGTAAAAATCTCCTAACCTAAATAGTAAAAGTGCATCTTTTTTCTTATCTTTTAAAGATTGCCACTGCTTCATCATTGGAGTTGAAAAGCTCATTTTTAATCCTTTTTATTTTTTTAATCTATTTTAGCTAGAATAAAAAAAAAGAGCTATTTTTCTTTT
>JAAKFV010000048.1 GCA_011064875.1 Candidatus Anoxychlamydiales bacterium | reverse complement strand
TAAAGGTTTTTTGATGAATAAAGATTTAATAGCAATTTTTGAATATTTAGAAAGAGAGAAAGGAATAAAAAGAGAAATAGTAATTAAAGCTATTGAAGAGTCTCTACGTGCAGCTGCAAGAAAAAGCATGAAAGGTGGAGAAAATGTTGATGTTCAAATTCATCCAAAAACTGGAGATATTGATGTTTTTGTAAGAAAAACAATTGTTGAAGAAGTTGAAAATCCAGAAGAAGAGATTTCTCTAGATGATGCTCTAGTTTTAGCACCAGATTGCAAGATTGGACAAAGACTTGAGATCTCGCTTCCTCCACAAGAGTTTGGAAGAATAGCAGCACAAACGGCTAGACAAATCATCACTCAAAAATTAAAAGGAGCAGAAAAAGATGTGATCTATGAAGAGTATAGACACAGAGTTGGTGAAATCATTTCAGGAACGGTAAAAAGAATTGGAAAAAGAAGAACTATTATAGTAGATCTTGGAAAAGTAGAAGCTCTTTTACCAGAGAGTTATCTTCCTAGAGGAGAGAAGCCTCATATTGGAGAGAGACTACAAGCACTTTTATTAGAGGTTAGAGATACAGATATTGGCGGCGCTGAAGTTATACTTTCTAGAGCTCATGCAAATTTTGTTAAAGCTCTTTTCGAGCAAGAAGTGCCGGAGCTAGCTGATGATGTTATTAGAGTTGAGAAGATAGTAAGAGAAGCTGGCTATAGAACAAAGCTAGCAGTTAGTTCATCTGATAATAGAGTTGATCCAGTAGGAACATGTGTAGGAGTAAGAGGCACTAGAATTAAGAATATAATTCGAGAAATTAACAACGAAAAAATCGATGTTATTCCATATTCAGAAGATATGGTTCAACTGCTTCAAAATGCTTTATATCCCCTTCAACTACAAAGATTAAAAATAAATGAAAAAATAACTGCCGTAGTAGCGGATGATGATTATCCTATAGCGATTGGGAAAAAAGGCATGAATGCTAGATTAATCTCAAAGTTGCTCGATAAAGAGATAGATTTTCAAAAGCTAACAGAATATCAAAAACTTATAACGATACATATGGCTGAGCTCTCAGAAGCTGATAATCCTAAATTGGATGAACCTTTAAAAATAGAGGGATTAAGCTCTCTTTTAGTTGATGGGTTAATCTCTGCTGGATATGATACTGTTAGAAAAATATTACTAGTCCCACCAAAAGAGTTAATAGAAAAGGTACCGGGAATAAACTACTTAGATTTAGCAGATAAAATATTAGAACAAAACAAGTAGGTAAAAGTTTGGCTAAAGATTTAAAATTAAATATTAAAAACGCTCAAATTGCTCAGGCTCTAAAAAAGTTCAATAAAAAGCCTACATCAATCCCAAAAAAAGCAAAACCCAAGCAAAAAGCAAAAGAAGAAAAAGAGCCTACTACTATAAAAAGAAAAGCGAGAATTCTCCCTCCTGAAGAAATAAAACCAAAAGTTGCTATAGAAAAAGAGAAAAAAGAAGAAATAAAACCAAAGCTTGTTAAAAAGACAAAGGAAAAAGAACCACTAGAAGAAGAAGAGACAAAGCAAAAAGAGGTTAAAGTAACAAAAGAAGAGCCTGTAGAAGAAAAACCTGCTATTAAAGAAGAAAAAACAGCTCTAGAAGAGACAAAACCCAAAATCTTGAAAGAAAAAATAGCGGAAGAAGAAGCTAAGAAAAAACCAAAATCGTATAAAGACTTTAAAGCAGCGAAAAAACCTCAAACGTTTAGAGCTTTTGATACAAGGGATAGATTAGGGCTAAGATCATATGAAGATGAGAGATGGCGGAAAAGAAGATACTTTAAGTCAAAAAAGATAAAAACTCCAATAGAAGTATTAAGACCAAAATCTTTAAAAGTAATAATTCCGATAACGATAAAAGATTTAGCAAGTGCTATGAAGCTCAAAGCATCTGAGCTCATACAAAAACTATTTTTGCAAGGAGTAACTTTAACTATAAATGATTATCTAAACGATGAAACAACGATTCAACTACTTGGCCATGAATTTGATTGTGAGATCTCAATAGATGTTGAAGAAGAAAAAAGGCTTCAAATTACTGAGATGACAATAAAAGAAGAGATAGCAAACACTCCAAAAGAAGATTTAATTACAAGACCTGCTGTGATTACATTTATGGGTCATGTTGATCATGGAAAGACCTCTCTTATCGATGCAATTAGATTATCTAATTTAGCTACTCAAGAAGCTGGAAAAATAACTCAGCACATAGGAGCGTTTACAGCTCAAACAAAATTTGGATCCATAACAATATTAGATACCCCTGGACATGAAGCGTTTACTGAGATGCGAACTAGAGGAGCTAACGTAACAGACATAGTAGTTTTAGTAATTGCTGGGGATGAAGGAATTCGAGATCAAACTATAGAAGCAATAAAGCAAGCAAAAGATGCTAATGTTCCGATGGTAGTAGCTATTAATAAAATGGATAAAGCTGGATTTGATCAAGAAAAAATTTATCGATCATTAGCTGACAGGGAACTACTTCCAGAAGCTTGGGGGGGAACAGTTATCACGATTAACTGCAGCGCAAAAACAAAAGAGGGAATAAACGAGCTTTTAGAAATGTTATCACTTCAAGCAGAGATATTGGAATTAAGAGCAGATCCAAAAGCAAGAGCGAGAGGAACTATATTAGAATCTGAGATGCATAAAGGCCTTGGCGCAGCTGCTACAGTTTTAGTACAAAATGGAACGCTTAAAACATCTGATGCAATAGTTTTTTCTGATAAATATGGAAGAATTAAAACGTTGCATGATCAATTTGATGATATTATTGACTCAGCTGGGCCCTCTATGCCTGTTAAGATAACAGGGTTATCTTCTTTAGCTGAAGCTGGCTCAGAATTTGTTGTAGTTAAAAATGAAAAGGTCGCAAAAGATTTAGCTGATGCAAGAAAAGAAAAAATGAAACTTACGAAGCTACAAAAAGCCAGACCTTTTTCATTAGAGAGTTTAGAGAAAAAAGAGAAAAAAGTTCTTCCTATAATACTTAGAGCTGATGTTCAAGGATCTTTAGAAGCACTCGAAACATCTCTTTTAAAAATTGAAACTGATAAAGTTGAATTAAGTATAGTTAGCGCTGAAGTTGGAGAGGTTTCTGAATCAGATATTAGACTAGCGAGCGCCTCTAAATCTGTAATTCTAGGATTTCATACTAAAATAGAATCCCATGCAGAATCTTTAATCAAACAACTCAAAGTTATTGTGCTTCAGCACAACATTATCTATCATGCGATAGATGAAGTAAAAGAGCTAATGAGATCTACATTAGATAAACTAGAAGAGCACAATGATATTGGTAAAGCAAAAGTAATCGCTCTTTTCAAATCCTCTCATTTAGGATTAATCGCTGGCTGTTTAATAACAGATGGAATTCTCAAAAGAAACTCTTTTGTTAGAATAATAAGGGATGGAACCGAGATAGCAAGAACAAAAATATCCTCTCTAAAAAGAGTAAAAGAAGATGTCAAAGAGGTCAATAAAGGCTTAGAGTGCGGAATAGTATTAGAGAATTTCACAGACGTTCAAAATGAAGACATATTTGAAGCATACGATATCACATATATAGAGCAAGAGCTTTAAAAATATGAAAGACAAAAGAGTCAAACGTTTAAACTCACTTCTTAGAGAAGTAATATCTGAAGTTTTACAAAAAGATGTAAAAAACCCAAATATTTCCAAATTCACAACTATAACAGATGTTGACATGACAGCTGATGGTAGATATGCAAAAATATTTATAACAGTTATGGGTGAAGACGAAGAAAAAAAAGATACTTTAGAAGCGCTCAATCAAGCAGCTGGCTTTATCTCTGTAAACGCTGCTAAAAAGGTAGTTTTAAGATATTTTCCTACACTTACATTTGAGTTAGATACTTCTTTAGAAAAGCACATGAAAATCGATAAGATATTAACGGATATTAAAAAAGAGAAAGAAAAAGAAAAAAAATCTTTAGATGAGTGCGATGAATGAAAATTTTGGGATACTTTTAGTTAACAAGTCCAAAAACAAAACATCATTTAGTCTAGTTTCTCTATTAAGAAAGCTAACAAAAATAAAAAAGATTGGCCACGCAGGAACTTTAGATCCTTTTGCTACGGGATTAATGATAATGTTAATTGGCAAAGAATACACTCAAAAATCTTCAAATTTTATCACTTTTGATAAAACGTATGTTTGCCGTCTTCATTTAGGTTACACTACAAAGACATTTGACACAGAAGCGGAAAAAGTTTTTCATTCAAAAAAAGAACCAACGATTCAAGAAGTTGAAGAAGTTTTAAAAGAGTTTCAAGGTGATATTGAGCAGACTCCCCCGATGTTTTCAGCAAAAAAAGTAAATGGTCAAAGACTATATAAGCTTGCCCGGCAAGGTCTTTCAATAAAAAGAGAAAAGATTAAGATAAATGTTAAAACAACGCTCTTGAGCTTTGAATATCCCTATATCGATTTAGAAATTACTTGTTCAAAGGGAACGTATATAAGAACAATAGCAAATGACATTGGAGAAAAACTTAAAACTGGAGCTTATCTAATAACTCTTACAAGAACAAGATGCGGCCCATATTTTTTAAAAGATGCAACGCCCCAAGAAAACCTAGATGAAAACGTAAATTTAAGTGGGCTTCTTATAAAATGATAATTTTAGATAGTTTTTATAAAAAGCAAGATTTTGGACTGAGCAATCTCTCTATTGGGGTATTTGATGGTCTTCATTTAGGACACGCTCTTGTTTTAAAAAAGCTAAAAGAAAAAAAGGGAAAATCTATAGTTTTTACTTTTGAAAATCATCCTATAGATATTTTAAAACCAGGTATAAAAATCAAATCGATTTATGAAAAGCAAGATAAGCTAAAATATTTAAAGAGTTTTGAAATAGATGTAGTAATTTTAATTAAATTCGATAAAAATTTTGCAAATATTTCCTACATTGATTTTTTTAAGATTTTAAAACAAAACTTTTCATTTTCAAATTTAGTAGTGGGAAGTGATGTAAAAATAGGTAAAAATGGCGAAGGTAATTTAAATAAAATAAAATCTTTAGAAAATATTTTAAAATTCAAATCTGAATTTATTGAAAAGATTAAATATGAAAATAGAGAAATATCTTCTCGCTGGATAAGATCTTTGATAGAAGAAAAAAACTTTGCACTCGCTGAAAAACTTTTAAATAGAAAATTTATTTAGATAAAAAAAAGGTAATATAAAATGTCAGATCAATCAACTAATCTCTCTTGCGGTATTGTCGGCCTTCCAAATGTTGGAAAATCCACACTTTTTACAGCTATAACTAAAAAAAAGGTCTCTGCTGAAAATTATCCTTTTTGCACGATCGATCCAAATATTGGAATAGTTGAAGTTCCAGATCAGAGATTAGAAGTTTTAACAAAGCTCTCTAAATCTAAAAAAACGATACATGCAACAGTATCATTTGTAGATATTGCAGGTCTTGTTAAAGGCGCATCTAAAGGAGAAGGTCTTGGCAATAAATTTTTATCAAACATAAGAGATACAGATGCAATAATTCATGTTGTTAGATGTTTTGAAGATGAAGAGCTTATTCATGTAAGTGGAAAAATAGATCCAATAGAAGATATTGAAACGATAAATTTAGAGCTTATTTTAGCAGATCTTCAAGCCGCAGAAAATATTAAAACAAAACTAGAGAAAAAAGGAAGAATCTCAAAAGAATTTCAACCTCAAATAGAACTAATAGATAAAATTCTAGAACATTTAAATCAAAACCTCTCTCTTCGACTAGTATCTTTTAATTCAGAGGAAAAAGAGATTTTAAAAAATTGGGCTTTTTTAACTTTAAAAAAAGTAATTTATGTTGCCAATGTAAAAGAAGAAGAACTTACATCCTTAGAAGAAAACGAAAATTTAAAAAAAGTGAAAGAGTTTGCAAAAAAAGAAAATTCTTCAGTTATTGCTATTTGTGCAAAAATAGAAGAAGAAATAGCAGCTTTAGAGCCTCAAGACGCTAAAGAATTTTTACAAGAGTTAAACCTTAAAGAATCCGGTCTTCATAAATTAATTAAAGCAGCTTTCAAGCTTTTAAATCTTTTAACTTTTATAACAACTGGAGAGTTAGAAACAAGAGCTTGGACAATCTCTAAAGGCACTAGTGCAAAAGCAGCTGCTGGAAAAATTCATACAGATATTGAAAAAGGCTTTATTAGAGCTGAGGTGGTATCATTTGATGATATAATAGCCTTTAAGGGTAGAGTGGGCGCTAGAGAGCAGGGAAAAGCTCTATCTGAGGGAAAAGAATATATCGTTAAAGATGGCGATGTTATTTTGTTCTATCATTCTTAGTCTATTTTAAAAATTTAAAAAATAATTTCAATTGAGATTTAGTTTTTCTATAAAAATCAAATCTATTATAGTAAAAAAGAGGCTACAAAAAAAGCTGAGCAAACATTAATATAGAAAAAAGAGAATAAGACAAAGTTTATAAATGGCAGAAAAAACCGAAAAGGCGACGCCTAAAAAACTAAGAGATGCTAGAAAGAAAGGACAAGTAGCAAAATCTCAAGATTTCCCATCGGCATTTACATTTGCTACATCCATTTTTGGAGTAATAGTGGCAGGTTCGTATTTATATAAAAACTTAGCGAGCTACATTGTTATGACACTCAGAGCTGTTGGAACAAACATCGATCTTCAAAACAGCGCCGGAAATTATTTGACAGAAGCAATAAATGTTATAATGATATGTAGTTTTCCGATTGTAATTGTTGTGGCATTCGTTGGTATTTTAGCTAACTTTTTAATTGTTGGACCGCTGTTCTCTTTTCAGGCGATGAAATTCGATTTAAAAAAGTTAAACCCTGTTGACGGAATTAAACAAAAATTTAAACTTAAAGTTTTAGTAGAGCTAATAAAATCGGTTCTAAAAATAACTGGCGCTGCATTAATTATTTTTTTTGTTATTAAAAGCATGCTTCCTCAAGTTGTTTTTTCTGTAAAATTTCCGATCATTGGAAGTTTGACTATCATGGCTGCTTTTTTAAAAAAAGTTGCGATTCAAGTTGGAATATTTTTTTTACTCATTGCCATTTTTGATTTAGCTTTTCAAAAAAAGCAGTTTGCAAAAGAGATGATGATGGAAAAATTTGAATTAAAACAAGAATATAAGGATACTGAAGGAGATCCGCAGATTAAAGGAAAAAGACGAGAACGATTTAGAGAGATTGCTTATTCTGAAGGTCCCCCTGCTGCAAAAAGAGCTAGAGCTATTGTTACAAATCCAACGCATATTGCAGTAGCCTTGGGATTTGAAGAAGAAAAGGATCCAGTTCCCTCGATACTTGTTATGGGCAAAGGACCAATAGCTGAAAAAATTATAAAAATAGGGATTGATAATCATATACCTGTTATGAGAAATGTAGAGTTAGCAAGACAACTTTTTAATATTGGAAATATTGGAGATTATATTCCAAAAGATGCATACAGAGCTGTTGCTGAAATATTGAAATGGCTAGAGACTATGGAAGAGATGCCAGATGTTAATATAGGAATATTTCAATGAGTAATATTTTAGATAATTTAACAAAATATTTAGGCAGCACAAAAACGCTTAGCTCCATTACAAAATCGAGTGATCTTATTTTAGCTGCTTTTGTACTTAGCATTATAATGATGCTTATTTTTCCAGTATCCCCACATGTCATCGATATTTTAATTGCTATTAATTTAACTGCATCTATAACGATACTTCTTGTTTCTTTATATATTCAAAAAGCTGTGCATCTATCAATTTTTCCATCACTTTTATTATTAACAACTCTATATCGATTAGGTGTAAACATTTCATCAACTCGTCAGATTTTACTACATGCAAATGCGGGAGAAATCATCTTTGCTTTTGGTAATTTCGTAGTTGCAGGAGACTACGTTGTGGGTGGTGTTATATTTTTAATTATCACCGTGGTTCAATTCATAGTTGTTGTAAAAGGAGCGGAAAGAGTATCTGAAGTTGCTGCTAGATTTACATTAGATGCTATGCCGGGAAAACAGATGAGTATTGATGCTGATTTAAGATCAGGAATAATCGATACTAATCAAGCAAGAATGCTTCGTTTATCATTAAATAAAGAGTCTCACTTATATGGCGCTATGGACGGTGCTATGAAGTTCGTTAAAGGAGATGCGATCGCAGGTATAGTTATTACTGTTATCAACATTATTGGAGGTCTTATAATTGGGTATACAAAAAGGGGTCTATCAATTGGTCAAGCAGCTCAGATCTATTCTCTTTTATCTATTGGTGATGGTTTAGTATCACAGATTCCATCTATTATGATAGCGATCGCATCTGGTATCGTAACAACTAGGGTATCATCTGAACAAAAAGATGCTCACCTTGGAAAAGATATCGCAGAACAATTGCTTGCACAACCAAAAGCTTTTTTGATCGGCTCTGGCATGCTATTTTTAATGGCTTGGATACCGGGTTTTCCAGCCACTCCTTTTTTAATGATTGGTTTAATCATTGGTTTACTTGGCACTATTGTTTTTCTAACACAGAAAAAAGCAAAAGCAAAACTAGCTACTGGAATTGGCGCTGTTGAAGAAGTAGAAGGACATGCTGTTGTATCTGGTGGTTCAGAAGATTATGCTTTAACACTTCCTGTAATTTTAGAGCTTGGAAAAGATGTATCTTCATTAATAAAAAAAGACAAACAAGGTCTTACTTTTATCGATAAGATGATTCCGAAAATGAGACATGCTCTTTACCAAGATTTAGGAGTTCGTTTTCCGGGTGTTCATGTTAGGACAGATTCTCCTACTTTAGCAGGTGATGAGTATCTAATTTATTTAAATGAAGTACCGATGTTAAAAGGAAAAGTTTTAATGAATTATGTTTTAACAAATGAGACAGAAGAGACACTTAAAAGATATAATCTACCTTATACAAAAACGAAAAGTATTTTGGGACTTCCAACTATTTGGGTAGAAGAGAAACACAAAGAAGTCTTAAAAAAAGCAAAAATTAGATTTTGGTCTCTTTTAGAAGTAATAATTCTACATCTATCTAAATTCTACCGTCAATATTCCTCTGAATTCATCGGTATACAAGAGATAAGAGCTATCTTAGAATTTATTGAAAAATCATATCCAGATCTAATTAAAGAGGTAACAAGACTCGTTCCCCTGCAAAAATTAACAGACATATTTAAAAGACTAGTGCAAGAGCAAGTATCAATTAAAGATTTAAGAACAATTTTAGAAGCCTTATCTGAGTGGGCACAAACTGAAAAAGATGTAGTACTTTTAACTGAATATGTTAGATCTTCTTTAAAACGATATATCTCTTATAAATATTCACTCGGGCAAACAGTTTTATCTGTTTATCTTTTAGATCCTGAAATTGAAGATATGGTAAGAGGAGCGATTAAACAAACCTCTGCTGGATCTTATTTAGCATTAGATCCAGATTCTGTTCAGATGATCTTGCATGCTATGAGATCTACTATTGTTCCAACTCCACCGGGAGGCCAGCCTCCTGTTCTTTTAACTGCTATCGATGTTAGAAGATTTGTAAGAAAATTAATTGAAGGAGAGTTTCCTGATCTTCCTGTTGTATCATATCAAGAGATCGTACCGGAAATTCGCATTCAACCACTTGGTAGAATACAACTAACTTAAAGCTTATGGGCGAAATTAACAAACCAGCTAAAATCTCTCAAATGGCTAAACAGCAAGCCACGCAAAGAATAAAAGCGCAGCAGCTCTCTAAGCAACAAGTTACATCGAAAAGAGCTCTAAAAGCCTATCAAGAATCTGGCTTTAATCAAGCTGCAATGAGAAGAAATTTCAAGCCATTAGAAGAGCAACGATTTGGAAAAAAGCATGTTTCAAAATCTGGGGCTGCAGATGATGAAGTAGAAATTATTGAAGAAGTCAAAAACACTGAAGAGATGGCTTCTAGATTTAATAAAAAAAACCAAGAGCTAAAAGAAAAGACTCTACTTATTTTAAGAGATTTAATTAAAGATGATGACACTGTAGAAGATATTTTGAGAAAAGTTTTAGATTTTTATCCTGACTACACTCTCGCTGATGATGCTTTAGAGTTTTTACTTCAAACAACTGATACTGATTTAGCTCTCAAAGTTCATAAAGCAAAAGAATTTTTAAATACTGAATATAAAAGAGAGATCATAGCCGGAAGAAATATTAACCTTCAAGCTCAAGTCTTTTCAAAAGAGGGTCTTGGCACCCCTACTAATTTAAGAGATATGTATAGAGATATTACCGGAAATCCAAGAACAGCTCTTACGCTTTTCGATGAGCTTTCCTCTAAATATACCTATGAGAATATGAAACCAGTGATTAGATTTTTATTGCATTCACTTGGCTCTGATTTAAAATCTAAAGGACCTTCGATTACGAGACCAGAACTTATGAGACTAATAGAAGATGCTCAAATGCTACAAGCTATTTTAGGGGTATATAGATTTTTTATTTCTAGAGAAGGCTTAATAAATTCTCAATTTGATCATTTTGGTTTAATTCTACCAAAGATCTTAAATTTTGAGATGATTTCTAAACTTTTTATTAATCTTTTAAAAGAGAGATATGTCACTTCAGAAAAAATTTCTCTAATAGCAAAACATCTTGGAATTTCAGAAGAGTTTGCTGCGCAGATAATTATTTTTTCACAAATGAGAGATGCGATAAGACATACATCTATGAAATTATATAAATCTCAAAAACATCGCTTCGAAGCTTTAGATGCTTTTATTGAAACCCTAGAAGAGCTAGAAGAGTATTTAGCCGAGGAAGAGGAAGATTAATATGAGATCAAAATTTCAAGAGCTATTATTAGATCTTAGTGAAAAATTAGAATTAGATTTAGATTTACATGTTGATAAAAATAGAGCTTGCTCAATTTTATTTGAAGATGTTGAAGTGCAACTAGAGCTCGATGGGTCTTCAGAGAATTTAATAGTTTTTACATCAATAGCCGAGATTCCTGCTGGTAAATATAGAGAAAAAGTTCTTTTAGATGCTCTTAAAGCAAATAATGAGTTCCCATACATTGCAATATTTGCCTATTTTGAGATAGATGCATCACTTTCAATGCACAATTTTTTAGATTTTGCAACATTGAACGCAGATATATTATCTAGTTATCTAGCAACTTTTGTAGAACTTGCACAAAAATATAAAAAAGCAGTAGAAAGAGGACAAACCTCTATTTTATAGATTAAATCAAATGTGATTCTCTAGTCGCCTCTCAACTTATCAGCAATTTCCTAAATCTAAGAAAAATTGTTTTTAGAAATTACTGAAAATCTTGGAACTATTTATTTTTTTTCAAAAATCTGGAAAAACATGAAATAAAATATAAAGGAAAGTTATAAATGTTCCCATCTTTTTTGAGGTTCATAAGTGTAGTTCGAACAAGTTTGGAAGATGAATATTTGTCACCATAAACAAGAAGACTCTTTTTTTTCTGAGAATTCCCTGCTTTTACTTCAAGAGGATAAATTTCATGATCTGTTTCAAGCAAAAAATCAACTTCAGCAGAACCTTGACTAGCCCAGTAATAAAGGCTCTCTTGTTTTGATGCTACTAATTCTTGAGCAATAAAATTTTCTGTTAAAGCTCCTTTAAATTCTGTAAATAATAGATTTCCATCTATAATAGTCTGAGCAGAAAGATTACTTTGAGCGCCTAACAAACCAACATCTAATAAAAAGATTTTAAAAATATTGTTATTTGCATAAG
>JAAKFV010000047.1 GCA_011064875.1 Candidatus Anoxychlamydiales bacterium | reverse complement strand
CTAAATCTATTTCTGTATCTTTTCCAAGTAGAAGATTTGATAGATTTTTATCATATGCTTCTTTCGACCAAAGCTCGATTTTATTTAATACTCCTGCAATTACTATCTCTTTTTTAATATTCATTACCTGTTTTAAGTGATTCGGCATAGTTACTCTTCCAATTTTATCGCAAGTCGATTCATGCAGAGTTGAAAAAAACAGCGTAAAAAACTTTTGATACTGGGCTATATGTTGCTTTTTATGAAATTTCTCAACAATTTTTTGTATTTCTGATCTTCTATATATAGCTAAGCAGCCACCGAGTCCAAGGCCAATAAAAAACTCTAATCGTCCTTCTTCAACAAGTCCATATCTCATATGCTGAGGAAGAACAAATCTGTTTTTCACATCTAATTTACTTGTATTACTTCCACTAAAAAAGAATTGATCCATTTATTTTCCCACCATCTTCCACAAATACTAACAATTTCAATTTAAAGTTGTAAACAATTTCAAAAAATTTTTCCAAAAATATATTTTTTTTGTTGAAAATAGTTTCTTAAATAACTGCAGATCAATGAAATAAAAAGTTATGAACAATTTAAGAATTTCGGTGGGAAATTGTGGAAAATCTGTTCAGCAAATCAGGATAAACTAACTGAATTAGCTCATTGTTTTTCAACTTAAGTTGTTTTAATTAAATGTTTTATAGATAGGCTTTAGGCCTTAAAAAACTGAAAAATTTATTGTTTACAACTTTTGAGAAAAACTTAGGAAAAATTCACTTTATTTTTTTTCTAAATTTTTTGGAATTTTCTTCAATATTTAAGGAACAGGGTTCTAAAAAAATTGTCTGATATATAACAATAATAATATTCCTAGTTGCAAAACATTAATTTTAATCTTTTATTTTTTTCTCTAAATGCTACAATTGAGACAACTTGATAAAAATATAGAAGAGATGATTTTTTATGGCTGACGCAAAAACCATAGATAATTTAGGTCCTGAAGTAAACAATAGTTACATGAGAGCTATGGAGCTTTTAAGTGAAGAAGAAGTTAAAAAGATCTTTCAAACTCCTTCTATAGCTAAAAGAGCAGAAGTTTTAACAACAGCAGCGCAACCTTTAGAGAGTGACAAGCTATTTGGATTAAAGGAGAGTGAATCTTCACCATTTGCTCCACCTGAGGATTTTGTTTTAGCAGCAGATAGTTTTTCATATCAATTAGTACCATCTATGGGAATTACAGCTACACTTAATGAAAAACTAGATTCATTAAAACCAAAAGATCTAAGTGACGCCGAAAAAAATCAAATGAAAACGCTTTCTAAAACTTTTATTACGATGCATACATTAAACAAGATACTTCAAGACATTCAGAAAAGAAAAGATGAGTATCACAAAGGATAAAAAATGGATTGGCAAAGTTATTTAGAGCTATCTGATGATAGCATAGAAGATTTAAGATCTGTTGGATATTTATATGTTAAACAAGGCTGTTTTGATATTGCGCTTGATTTTTTCAATGCTCTTTTAATATTGAATCCAGGAAGTAGTTATGATGAGTCAATAGTTGGGGCCTTATATCTTGAAAAGGGGAAATATTTAGAAGCACTAGAGCATTTAGATGAGGTTTTAAAAGTTGATCCAAATAACTATTTAGTTCTGCTTAATAAAGCGAAGACTTTATTTTCTTTAGGATATAGAACTGAAGCAATTGCTATCACTAAAATGCTATCTAATTGCCCGGATAAAAAACTCTCATCGCAAGCAAAAGCTTTAATGGAAGCATATCTTTAAAAATCAAAAAAATAATCACTTTAAATTCTTGCAAGCTAACGATTGAAATGTTAGATTTAATTTCATGTAGAGCATGTCCAACCATGCTTTAAAAAATTGTTCAAAAGAGAAAATTAATGCTAACTTGTAAAGATCAAGATGTATGGTTAAAATTTTTAGAATTTATCAAGAAAAGAATTTCAGAGAGTGAATATAAAAACTGGTTTTCTCACATAGCAGTTTTAGATTTAAATGAAAATGAAATAACACTTCAAGTTCCGAGTATTTTCGTTCAACAATACATTTTAGATAATTATAAAAAAGATCTTATAATTTTTTTGCCCACCACAAAAAGTGGCGATTTAGCGATAAATTTTGTAATTAAAGAGAGTAAAAAAAAGAAAATAAAATCTCCAATACTTCCCGCTTCCATAAACAATAGAGATGAGACTTCATTCAACACACAATATACATTTGATAATTTTATTGAAGGGCCATCTAATCAATTTGTAAAATCTGCAGCTTTTGGAGTTGCTCAAAAGCCGGGAAAATCATTTAATCCACTTTTCATTCATGGAGGGGTTGGTCTTGGTAAAACTCATCTTCTTCATAGCCTTGGAAACTACATTACAACTCACCATAAAAGATCTATTATCAAATGTATTACAACGGAAGCTTTTATCAATGATCTAGTTGCAAATTTAAGAAATAAATCTGTAGATCGAATGAAAAGATTTTATAGAAATTTAGATGTATTGATAGTTGATGATATTCAGTTTTTACAGAATAGACCAAATTTCGAAGAAGAGTTTTGCAATACTTTTGAGAGTTTAATAAATCAAAATAAACAAATAGTTATTGCATCTGATAATCCCCCATCACATTTAAAATTATCACCTAGATTAATAGCTAGAATGGAATGGGGCCTCGTCGCTCACATGGGAGTTCCAGATTTAGAGACAAGAGTTGCTATTTTAACACATAAAGCTAGTTTAAAAGGGGTAAATATTCCAAGCGATGTTGCTTTTTTTATAGCAGAGAGAATTTTTAATAATATTCGTCAACTAGAAGGTGCAATAAATAGGCTCGCTGCCTATTCAAGGCTTCTAAACACTGATCTCACAAAAGAACTCGCTGAAAACATTTTAAAAGAGATGCTCTCTTTTACTCCCCAAAAAAAGCTATCTGTTGAAAATATTTTAAAAAGCGTTGCTTCTTTTTTTGAGATTAAAGCATCTGATGTTAGAGGAGAATCAAGACTCAAAAAAATAGCTCTAGCTAGGCAAGTAGCTATGTATTTATCAAAAGAGCTAATATCGGACTCGCTTCAAAAAATAGCCGCATCCTTTGGTGGGAAAACCCACTCCACTCTCTTACATGCTTGGAAAAAGATAACAAATGAGATTAAAGTAAATCAGACTCTACAAAAACAAATCGAGATCATCAAAAAAAACATCGAAGCATAAACCAATCGCATATACTTTTTTAAAGAGCAGTGTTTCTTTTATTTGATTAAATTTTTGCGTTTCTAAAACATCAAAAACAATTAATGCTACTTCTGATAGATTCTGTCTTTTCTTTAAGGGTTTTTTCAAAAATAATGAGACCTCTTTTGATAAGTAATATTGATGATTTTTTATTAAAGGGTTGTTCATTAGATAAATTACATCAGGCATGGGCCATTTCAAGCGAAAATACTGAATTACAATAAAAGCTGCTGCTATTTTTGTTATAGATAATATTTTTTGTGTTTTTAGCTCTTTTAAAAGAGTTTTAATAGCTCCGATATTTTCAAAAACTGCAAAAGTCGAAATATTGTGTTTACATTCGAGATATGAAAAATCAAAAAGACAGATTTTACAAAAATAAAAGTAATTTTTTTCTAATTTTGAAGAGCAATGAAGACAAAGATGTGGATAAAATAAATTTAAGATATTAGATAAGCTACTTTTTAAAATATTTTTCATATGATTTTTCTTAAAATAATAAGAAAATAACCAGAAAAATTAATATAAATCAATAAAAGAAAGAAATTAATTATTAATTTAGAAAACCTCTTTTCTTCTTTAAATTACATTTCGGATCATCTAGGTTGCCTCTAATTGAGATCACAAAAGATTCAGTAAATTTAAATAAGACATATTGTTTCATAGCAATATTTATATAGATATTACCATCGAAATCAACATATGGTTTTTGACCTTTATCTAGTAAGAAAAATTTAGATCTTTCTGCTTCTGAAAAAGAGTCTATAAGTTTTGATAAGTTAAATTTTCCATTTTTCACAAAAAAATCTACTTTGCCTTTAACTGGAGTTAGAAGCTCTTGATCAATACCGACTATTCTACTTAAAACATCAGCGGGAAAATCAAAAACACTCTGCCCTCTTTTAAAAGAATTTATAAAATGCATAGAACCATTTCCGGTAAATGAATTAATATTGCCTAAATCTCCTTTGAAATCATTTAAAACGAGATCTCTAATTAAGAAAGGAGTTATATCATCTAAGGGTTTGTTTATTTCTTTCATTAAAGATGGTCTTAAATCTTTAATTTTTAAAATGGGCATATTAAGTTGCCATTTATTTTTATTTTTCTCAAAGCTCATATCGTTTATCGTAACAATTCCAGCCCCATCTGAAATTTTAAAATCTGTAAATTTTACAGATCTTTCATCGATATGCAACTTTGAAAACATAGTTTTAAATTGAAAAGAGGAAAGCTCAAAATCTTTACCTGAAAAAAGTCCATCAAAATGTATGAAATTAGGTTTCGAGAAATTAAACCCTAGCTTACCACTTATTTCATAACCAGAGCCTATTTGATAGTGATCAAAGGAACTTTCAATATTTTTGGGGAGGATTTTCTTGAGTTTTGATCCATTAAATTTTAAGCTCCCAAAAAGGTTATTGGAATTAATCTTCTCTAAATCCTCTTGAAATAAGAAATCTGCTCCACAAAAATATCCTGTGATTTCTTTAACTAAAAAATTCTTATTTTCATCGATTAGCCAACTTATATTTAAAGGGTTTGAAGATCTATTAGTTTTTTCTAAAAATGTGGTTTTAGCATAAATTTTATCACTAATGATAAAATCATTTTTAATAGTGTAGTAGCAGTTTTTATAAAAGTAATTGAAGTTTAAAACACATTTTTTTTCTCTAATATTTAAAAAGATATCTTTTAGCTCATGTTTAGAGCTATTTAAAGCAAAGTTAGCTTTTTTAGCATATATTTCAACATTTGATAAATCTGATGAAAATTTAATATCGCAAGTTAAATCAATGTCATCTGTCAATTTAAAAATTTCTAAGGCGTTTTTATAATTTTTTAATTTTTCAAATGAGCTTTTCAAGGATTGAGGAATATAGATATTGGTATCTTTAAGAAGATAGTTTTTATTTTTTAAATCAAAACTTGCTTTTCCTATTTTACATGTAAGATATGATAGATCTACATCCTTTGAATAAAAACTAAAATCCAGGCCTTGAATCATAAATCCTGTGTTAGAGGCAAAATGAACGTTTAAAGAGCCGTTGTTGTAGAGTCTAACCTTCTCAACAGTTAAGTTACTTGGCTGGAAATCTAAATTCATGGAATAATTAAATTTTTCATCCTTTTTAGGAAGTTTTACAGAAAGAAGACCTGTTCCTTTAAGATGCCCTTCGATCAAAGCTTTAGGGAGATCAAAAAAGTTAGAAATTAAAGGCCTTATTTTTTTTAGATCTAATTTCATATCTGAAATATCAAAAGATAAAGAAGCCAAATTTTGATCATAATATCCATTCATTTTCAGAAGAATCTCATCTTTTTTCTTTAAAGACCAATCTTTGATATTTATCTTTTCTGATGCTGTATCTACAAAAATTGAAGATTCAATATCATCAAAAATAAGTTTTTGAATCTCTAAATTAGATTTTGATTTTTTACCTTTTAAGGAGAATTTTTCAAATTTTTTATTAAGCAATTGAAAATTTTTAGATTCAATATCAAAGAGTAACTCCTTATTATCATTTAAATTTAAAGATGCAAGAATATCACCAGAGTGTTTTGATTGAATAAGAGATAAAATATTTATGTTATCACTTCCAAAAAACCCAAAATCCAATAAAAACTGAAAGCTTGATATAAAAGCAAAAGAGTTTAGATTTGAGATGAGTTTAAATTTATCGATATTGAAATTTTCATCTAGGGAAAAATCTAAAACTTTGAATTTCTCTCCAACTAATTGAGAGAGCTCCTTATCAAGAGATAAATTATAACAATTATCGTTTTTAACAAATTTTCCTTTCAATCTTAAAAAATCAAAAATATCTTTTTCTAATCTAAGATCAAAATCAATTTCATCTTTAATCTTTTTAAAATTTGGAAATGATACATGATAATTTTTGTCTCCTAAATATAAATCCCCTAGGAGTTTTGAGAATGTTAAATTATCATCTGAGTTATATGTTGCTTTAGCTTTGATATTTTTTAAAATAGCTTTTTCATTGATTTTGTAAGAGGCATCATTGAAATTGAAATCAAAAGAGTAATAAGTTTTAGTCTCTTCTTCAAAAATGGCTGTTATTTTACTTTTACCTAAAATATTTCCTAGTAAATTTAGATGATTTGAATAATCAAAATGTTTTAATAAATTTTGAAAAGATTTGATATTAGATAAAAAACTCGTCTCAATATTTAAAAGCGGATACTTTTTTGAAAAATCAAAAGTAACTAAGCCATCTAGATCAACATTTTGAGACTCAGCTTTTAGATCAGCTTTTAAAACATTATTACTAACTTGAATTATTGCATCTTTTAGATCAAAAAGAGCATCAAATTTTGGTAGTGAAAAGCTTCCTTGAAAAGATGGAACATAGCAATTTAAAATTTTGTTATTTAGGGTTCCGCTTATAAAATTATCATTTTCAAAAACAAAATCGTTTAAATCTCCTATTTTATCCACGTTTAGATTTATATAAGGACTAACGTATCTTAAATTTTCGCCTTTTAGCTGAAAACTTAGTTTTTCATTTGCATAAAAAGCTGCAATATTAGCTATGCCATCGATTAAAAGATCTGAGCCTAGAATTTTTGGCCATTTATTTAGATTAATTTTTTCAGCTCTAAGCCATCCTTTTTTTAGATTATTTTTTAAATCTAAAAAGCTAAAAACTAGTAGTTTTTCCAGATCAAATCCAAAAACAGCTCCCTCGCCATCAGATACTTGTAAGTTTCCGCTAAAATGAAATTCTTTATCTTTTCTTTTACATGCAATTTCAGAAAAAAAAGTCTCGTCAAAATCATTGAATTTTCCTTTTGATAAAATTTTTGCAGAAAACTCTTTAATAGGGCCTTTTATATCTACTTTTGCTTTAATTTTTTCAATTAAACAAGAAGCATTGCTAGATTCAAAAGCTCCATCTAGAGCAAATATT
Organism: Candidatus Anoxychlamydiales bacterium; assembly: GCA_011064875.1. Lineage (GTDB taxonomy): Bacteria > Chlamydiota > Chlamydiia > Chlamydiales > SM23-39 > JAAKFX01. The sequence continues at coordinate 4,852 of JAAKFV010000047.1, read as the reverse complement.
TTAGCATTAAAATTTTTTATCTTTTTTTGATTAATATCAAAGTTGGAATTTGAAATTTTAATATCTGCAAAAAAATTATCCAAAAAATTATTATCGCTTAAATCAAAAGAGCTTTTTCCCTCTATATTGGATACAAAACCTTTTATATTACTCTTTTGAAAATCCAAATCTTTCATAGATAAATCGGTTACAAAAACCTTATTAAAACCCTTTTCATTAAATCTACTATCGACACAAAAAGAGAGATCACCATCTAAATATTTAAAATCACTAATTTGATTAATTGATTTATATAATAAATCCTGAAAAGCTTCAAAAACATGAGATTTAATATTATTAAAAGATAGATGTAAATTATAATAATCTTCTACCTCTTTGGCGGTTAGAGATATTTTAGTTTTATTATCATCAATTAAACACTCTAAATCTAGCCAGTTAGAAAAAGAACTTGCTGTATATGCTTTGGATTTTATCTGAAAATCAAATGTTTTTTCATTTTCGATTTTGCCTGAAACATTTAATTTTGAGCCTAAATTTGGATTATAAGAGAAAAATCCATCTATTTTAGAAAAAATAGATTTTCTAGATGTTAAAATTTTTAGATCTTCAAAATTTAATCTTATCTTAGTCTCTTTCAAAAAATCATATTTCAAACTATCCAGCAAAGTTATTTTATTTGAGCTAAATGAATCTGGATAACTTCCTTCAAATTTAAAACTTTTACAATCAAAGTTCAAATTAGTTTCAGGCGATAAAAAGCTTAAATTTATAAAATCTAAATTTGTAAAAAAGCTTGAAATTTTAGAGTTTTCAACTCCTACAACCAAGATTCCATTCACTAAACCTTTTAGATCTTGAAAAGCTTCTATATTGAAAAAATTTAAAATATCTCCAATATTTGAAATGTTCACTTCATCTAAGTGAGTAGAAAACATATTTTTATTATCGACTCTATTGATATCGACACTAATTTTTTTACTGCAATTTTCTTCTAAAAATAGATTTAATTTTGAAGTAGCTGATTTCCGATTTGAAAAATCAAAACATATTTTTTTTACTATTTCATCATCTGCAAAATTAATATTTCCTTTATCAATTTTTATAAAATAAGATAAAAATCTAGATTTTTTTTTCGATAAATTAATGTTCCATTTTTCATTTTTAAATAGAGTTATATCTGGCTCTTTTATAGAAATATCGGCTATAATACTTGGTCTAAATAGTTTAAATTTAAAATCTATATCAATCTTATCGATTTTAATTTCATATTTTTTATCAGCTTTTATATTTACTTCATTTAGAATGATTTTCTTACTTCTTATCTCAATATCTTTATAAGTGAGATTAGAGCCTTTTACTATACTTTTTGAAAAACTATTTAAAAAAGTAGATACTCCATATGATACTATTGGCTTAAAAAATAAAACAAATAAACAAGATAACCCTATAAGTATGGAGGTAAATATTACTTTCTTAACTCTTTTCACAGTCCAAATATCTTTTTGATTATCTATCTTTGATTATAACATAATTTTAGCTAAAAAAAGAAATATCTTATTAATCACTTGAGACTTTTTTTTCATATTCATCTAATGTCATCAGATTATTGTCTTCTTTTGGATCACTAATTTTTACTTTGAAAAGCCAGCCCTTTTCCTCTGCTGATGTATTTAAATCTTTCAAATCTTTTTCTAGCTTATCATTAATTTCTATAACTTTGCCGCTCATTGGACTATGAATATCTACAGCTGCTTTATTTGATTCTAAAACACAAATAGCCTCATTTGCTTTAACATCTTTATTTATTTCAGGTAGTTTTATATTTACTATATCTCCAAGATGCATCCTGCCAAAGTTAGTAACACCAATTGTTGCTATATCATCATTAATTTCTACCCATTCGTGAGTATTTGAAAATTTCATAAAAACTCCTATTTCAATATTTTTTAATAATACAAATTTTTAATTAAATTTTTCTAGTTATAAAACAATCGTTATTCTTTTAAATTCATTTTAGCCCAAAGATGAGGGCTTTTTTCTATTCGATGTTCATTGGAGCTTACACAAAAGTTTTGAGCTGGCATTTGATATCTATTTATTTTGTATGTGAAAGATAAATAGTTGATATCTGCTATGTTATATCCTGTTAAACAAAAGTTTGGAATATGGATATCTACCATATATGATTTTGGCTTTATAATAGAGTCTACTTTTAAATCCTTTGGATCTGCTAAAGTGTGCATATCATCTTGTCTAAAACGAGTTATCTCTCTAGCTTTATAACCTTTTATATCTTCTGCAAAAAAGACAAAATGGTGACAAAATTTAGTGATATAGCCTTTTGTTTTTAAAGATCTAGTATCTATAAAAACCTCTATTGAATCTGCTCTTTGATATTCTGGAAAAAAAGCTTTTGTAAAAGAGACTTTGACATCAAAAATAAAATAAAGACCTTTCTCATCATAAGACATGTATACTTTAGAAAATTCTTCTTCATTTAAAAGAGAAGAAAAAGATTTTAATAGATATTTTTTAGATAAAAGCTTTGCTTTAGATTTATATTTTTCTAAATCAACAAAAATATCGAAAAAGTTTAAAATTTTTATACTTGGAAAATTTTCAAGCTCTTTCATCTTTTTCTCTGATAGGAAAAACTATACACTTTTTTTCTTCAAATATTTTTAATAATTTTTTAGTTAGTAAAATAGCGGTTTCAGAAGACATTGCATTTTTTGCGATATCGATCTTATCAATAGAGCCCTCTTGCTGTTTTATATTATCTAAATAGAAAAACTCAATGTTTCCTGTATCTAAAAGATTCATAGGTGAATATTTTTTTTCATCCATTGAAAAAACACTTTTTTCAATCCAATTAGGATTTTTAGATCTTGAAATTTTTTCATTTACTAAAATTAAGTTAAACTGAGAATTTTTGTTATTATCTAAATATTTCTCATCCTCAAAAATATTTTTTTTGAAATTTTCAACATATGAATATAGTCGATATTTTGCTAAATTATCTAAAGAATTATTTTTTGTTAATTCTGCTACTTTTAACTTATTTACAACATCATCAAAAACTATTTGAGCTACTTTTGATCTAACATTATTGAACTCTTTAAAACTACCATCGTCTGTAGTAAACTCTTCAAAAAGCTCTTCTCTTAGAGTAAAATATTTCTCTTTGAGAAAATCATTTAAAATTTTATCGATAACTTTTGAGTTTTTAGCTTTTTCAAAAGATTGAAGCTCTTTTGTTTCAGATCTTTTAACAACTTCAAAGCTATAGTAATTTTTATTATCTTGTGTATAATTTTCAATTTTATCTTGAGCGTCAATGAGCGCTAGAAGCTCATCAGGATTTTTGATAGCAATAGGTAGTTTTGGATTTTTTAAGCTAATATAAAACTTATAATTTTTAGCATCTAATTCTTTGATAGCCTCTTCAATTAGATTTGGACTCTCTTTTACCATCTCATTTCTTGAAAAAGCATCTATTTCATATTTTTGAGAGAACTCTAGAGTATCTAATGACTTTAGTTTTTCTTGTTTATCTTTAGCTATTGGAATAAATTTAAACTCAGATCTAAGTTTATTCCAATTTTTATCTTCTAGCTGCCAAAAATACATATCTTTTACTTTAATTTTAATTGCAACCTTTTCTAAAGAAGTTTGTTTAACTCTCACTTCATATTTTTTTTCAATAAGCTCAGGGTAATTTTTTTCTATCTCTAAAAGATCTTTATTTTTATTTGGAACATCTAATGGATTTGTTTTATTAGATGTAGCTAAAAGATACATCTCAAATTTTATTAAATCCTCAAAATCTTTTAAATGTAAAGATGTAGGAAGAGAATAGAGTTTAATATCTGCTTTTGATCTTGTATATTTATCAAACTCTTGATAAGCCAAGCTATCTATTAAAGTATTGTTAGAAACATCAATAAAATACTTTTTATAAAGCATAACTTTTTGCCAAGTTTTTGCAGCCACTTTCTCATCCATTGAAAGATTGTGAAGTACATTTTTATAATAGGTATCAATTTGAGTTTTAGCTTTATCATCTAAGGAGCTATTTAAGTTAGTCATTAAATCGCTTTTTGCTTCTTCAAGAGTTACTACGTATCCCTTTTTCTCAGCGACAATAGAAGTATTTATAATGAACTCAGATACTAAATCTATAAAATCTATCCCAAACCAATCTAAAGCATTTTCAAAACCAAAAAATGCAATTGAGTCTTGATATAATCTTGGATCTTGCTGAACCTTTTTTTGCTGCTCTTGAAAAATCAATAATCTTCTCATTGTCTCAGAAGGAAATCTCATTTGCTCAACGTATAAATCAGAGAGAAGATTTAAAAATTTTAGATTTAGCTCTTTTTGAGATTTAAGCTCATTTAAAATCTCTAGAACATTTGGAGCATATCTCTCATAGATTGATCTAGCTGAAATAGATGGATCATATAGATGCACAAAAGGAGAATATCTTTTAACTTTATCAAACTTGTTTTCAAAAGATGGTTTTAGCTCATTAAAATATTTTTCAAAAAATACTTTGGACAAATCTGATCTAAAAAAGTCTTTCATAAAACCATTATTAAATAGATTGGGTCTTAAGTGATTTTTTGAGCTATAGCTGATATCTTGAGAATCAGTTGCTAAAAAAATGCTCATTTTTTGAATTTCAGATAATTTAATTTTAGAGCCATCTATAGCTACAGCTACATCTTTATCTTTTACTTTATTGACTCTCTCTAAAACTCCTTGAGTTCCAAAAAATGAAAAGGTGACAATAATTACAAAAGCAATAAAGATAAAAAATATTTTTTGATACTTTCTAAAAAATCTCAGC
>JAAKFV010000046.1 GCA_011064875.1 Candidatus Anoxychlamydiales bacterium | reverse complement strand
TTGAGCCATTTTTACCTCCTTTAATTTAAATTATTTTCAGCCATTTTTTGAAGAGTCTGAAAAATATTAAAACTTATCTTGTTAAATGCAACTTCTACATCTGCAGCTGATTGAAGTGATGCATAGTCTTTATCCAATTTAAACCTTTCTAAATTTAATTTTCCATCAATATTCGTTTGTTCAGATTGTAAATTTTTATAAGTATAGTCATTTTTATGTTTCACAAAAGAAGTCGTAGCTGTTGCTAAGTTAGTTGCTGTATTTACAATTTTTAGCCCCTCAGCCCATCCAAGTACAGAGCCAATAATAGGGCCGCTTGCAATCGCAGATGCAACAGATAGTATTGTGCTTGTGATAGACGTAGCTGTTTGAATGTTATCTGCTAAATTTTGTTTTTTAGTCTCATCTTTTGTGAAAAAGCTTGCTATTTTTTCATAGCCTCCAATTCTTGGTAGAAGCTCATTAGCAATTAAATTAGTTATTCCAGATCCTATTAAAATGACACCATATCCAGCGGCAACAACTCCTGTAGTAGCTAAAGCTTCTGGTATAATCAACGCTCCAACAACAATAGCTGTTGATGCTACAGTAATATTTAAAAGACTTTTTACAATATCTACATTCTCTTTTTTAGAGAGCTCTTTTAAAAGCTCATTTAAATGCTCTTCATCTTCTTTCGATAATTTTAAAATAGCTTGGTTTTGAAGAGAAATATTGTTAATTAAAGTTTCGCTTATATCTTGAAGTATTGTTTCATTTCTGCCTATTGCCTGAGCTATTTCATATCCAAGAGCTCTGTTTTTTTGAGTTTTATATGGCTCTTTGGATTTAGGTTCTAATTTCGGTAGGATAGATTTTTCAGCTGATTTAGTGGGAAAAAGATTGGTATCATTTGAAGGTGTTTTTTCTATACTTGTAAGAGTTGCTTTTTTTACTTGAAATGAGGGATTTAATGAATATGTTACATCTGCTGATTTTTCAATAGGGGGATAATAAAAAGCTTGCCATCTTTCTATTCTTCTTTTCTCATCAGATGCAGGTGTTTCTCCTACTCTTTCAATAGCTTGATCTTTTGAATAATTTCCCATAATTTTACAAATTGTTTTGGTTTTTTAAAATTTGTATTTTATCTAATAAATTTTTATCTTCACTAAGACTTTTAGCTATATCTAACATATTAAAAGCCTTTTTTTTGTCATTTGCTGAAAGATAATTTTCAGCTAACTGAAAATATATTTCAGCATTTTTAGAGTCTAATATCTTAGCCATATTTAAAGATATAATCGCTTGAGTATAGTTTTTTTCTTTTTCATAAATTGAGCCAATCGCAAACCAAAACTCCCATCTAAATGGATCCTTAAGCACTAATTCAATAAACATCTCTTTAGATGGTATGAAAACACCATTTTCAAATAGATTTTTTGCTATCTCGTATTTTTCTTCCATCTCATCAATAATATTTTTTCTATCTAATAACATAAAATTCCTTAACGTGGAGTTAAAGTATGGGCTTTTAGATTCTTATCATCATCGGTGCATGTTTTTGCAATTTTATTCATTTGCTCAATTAAATTAAGTAGAGGCTGAATTAAAATTAAAGGTTCTTGGTTTTTGTTTTTTAATTGATTTTGAATACCATCTAGTCTCGCTTTGAACATTTCAATATCATTTTTTGTCTCAAATTTGTATTTTTTTTCATCTAATATACCCGCATCAAATAAACGATCGATGAGCTCTTGAAACTCTGAATTTTCAAAGTCAAGAAAGTTTACGCCTTCTTTATCAAAATTTGATCTTATATTGAATTCATTAGCTAAAGCTAGAGCGTCATTATATTGCTCAGAAATAACATGCATTCTATCTAAGAGATTTCTTACTTTATTATCTAAATGTTGATCAACCTTTGCATTGAATTGAAGAATTGCTAATGCCGGATTTGGATCAACTGGCGTTGAATCAACTTGAATTGAACCATCTGCCATCTTTTACCTCCTTAATATATTTTCTCGCTTTGCTGGTTTTAATATAACCTTTATATCTATTTTTGGCTATGGACTTTATTTTTTATTTCCAAGTTTATTTATAAAACATAAAGAAACAGTAGTTTAGAATAACATATTTTTATGAAATTAAAATTATTAATTTACAATTTATTAATAATTACAAGGCTTTTTAAAGCTAATTTTTGGGTGTAATTGCTTTTTTCTTCTTATTTTTTTGCCTTTCATTGAAGTTTTACAATTGTTCATTGTTAGAGCCTTTACAAAATTAAAAAATAATATATACTCCATCTGCAATAATTTCAGGATATTTATGACAACATCAAATTCAATATCAACTAGTAGTCAAATATCTGGAATAGACTTGGCTATATCAACATTGTCAGAATTTAAAAAAAATGCCATAGCGGCTTATTCAAACTTACCTCCACATGTACAAACATATGTACAAAAAGTAATTCCTTATTTTGCTGGAGGCGCTCTAGGAGCTTTAACTAAACCTATTATCTCTTCTCTTTCTTATACTATAATTGCTTTATCGGATAATGAAACTCCTTTTTGGGCTAAAAAAATTGCTTGTGCATTGCTTTTAAGAGATGTAGGTCAGTATATAATTCCGAATATAATTCCTAACATTTCTTTGAAAACAATAGTATTAATTGACGTAGGTTTTCTTCTATCTAGAAAGTTGGTAAATTTCGCTTTTAATGAAATTGTTAAAAGAGAAAAAGAAAAAGAAAAAGAGGAGTTTAGAAACACTATAAAAAGATGGAATGAAGGAGAAAAAGTCCATAAAAACAATATTCCTTCTGAATATTATAAATGGAGCGAAAATGATCAATTACAATGGGACTTAGGTGATGATCAAATTACTTTTTTTGATAGAAAAGATGGAATTGAAATTGTTTATTTTAATAAAAAAACAAAAGACAAGATGACAGATAAAGTTGTTACTAAAGAAAAACAAAAATGGATAAATAATCACATAAATTGTATTCCAATGAGATCTAAAGGATATGTGAGAGCGAAAAAAGAATGTTCGATTATTTCAAATGGAATAACACTATCTCTTCTTTCTTTAGTTGATAGAGAAGAGTTATTTTGGGAGTTATCATTAAATGATGATAAAAAAAAATATATTACATCTTTTGATCGCAAAAATGTTGTTGCTTCAAATGAGTGTTCAGAGGACAGCCGGTTTGAAATTGAAAAAATGAAAAGTTATAGTTATTTAGCTTATTGCACATATTTTAAAAAAAAGGACCTCATTTTTCTTTTTAAACATAATTTTGATATAGAAAGAATTATCTTAGCAGGCAGTAGATTCTTTAAGATTGATAAACTTATATTGAAGCCTTCTTATATTGATAATGCTTACATTGCTCCTCATGTAAAAATTAGTAGTCTTAAATGGATAGCAACAATAATTATTCTAGGGCCTTCAACGGAGGGAATAAATAAGGAAAAACATGCTCAGATGATTATCGAAGGCATAAATGATTTTGGAAATCATTTTTTTATAAAAGCACATTTTGGCACAGATGAAAAAACTAAGGGTTATAAAGTATTTATGACTCCACAAAATACTGAAATAATAATTCATAAAGAGGATATATTCAAACTTATTTCTAGAATAAAATATAGAAGAGAAGTAATTACAGTTGCTAAAGATCGAATGCAAAAAATGATTGATAAAATTAGAGAAGAGAGCCTTGAATTTTCTAAACCTTTTAATAGTCTAGGTAATGGTAGTGGATGGTTTTTGGCTGGAAAGGAAGCGCATAATTGTATTTCATGGATTTTGAATAAATATAAAGAATTTCTTTATCAAGAAATATGTAATTACGATGAATTAAATGATTCTTTCTGGACTAAAGCAAGAAGAGTTTTAAAACCTTACCATGATCCAATGGATTATGTTGCAAAAAAAGATATCGTAATATTGGAAGAAAAAGAAAGAGAAGATTTGTATAGCGAAATATAATTTTTTTATGAGACCAATTATATAGATTTTCCTAGAATCTAATAAAATTATTGTTTTTTTGCTGTAGAAAATATAGATAAATCAAAAATAGTTTCTAATTATTTTCTGAATTTAGCTTTCTATAACTTTAAGTTAAGCCATTTGAAATATTTCAATACAGTAAACGAACACTCTGTTGCAGGATCAACAAGCTTTTTAGATTGCTCAGAGCTTTCTTCAACGCTAGCGTCTATACATGGTCCAGAAGCGAGCTGAGCTGCATGCTTAACTACTATCGATCCAGCATCTAGTGATGAATCTATTTCAGCTGTTTTCTCTGGATATCTAGAAGCTAAAGCTATCTTTAGAGCTGTTTTTACAACTGCAACAATTTTTGAAATTAATATAAGGCTTCCTATCTTTAATTGAGTTGATACAATTGGTTTTAAGTTATCTAAACCTTGTTTTATTTTAGCTTTTGTTTCTTCTTTTTTCTTATCATCATCTTCAAGATTATTAAATCTAAAATAACCTTGATTAGATCCTTCAATTTTTGGTGCGCCCATATTATACCTCCTAAAAATTTTGATTGAAATTATTTGTTAACACTCATTTATTTTCAATAAAAATTTTGAAAAAATAAAAATTCTTCTAATAATTACGACGCCATTTTAAAGAAAATTTACCTTGTTCTTCTTGTTGCTGGGTTTCAGCTTGAAAGATAAATCCCTTCTTTAAATCTATTTCTACAATTATATTGGAGCTTCCTTGCTCTGTTCCTTGAGAGAGAGAGACTACAATACCTTTTGTAAGGTATTTTCCAAACTGCACTGCCATTTGATCAGAGGTTGTTGGATCTGTTGCTGAGGGTTTAATGATATTAAACCTATCAATTCCAAGGTTTGCAAGTGCATTAGAACTGGAGAGTGATGAATCATCTAACTCTTGGCTCATAGTAGATGCTAGCTCTATTGTTTGAGACTCAGTAAGTTCACTTAGTTGCTGACCGAAAATTAAAAGGGCCATAATTGAGCTAGAAGGAAGAGGAGGTGATGAGCTAAAGGTTATTTTTGGACTATCTAAAGGTCCTTCAACATCTGCAATAATTTTTACGCCTCTTTGATTTATTGTCGCTTGGATATCTAAAATTGGCATCTCGTTTGGTTTTCCTGTAAAAGAGACTTTTCCTTTTGTTAAATCAAAATGTCTACCTGAAAAGACATAGCTTCCTTTGAGGAGTTTTAGATCACCAATTGTTTCAAAGCTCATGTAAGTGCCGCCTATTTTAAAATTGCCTATCCAGGTGGAATCGAGGCCTTGGCCATGAATTCTAATTGGATTAGTAGCATCTAAATCAAAGTTTAAATGTATAGGATACATTTTAGGTTTTACAATATATTTATCATGGTTTTTAGAAGGATGAGAAATAAAGGTAGCTTTTAGATCTGGAATAACAATTGGTAATTTATCGGGGATTGTCATATCTAAATAATTTGCTTTAACATTTCCTTTTGCTGTAGATGATGTTCTATCTCCAGAAATCTCGATTGAAGCTGTAGCTTTTGATCTTATCATATTTGAATCAACACAAAGTAAATTGTCTAATTGAGCTTTAAAAAAGAATGGAAAATCTTTTTTTTGAGATAAAGAAAATACGCCCTCTGCTTCAATTCTTCCATTTTCAGGATCTTTGCCTTTTAGGTACTCTAAAGTAACTTTTTCATCTACAGCTTTCATTTGAGCTGAAATATCTTTTAAAATAGTACCTGTATAGTAATTTTCAAAATATCCATTTTCAAAAGTACACAAACCTGACATTTTAAGATCTTTTAGAGTGTTTGTAAGATGTAGATCAGTTTTTAAATCTCCTTCTAATCTTTGTGGACCAACATTTATAAAATCTAAAAGCTCTTCAATCTTTCCGTTATATGATACATCAAGAGATAGTTTTTTTTGATCGTTGATATTTACTTTTAGAGCAGCTAAATCTAGATTTATTGGGATTTTTCCATTTAAAGAGATAAGTTGAGTGTTTTTTAGTTTTAAAGAACTATCTAAATTAAAATAATCATTTTGGATTTTAGATTTTAAAGAACCTGTTGCTGTTAGAGGCTTTTCATCTCCTAGAGCTAAAATCTCTAATTTTTTTACATCTATATCCAAAAGACCATTAGCTGCAAGTTTTTTTTCTATCTCAAAATTAAGATCTACAGATCCTGTAACATCTAGATCTAAAGGATTAATAGATAAAAAATCTAAAGGAAAGTTTTTTAAAGTAACTTTTGCTTTAGATGAACTACTTGTAAAATCTATATCTGCTAAAATAGAGGAATTAGCAAATTCAATATCGAGATCGCTAATTTGAAATGTATCTTTTTTAGCAGTTATTAAAATTGGTTTTGGTGAAATAAAACTATCTGAAAAAAGAGTTCCTTTAAGATCTTGGATATTTAAAGTAAAATCATTTTCATAAATTCTAAAAAAACCTTGAGACTCTAACTCAATTGGTTTTTTTAAATTAGCTATAAGTTTTAATTCATATGGCCAATTCTCTTGCTTAGTGGAGGTTGAAAAATTTATCTCACTTATTTTTAAATCATGATATTTTAGATCTTTAAAAGTTGATCTAATGTCCATCTCAGGTTTTGAAAAGGGTTTGTCTATACTTAAGTAAATTTTAGCACTATTTCCATAAAGTGTTTCAAAAAAATAGTTTTGAGCTGTGATATTTAAATCGATATTTTGAAATTTTTGATCGTTTTCAGTTTTTTCATTAAACTTGAAATTTGCGTCTATTGTCGCATTGAATAGTTTTTTTGGATATAAAATCTCTATTGGCGCTAAATCATTAAAATTAATATTTCCTTGGCCAACTAAATTAAAAGAAGAATTCAGATCAAAATTTGCTAAAAGTTTTATAGAAGGGGAGGCAATATTTAAATTTGAGATGTTTAAATCAAATTTTTCAAATTTTAAATCACTTGAGATATTAAAAGTTTCATTTAAAGTAAAGGCGTTAGATATGAGTTTTGCTTGCAAAGTTTCGTTTAAATAAGCTCCTATTAAACTTCCTTTAAAATCTACAAATGAGACATCGGATATTGAAAAATCTTTGAAATCAAAATAGGTTTCTAGCTTTTTATTTTCATAGGATGTCTTGGATAGAAAAGAGCCAAAAAGATCTTCATTTATTTTTTTTAGCTCATCAACTCTAAGAGTTAAATTTGTTTTTTGTATGTTAAAATTATTATCGATTAGTGCATCTAGATATATTTCAAAAAAATCATTTTTTAAAAATCCTTTTGAAATATTTATACTCGAATCACTTAACATAGAAAAATCAAATGAAAAATTAGATTCGAGATCTAAAAAAGATGGGATATTATCAACTTTGAAAATATGGCCGTTTGTTTTTCCATCTATTTTTGAAAAAATTTGATTTTTTATATTTTTAAAAGATTTGAAATTACCAGTGCTATCTACATTAAGATTAAAAGAAAAATCTCGATCATTTTGATAAAAAGGACTTAAAACTTTAGAGGTTGCAACATATAAATTTGCTTTTGTTTTAAAAAATTTATCTTTTTTATAAGCTTTAAAAGAAATGTCTAAATATGATTTTTTAAAATCTTTTCTTTGAATATTTAATTGAAGAGTTAAAGCTTTTGCAAATTTTAAAAGTTTTGCCCTTCCAGAGATATCTAAACTCACAAAAGTTCCATCTATCTTTAAATGTAAATCTTTTAATTTGATACTATCGAAATTAATTTTTATTGGAAGCGATACCAAGAAAATGTTATCTATTTGACTATCAACATTAGTTTTTTCATTTTTTATATTACTAATATCTTGGTTATTTATAGATGTTTGTTTCTCAACTCTAATGTTTCTTGCTTGAAAGTTTTTGAAACTTAAATTCTTTTTCAAAAGAGGTAAAAATTTAATTCTAAAACTTAGCTCTTCAATATCAAATTTAGTGTTTTGAGTTTCAATACTCACATTATTTAGTAGATACTGAAAAGGTAAAATACCATCTATTTTATCAAACTTTAGATCTATGCCATTTTTCGTAGCAAAATTTATCATTGCTTTTTTTATTTTTTCTTTTCCAAAGCTCGTTTGAAGCGTAATTATAGAGGCTGATATAGCTATAAAAATAAATATAACTATCCAAATAGTTAGATAATAAATTATTTTGTGATGCTTTTTTTTCTTTTTCATATTAAAATGTTTGTCCTACACTTACATAAATTTTAAAACTAGGGTCTATAGCCCTTCTTCTATCTAATGGAAAGGCTACATCTAATCTTATCGGGCCAAAAAATGAAAAATACCGAAAACCTATTCCTACAGACTTAAACCACTTTTCATTAACAGATGGGACCTCTTTAAAAGATACAACTCCAAGATCTGTGAAAGGAACTAAACCAATTTTTTCAGTAAGTCTAATTCTAGGTTCAAAAGAAAAATAGATAGCAGATCTTCCGCCAATTGGATCGTTATTGCCATCCAGAGGACTAACTGTTCTATACTTATATCCTCTTAGATCATCATCCGAGCCCCCTAAAAATAGTTTTGTTAATGGAAGATCAAAAACATTAGCGCCAAAAATTGAGCCTAGAGTCATTCTAATCGCTAATATAAAATTTCTATTTTTTTCCAAGGGAATATATAAATTATAAATAAGGGTTTGTTTAAAAAAGTATTTAGAAGAGTTTATCGTATTTTTAAAGGGCTGAGCTCTATAAATTATTGTTTGACCATGTGTTGGGTTTAATAGATTGTTTGCAGATGAAAATTTCAAAAAAGCTGGAAGAGATAGTAAAAAAAAGTTTCCATTATTAGCGCTATGAGTGATCTCATTATACTCCGCTCTAAAACCGAAAGATCCATTTATTCTTTTTGAAAATTTTCTATCGATTCTATTTTCCATAGAATAGATAAATGCTAAATAAGATGCAGGAATCTTTTCTCTAGAAGCTTCAGATCGTATAATATAGTTTTGATCAATTCTCATAAAATCAGGCTTTTTATACGTTGCAACACCCAAAATTAATCTTTGAGCAACATTTGCATCTATAGCGAGCAGTTCTCCTTGAGATCTAAAATTTCTATTTGCCCAACTAAGAGATACTCCAAAGCCGTCTATCGTTGCATAGCTAACACCTGTAGAGATATATTTATGCAAAGATTCAACAAGCTTGAGATTCATTTCAAGCTCATCTTTTTCATCTATCTTATCTTCATGAAGTATTGCAACAGAGCTAAATAAATTTGTTTTTAAAAGATTTTGTTGAGTCTCAATAACCTTTCTAGAGTCATATTTTTGGCCTTGTTGCCATTTTATTTTTTTATCTATAAAACTCTTATCGATACTTTTTAAACCATTAATTTTAGTATCGCCAAAAAGTGAGAAAGATCCAATATCTACACACCATTCAATGAAAGCATTTTTATGAGTTTGATCAATTATAACTTCTCTTTTTTCAACTTTTGCTAAAGGATAGCCCTTGTTTGATAATAAAAATATAAGCTTTTTTTCAGCATTTAAAATATTTTGAGTAATTAAAGCAGAATTTATTTTGAGATCTAAATCTTTAATTGAAATGCCAGCGATATCCATCTCTTTTTTATCTGTGCAATCTGTATAAATTTTTACGTCTTTTATCGTATATCTAACTCCTGGCATAATCAAAACATTAACAAGGACTATATTTTTATTTTCTTCTAAATCTATATCTATTTTCGCATCATAAAACCCATAAAAATGTAAAACTTTTAGTATTTCATCAGTATCAGAGTTTGCTCTAAATCTCAAAGCATTTATGGTTTTAGGAGGGCGTTCTTGCAATATGACTAGATTAGAGACTCTTTTTATTGACGCAAGTGTATTTCTCTCTTTAAGCCCTGTGAATTTAACATCATAGTTTAGGGCAAAAATACCTATTGGTAAAATAAAAGCTAAAAAAATTATTTTTCTTAAAAATTGCATCTATTTCTGGGTTAGCCCTTTTTTAAAAATTTTGCTTGATCTTCTAAAGAAGGTCAATAATTATTTTTCTAAAAAAATTGTATTTTATCTTCTATAAATTATATTATTTTAGATAAAAACTTTAAAGGTACTATGTTTGTAGCAATAATATTATCTCTTATGGGACTTTTTTTGATCTACCTAGAATTTTTTCTTCCTGGTAGTATTTTCGCTATAGGAGGCTCGGTTTTACTTTTAACTTCGCTTTTCTTTTTGGTAGTAGAAAAAGTAAAAATTTTCCATTTTATTGTTTATGCACTAATCTTAGTTTTATTAGTGTTGATGGTTATAAAACTAGCTTTAAAAAAATTGAAAGCTAATAAAGATATTTTTCTAAACTCAGATCAAGAAGGTTATAGAGCTTCAAATTTTAAAAAAGATTTAATTGGAAAAGATGGTATTGCTTCAACAGATCTTAGACCTGCTGGAAAAATTTTTATAAATGAAAAATCCTATTTTGCAATAACGAGAGAAAACTACATCGAAAAGGGTAAAAAAATAAAGGTTATAGCTGGTCATGGCTCAAATTTAATAGTTAAAGAATTAAAAAAAAGGTAGATTCATGTTTATTTTTGCTAGTATTAATTTCTCATCTGTTTCAACGCTTTTGCTTTTAGTTGTAGGATTTTTTGTTTTTATATTTTTATCGATAGTCTCAAAGTATGTCAAACTATGGTTTCAAGCTTTTGTAACAGGAACTCCTATATCTTTATTTAATATTATTGGTATGAGCCTTAGAAAAATCTCTCCAAGGTTTATTGTTAATGCTAGAATCACATCTTTTAAAGCAGGGCTTAAAGATATCTCGGTAGCAGATTTAGAGACGCACTTCTTGGCAGGAGGAAAAGTAAACGAAGTTGTAAGAGCTATGATTGCTGCTGATAAAGCTAACATTACTCTTAGCTGGAAACAAGCTACTGCTATTGATTTAGCTGGAAGAGATCTTTTCGAAGCTGTAAGAACTTCTGTTAATCCTAAAGTTATTGATTGTCCTTCAAATGGTGAAATATCAGCAGTTGCTAAAGATGGTATTGAGCTGAGATGTATAGCTAGAGTAACCGTCAGAACAAATATCGAACAGTTAGTCGGAGGAGCTACAGAAGACACGATAATAGCAAGAGTAGGTGAGGGGATAGTATCTACAATTGGTTCTTCTAAAAATCATCAAATTGTTTTGGAATCTCCTCAAAATATATCCAAACTTGTTTTAGATAAAGGGTTAGATGCAGGAACAGCTTACGAAATTTTATCAATCGATATTGCAGATATCTCGATAGGAGAAAATATTGGAGCGAGATTAGAGGTTAAAAGCGCGGAGGCTAAAGAAAAGGTAGCAAGAGCAAGAGCAGAAGAGAGAAGAGCAATGGCAGTAGCACTAGAACAAGAAAATATAGCTTAAAAATTAAAGAAGCAGAAAGCAAGCTTCCTATTGCCATGGCTAAAGCCTTTGAAAGTGGAAATCTAGGTGTTTTAGATTATTTTAAATTAAAAAATATTCAAGCAGATACTTCAATGAGAGATTTTATAGCTAAAAAAACCGTAAAAAAATAAGATTTATGCAAAACGATAATTTTGAGAAAGAAGATATAACAAATGATGAAAATAGTTTTTTGAATCTTTTTGAAAAAAATGATTTAAAAGATATTTTCATCCTATCAGAAATTTTAAATAATACAAAATTTGACCAATGAAAATTTTACCCAAATTTTTTTCATCTTTTGAAGAAAAAGAAGTTGTAAAAGTTAAAAATTATAAGTTTGTTAAAAAAATCGAGATTATCGATACAAATACACTCGATAGATACAAAAAACTCTCGATGTATGAAATGGCTAGAAAAGCTATGTTTATATTTTTATTTACCCCAGCTCTATTAGCTTTAAAAGTTACATTTAATGTTTTGCAAATGGTATTTGATTGCTCATCATATTTTTTTACCTATTGGACAATGGCAAAAGCTTTAGGTAATGGATTGATAGATTTTATTACGGGAAAATCTTTAGTTAATAAAAATATCAGCAAAGTTTTTGAACTATCAATAACCTCTAGAGTAGATATTTTTAAAAACTTAGCTCAAGACACAATATACATTGTTAGAGCTC
>JAAKFV010000045.1 GCA_011064875.1 Candidatus Anoxychlamydiales bacterium | reverse complement strand
TCCGAGCTTTGCTCTTCGTTATTTTTATAATTATATAGATTCTTATACAGAAAAATTCGATATACCATCTCGTTTCCAAATAAGTTCTTCGACAAATAACATCTTGGAAGCTTTAGTCTCATCTAATTTCTCTTGTAGATATTTGATAAATTCAGCTGAGTTTATCCCACAATTTGAAGTAACTTATATTGCTGATTTATTAAAAGAAAAAATATTTTTCACATCTACAAGAACACATGTATCAGAAAAAAGAGATCATACAATTAAAACAAACCCAAAAAACTGTGTGAAACTAAAAGGCGCCTTAGATTATAGATACAAAAACTGCTCTATTTTAAATCTATCTTACATAGCTAGCTTTTCTACAGATCAAAGAATAACAAATGAAGTCCACTTTGGATACAGATTAGATTTTTAGATCATTCTTTTTAAAATATTAGCATTTAAATGCCATTTTAAAATATTTTTATCTCTTTCGATATCTATTCTTGTACATCCCCCATTATGAATATCCACATTAATATTAGATGTAGGATATAAAAGAAAGGAAATTATCTCTTTAATTGATGGAAGATGACCTGCTATAAAAACTCTTTCATAATCAGATATAAAATCTAGAGTCTCTTCTGCGGGAGTTAAAGGCTTTACTTTTTCTGTCTCTATTATTTTTTCTTTTGGAAACTTGAAAACATCAGCTATAATTTGAGCTGTTTGTTTTGATCTTTTTTTTGGGCTACAAATAATTACATCGAAGCTAATTGGTATTTTTGTTAAACCAATCGCAGAATTTTTTATAACCTCTTTTCCTTTTTCGCTAAGAGATTCTTCAATATCTATCTCTTTTAGATGAGCTTGGCCGTGTTGCATAAGATATAAATTCATAAAAAAATTCTCTAATATTTTTCTTTAATTTCAAATTACTTTATTTTCTTTTTTTAAAAAATAAATCTTTTCTCTACAATTGATATAAATTAAAAAAAAATGGGATTTTTTCATGAAAAAAATAGTTTTCTACATATCAATAGCTATTTTTACTTTTTTAACTGTTCACTTTTTTTTCTCATCTGATAAAAAATTAAAAAATGTTTCAAGAGCTGATAAGATCGGTATTGTAAAAGAGATAAAAGAGATAAAAATTAAAAATGTTAAAAACCCCTTAAATGTCTCTATTGAAGAGTATTTTGATAACTATATTTTAGCATTTAGAATAAATGAAAATGAATCAAGTTATATAGGAATTAGTTTTTTAGATAAAAATTTTGAAGAGATCGGAGATTTCAAAAAAATTGATGTTGAATCAGATAAAGCTCAAGACCCTAGAATTTTTAAATTTAAAAACGATTATTTTTTAATTTATAATGATGTTCTTCCAATTGAGCATTTTGCAAGAGCAATGCATCTTGCAAAAATCAATTTAAAAAATTTTATTATCGATTATAGAACAGTTTTAGATCAGCATATAAAAGCTGTAGAAAAAAATTGGGTTCCAATAATTTCTCAAGAGAAAAAACTTCTTTTAGCTTATAAACTAATGCCTCATAAAATTATGCAGCTAGACGATTTAAAGAAAAATTCATTAAAACATCTAATTTTTCCAAATATGAGTTTTTCTAGATTTTTCTGGAAATGGGGAACTCCAAGAGGAGGCACTCCTGCTAAAATAATAGATGGAGAGTATTTAGCTTTTTTTCATAGCTCTTATGGGAAAAGCAAAAAAAGCAAAACCTATGTTATGGGAGCATATACATTTGATGCAAAAGCCCCCTATAAAGTAAGAAAAGTATCTTCATTTCCGATAATTTTAAATAGCTCAAAAAAAACAAGAGTATATTTTCCATCAGGTTTTGTTATTAAAAAGGAAAATGATAAAGATATGATTTATCTATCATATGGTGAAAATGATAAAAATTCCAAAATAGCTGTTATTGATAAAGAGAAGCTTTTTGAGAATATGAAAAAGGTTTATTAAGCTCATTAAAATAATTTAAAAGACTTAAAAAGCTTAATATTACCATCCTTCCAAAGTTAGAAGCTATTGGATAATGATCAAAAAATCCAATTAGCATAAAACTTAAAATTATACAAATCGATGTTATTGAAATAGGATTCAAAGAATATCTAAAAGTCTCATAAATTGTAAAAAAGATAAGCATTAGAAAAATTAATAAAGAAATTAAACCAGTCTCTGCTGCAATTAGTAGATAGATATTGTGAACATATGCTCTTTGAACAGGTATTTTTGAATACTCATTTCTTTTAATTAAAAAGTTTCTAAAGCCCACTCCAAAATAGGGGTGTTTTTTTATCATATTAATAGATGCATTTTTTAAAGACTCTCTAATAAAATCACTTTGTTTGTTCATCAAAGATGCATCTTTAGATTGAAAGCTAGATCCTAGAAAGCCTCTTTCAATTAGCTGCTTTGATCCAATAACACCAAGAGATAGAATTATAACTAAAAAGGATAAGAACATTTTTTTTACTCTATATTTTTTATAAAGCATGAGTATAAAAAAGCAAAAAGATGAAACAACAAAGCTAGCGAGACCTGCTCTTGAAAATGTTAATATCAAAGCGATGATTTGAAAAAATAAAAACAAGCTAAAAATCTTGTTTTTACTTTTATAGATAAAATACAAAGTCAAAAGAGATGAGACATTTAAAAATCCAGACAAAACATTTGGATGAATAAATGTTCCATGAGCTCTTAAAAATAAATTATTTTGAGATGGCAAATACTTTAAAAAAAATTGAGCATTTTCAGCTATTTGAATTTTACAAGAACCTCCTAAATTATGTGCAAAAAAGGGCTCGTGTAAAAAAGTAAACCCAAGAGATTTTTGTAAAATAAATTGAAGTATAGCAATACTCGTTTGCAAAAGAGCAAATGTAAAAAATAAAGTAAGAATTGTCTTAATAACAATTTTTTTATGTTTTTGAAAAGTTTCTGAAAAAAAACTAAGCAAAACAAAAATCAATATTGATGCTCTAAAAAGATCGTAGTATGCTCTATGATGAATCTGTCCAATCGATAATACAATAGATAATCTTGCCATGAGTAAGTATAAAATTAGTAAGATTAGATTTTTAGAAAATTTTATTTTCAATTTATCTTTTTTAAAATACCAAAAAGAAAAAATTCCTAAAAAAATAAAATCAATAATATTTATATATCTATTGAGTGAAAACAGCTTTTGAAATTTGTGATCTAAAATCTTAAAAATAGCAGGGCTAATTATTATTAAAAGTGCGTATAAAATAATTTTATATGGAAAATTTTCATGTTTTTTTAAATAAAATAAAATTTTTTGATACATAAGCCTTGTAAAAAAAATAATTTTTATAATAAATAAGCCTTAAGGAGACATTATGAAAAAATTAGCTTTTTATTTCACTTTATTTCCACTGTTTTTATTTTCTTATTGCAACATCTCATCAAATTTTGTAGAAGAAAATCCAAAAAAAGTATTTTTATATTCAGATCTTCTTTATTGGAAAACTTTTGAAGATGGATTAGACTACGTCTATGATGAGCAAATATCATCTTCGGCTCCGACAGGTCTTGGTGGAGACGTTAAAAAAGCAACGTATTCTTGGCAATTAGGATTTAGAGTAGGCTTTAAATATCAAATGGACTTTGACAAATGGACACTCGATGGAAACTACGGCAAGATTACTCCAAACGACTCTCAAGAGATTTTAAATGCTGAAAATAAACAGATGTCTGCAACGTTTCAACTACCAAGCGGCTTCACGCTTACAAGAGCTACTAGCAACGTTAGAATTTCCGCTGACTTTGCAAATCTTCTACTAGAGAGACTTTTTCAAACCTCAGAAAATATAAAACTCTCTTTGTTATCAGGGCTTAGTGGGATTTGGATAAAAAGAGATTGGGAGACTAGATTTTTTGATAATAACTCTAACATGAGAGTTATTATTCCTTCTTGGCATTTTAAAGGTGTGGGTGTTAAAACAGGACTCGATTTTGATTGGACTATGAAAAAAGGTTTTTCATGGAATGGAAAGTCAGCAATAGCTACAATTTTTGGGAACTACGACACTTGGATGAGAGCATATGATAATGTAGATTCAAACAGAGTTGAAAATGCCCATTTAGATGATTTTAGAGTAGTAACAAATTTGCAGTTTCAATTAGGGCCTGCTTGGCAAAAAGATTTTTCTAGTGCAAAACTAAAACTCGTTGCAAACTATGAGATGAATGTTTGGTTTAATCTATCTCAAACAAATAGATCCCTCTATCAAATAGCTGCAACTTCAAATGCTCAATCTAGATTTACAAATAATATTGTTCAAATGCATGGGCTAACTTTTTATGCTATGCTAAATTTCTAAAATAACTCTTGTATTTCATTCAAATCTTTTAATTTAACATCACAGTTAGCGTACATTAAAGAGCTAACAGTAGCCTTCATATTCAATAAATTGGTCCCCTTATCACTAGAAATTTTCATATATATACCTCTCAAACTTTTGGGAATTGATTCTAAAAATTCTATTAACTTAAAAAAATCTTCATCATCAAATACATTGTTTTGATTCACTTTTCCATGAAAAAAAGTTCCCATCTGTTTAGACTCTAAAAATTTAAAATACTCTCTTAAAAATTCAAAATTTCTATTTCAATATCTTGAGCATATAAACTACTCAATTGAGTTTTGAGTTCATCTGGTATATTTAGTTCCTCAATCGCTTTAGCTTCATATCGTTTAACTACTTCAAAGCTAGCTAATGTTTTAAGACTTAAAAAACTCATAATTATCTCCTTTTTGTTTTGTTTTTACAAAACCACTGATAATCTCAATGAGCTTTAATAGATTTCTCTCGAAAAAGCTTCAAATAAATCATTAAGCTAATCGAGATTTCTGTAGTTTTTTAATAATTTAAATATATAAAAATTGAAAAAACGCTTTAGCGTTTAATAAGAGTAATAAATTGAAATATTTTTGAATAAAAGATTTTTAGAGAATAATCTGATCGATATTCTCTTAGAGGCTTCGTTAGATACCTTTAAATTTTCCTTTGTTTTCATTTTTTCTCTCATTTAGTTTAGTCTTTTTTAGTTAAATGAATTACCTTTATGGTAATTTGGTGATAATTATAATAAAAGACGTTATTTAATACAACTAGAAATATAGAATAATTTAAATAAACCCATAAATCATTAAAACTTAAACTTTTTCAGATATCTATAGATGAATATTTTGTTTCTAGAAAAAACCAAACAATAAGATCTATTGCAATATTTAAATAGATTTACTAATATCTAATCAAAATTTTTTTTGACAAAGATATGGCTGCAGTAAGTAAATATAGTTTTAGAAGTTCTTTAGGGAATCGATTTCAAGAGACAAAAACAATTATTTCAAAAAGCTTTCAAGCTTTTGAAAAAAAAGTTGAGCTAATTAAAAACTCAACTAAAAACAGTGTATCTGAAACAGCTTCAAAAATTAAAAAGTTTGTAGAAAGAAATTATATAAATGTTTTTTTTGCTATTTTATCTATATGTGCTCTTTGGCATGGCCCTGTTAGGTTTTTATTTGCCTCTCTACTTGGTTTAGCTATTCAAAAAGTAAATAACAAAGCTAACAAAAGAATCATTACAAGCACGAATTTAGCATTAAATGTTTTGGGTATTATTGGAGTGATATTAGAAAAAACTATTTGTCCTGTATGTGATCCAACATATTATTTAGCGCCGTGCATTAGTGGTATAGCTACGTCTGAAGCATTATATAATCTATATCAAAGTTTTTCTAAAAAAGAACCAAAATCTGCTAGTTAAAAATATATCTTATTAAGACTTTTTAGTTTTTTTTATTTTTCATCCCTGATATTTTTATAGTAGATATCAAAATAGGATTTTTATGGAAACTTTAGATGCAATTTTCACAAGAAGAAGTATAAGAAAGTTTAAGGATAAAAAAATCTCGAAAGAGATTTTAGATGATATTTTAAAAGCAGGCATGTTTGCTCCATCAGCATATAATGAGCAGCCTTGGCAATTTATAGTTATAGATGATAGAAAACTATTAGATGAGATTCCAAATATACATGCACATGCTAGTATGTGCCAAACAGCTACTTTAGCAATACTCGTATGTGCTGATTTAACAAAAGAGAAGACTAAAGATTTATGGGCATTTGATTGCGCAGCTGCAACTCAAAATATAATGCTAGCAGCTCATGATAAAAATATCGGCTCAGTTTGGGTTGGAATATATTTTAGAAAAGATTATATAAAGGCTTTTACAAAATTTTTAAGCTTGCCTAAACACATAGTTCCAATATCTCTTATTCCTTTAGGATACCCAGATGAAGAAATTTCCACAGCTGATAGATTTAAAAAAGATAGAATTCACTACAATTCATTTTAAAGCTTTTTCCTCTCTTAGTTTTTTTTCTTGAACTTTTCTTCCTCCAAAAGCGTAGGAGTTAGATAAAGATCCATCTTTAAAAATAACTCTATGGCAAGGTATGTTTTTAGGATCAGGATTTTTATGAAGAGCAAATCCTACTACTCTAGGAGTTGTTCCTGCTTTTTTTGCAATGCACCCATATGTTTTAGTTTTACCTTTTTTTATTTTTTTGACCTCTTCATATATTCTTTCAAAAGTATTCATAAAAATTCCCAAAAATTTAAAAATAACGTATACATAGTAAAATACTTTAAAATAGAAAGAAAAGGAGAATCTCATGAAAAGAAAAGTTGTAAATCCAGATCCCTCACATAAAAAAAGAATACAAAAAGAAGAAAAATTGCAAGACAAAGAGTTAAAAAAGGTTATTGAAGATAAAGAAGAGCTAGAAAAAGAGATGAAATACAAGACAAAACCCCATAAATCATGAAACTCAAATTTCTAGGAACAAGGGGCTATATAGAACCTAAAACTAGGCGCCATTCTAATCATACATCTTTGATGATAATGCAGGGCAAAAAAAAGATAATGATCGATTGTGGAGAGACCTTTAAAAACAAATTAAAAAAAATAAATCCTGATCATATAGTTATTACTCACGCTCATCCAGATCACGCATTTGGATTAGAAAATGGTTGCAGCTCATATGTTTGGGCAACTAAAACCACATGGAATCTAATAGATAAATTTCCAATTGAGAAAAAATATAGAAAAATTATCTATCCAAGAAAAAAACAAAAAATTGCAAATGTTACATTTGAAGCTTTTGAAGTTATTCATTCTGTAAAAGCTCCAGCTGTAGGCTATAGAATATCCTATAAGAAAAAAGTTTTTTTCTATGTTCCAGATGTTTTATGGATTGAAAAAAGAAAAGCTGCTTTTAAAAATATCATATTCTACATTGGAGATGGCGCTACTATTTTGAGAAACATGGTTAGAAAAGATAAAACTACAAAAGAGCTTTATGGTCATGCAAATATTCGTCAACAATTAACTTGGTGCAAAAAAGACAACGTAAAAAAAATGATAATTACCCACTTGGGATCTGACGTAGTTAAAAATGAAAAAAAAGCTAAAAAGATTATAGAAAAGCTAGCGAAAGAAAGAGAAGTAGATTTTGAGCTAGCTTTTGATGGTATGGAAATCGATCTAGATTAATCTTCAATAGATTCTTTATAAGGGTTCCTTATTTTAATGTTACATCCAAAACTGGATACTTTTGCCAACCTTTTAAATCAAAATGCCACCATTCAGTAGCAAGTGTCTCAAAACCACCTATATCTATCATTACATCTTGAAGAAGTTTTCTATTTTCTTTGATGTTCTCTGAAAGATCTTCAAATACTAGATGGGCTTTTTCAGAAAAAGAATCAAAACCTGTTGGCATCTCAAGCTCTTTTTTATCTACTAGATTGATTAAAGTTACATCAACAGCAGTGCCTCTTGTGTGTCTAGTTATTTTTTTAGGGTTACCTACATATCTTTCATCTGGAAGAGTATCAAATAAAATTTGTTGAGCCCATAAAGGTCTATACCCATCAAAAATTTTAAGAGAAAGACCAAGTTTCTCTAAATACTTTTGAATTTTGACTAAAGCTATAGCTGTGTCTTTATGCACTAAGCAGATATCAGTTTTATAAATAACTTTTTTTGTAAAATTATTTTCTGTTGCATATCTTATATCTAATAAGATATTAGAGTTAATCTCATAAATGTTAACTAAGGGATCTAATTTGGTTGGTATTTCTTTTTGCAGCATAAACCTCCTCCTTTATTGAGTTCTTTAAGTTTTACAAGGGTCTCTTTATTTAATCTGATCACTCAGCCACTTTTGATATTTACTATCTACTTCATCTACTTTTATAGAAAATATACACGGGAGCTCATATGAATGCATTTTATGTATCTCTTCATTAATTTCAGAGAATTTTTCTTTTATAGTTTTAACTAATAAAATCGTCTCTGAGCTCTCTTCTATTTTATCACCACCTGGAGGCCAAAAATACATTGATTTCATTCCATCTAATATATTTACGCAAGCAATGAGTTTTTTCTTTAATATTTTTTTCCCTATATTTTTTGCCTCAATTGCATCTTTACAAACAACATATATCAAAATCATCCCGCTCACAAAAATTACCTTTAATCTTTATACACTCTTGGTAGTCTTTCATTAAATGAACACAGAATCTCATAAGAAATTGTCTTACAATTAGTAGCAATTTCTTTGATTGTTATCTCTTTATTTTTTTGTCTACCGATTAAAACAACCTCATCTCCAATATAAGCATCTCCTTTTGATACATCCACCATGAATTGATCCATGCAAACAGTCCCAATAATAGGGAATTTTTTTCCTCTTATCAAAACTGATCCTATATTAGAAAGAGACCTTGAATATCCATCGCCATATCCTACTGGAATAGTGACTACTCTACTTTTAGCTTTAGTTATAAAGCTATATCCATAGCTAATACCTTGATCTTTTTCAACGATCTTAAAATATGATACTTTGCTTTTTACTGAAAAAATAGATTTTATACTTTCAAATTTTTCAGGAAGATCTTTGCTATAACAACCAAAAGGGAGAGCTCCGAGCCTAACCATATCTTTTAGATCATTTTCAAAATTGCAAAGATATGCTGAGTTTGCAATATGTAAAATAGTAGATTTATCAGGTTTTATTTTATTTAAAAAATCATCAAAGGTTTTTATTTGAAAAATATTTATTGGATGATCTTTTTGATCAGCGCAAGCGAGATGTGAAAATATTCCTTTTACGATGAAGCATTTTTGATCTTTTAAGTATTTATATAAAGATATAGCGGTATTAGGCTTTACTCCAATCCTTCCCATCCCCGTATCTACTTTTAGATGAATTTTAGATTTTTTATTGTGTTTAGAAGAGTATTCTTGAACTAGCTTAGCTTTGAAAAATGAGCTGATTGTAATTTCTAAATCATTATCTATTAGATCTTTTATCTGATCTTCATGAAATGTCCCTAAAACTAAAATCGGCAATTTAATATTAGCTTCTCTTAATTTTATGCCCTCCATTAGATTAGCAACAGCTAGATAATCCACACACTCTCTCTCCGCTACTTTTGCTATCTCTATTAAGCCATGCCCATAAGCGTTAGCTTTTACACAAAGACAAAAAAGAGTATCCTTAATATAGGATCGAATAAGTAGAATATTTTTTTTAAACTGCTTTAGATCTATCTCAATCCAACTAGAATAATTTAACATATTTCAATTCTATACTTTATATATATTATTGATATTAAATTTTATTGAATAAGAGATATATTTTTAAAGATAAATTGATGAATTTTTAGAAAAAAAATTCAAGCGAACCTAAGTTTTAGATTCGCTTGAGCATTAACTTTTAGTAGAAGAATTGTTGTCCGAAAAATGATTTAGCAGTTAAAAATCCGCCAATAATAATTAAAA
Source organism: Candidatus Anoxychlamydiales bacterium (assembly GCA_011064875.1). Classification (GTDB taxonomy): domain Bacteria; phylum Chlamydiota; class Chlamydiia; order Chlamydiales; family SM23-39; genus JAAKFX01. The sequence continues at coordinate 2,760 of JAAKFV010000045.1, read as the reverse complement.
TCACTCCCCAGAAAATAAAAAAGCTTCTATTTGTAGCTGTTTTAGCCATATATTTCATGCACTCTTTATGGAAGAATAGTCTCATAATTCCGCAAAGAAGTGTCAACCATCCTATAATTGTTACTAAAACAATCCAGTTTTTAACCCAAACGTTATGGCCAATAACGATAGCAAGACCAATAACTAATGGTATAAAACTGATTAGAGTCATGATAGCATTACTTTTAGCAACATCTTTTACAGTATTTTGAAAAGATTGTGGTCTAGTTACTAATGCTATACCAATTATTAACCAAGCAAGTCCAATTAGCTTAGCTAAATATATACTTAAAGGTTCCATATTTTTTTCCTCAAAAAAGTTTGTTCTCCTAACTTCACTAATACCATATTAAAAATTTTTTTATAAAGTTTTTTTTTATAAATCTTTAATATTTATTGTGATAATGTGGAAATTATGAATAAAAAACTATGTCCATGCCAGAGCAAAAAGCCTTATATAGATTGTTGTGAAAAATTCCATTTAGGGAAAAAAAATCCGTTAAATGCTAAAGATTTGATGAGATCGAGGTTCAGTGGATATGCCCTAGGCCTTGCAGATTACATCATAAAAACGTCTCATCCGAAAAATGTATGTTTTCAAAAAGATCTAAAAACATTAAAAGAAGATATTTTAAGATTTTGTAAAGAAACGAGTTTCGGAAATCTTGAAATTTTAGATTTTATTGAAGAAAAAGACAAAGCCTTTGTGACCTTTATTGCTTATTTGAAAGCAGACAAAAAAGATATAACCTTTACAGAAATCTCTCATTTCGAAAAAAAAGATGGCAAATGGCTTTATAAAGATGGACAGCTTTTTGAGGGGATAAGAAAAGATCTGTAGCGTTTTTGAATAATAATTTTCATTCTTTTCTAAAAAATCACAAATCTTGATACAATCTTAATCTTTGATTATTTTTAAAAGGTTTAGATGTTCAAATTTTATGAATTTAGATAAAAAATATATCCTCATTTTTTTTCTTTGGGTAATTCTTTCTTCTTTTAGTGGTTTTGAATATCGAAATATCAAAACACAAGAACCTTTATCTATCCATATAGTGGAGATTGATCCAAACAAATATGAAATTTCCCCATCTCTAGCAAACGATAATAAAATATCTAAAGAAACCGTATTAGATATAGCAAAAAGAAAAAAAGTGAAAGCTGCTATAAATGGAGGCTTTTTTAAAATTGATGGCAGGCCTGCTGGAATTTTAAAAATTGATAATAAATGGATCTCACTTCCTGAAAAACAAAGAGCAGCTCTTGGTTGGGACAGATCAAATACTATTTTTATGATCGATAGATTAGATACTAAAGCTACGGTTCTTTTACAAAACTTAGAATTTTCAATAGATGGGATAAATCGCCCGAGAGAAAAAGATGAAAGAATTTTATATTTATATCCTTTTTATAATACATACCAAGCAGATTCTAATAATTTAAGCTGCCAAGTTTTATCAAAAAACTTTTTTTTAGCTTTTAATTCAGAAGATAAAATTTCAACTTTTTTGAAATACAATAATTTTGATTACAAAGTAGATATTTTCCCTAAAATTTCTCCTACGCTTTCTTATATTTGGGATGATTTAGATCATATAGTAGGAGGAACTCCCCTTCTAATTTATAATAGAGAGAAAATCTTCGACTTTTCATCTGAGAGAACTCTTCAAAAATTTTTAACAAATAAATATGCAAGAACAGCTATTGGAATCAAAGAAAATGGAAATCTTCTTTTTGTTGTAGTAGATGGAAATGATTATAAAAATAGTGTTGGCCTAACTATAGATGAGCTAAGAGATTTAATGTATGATCTTGGCTCAATATATGCACTCAATTTAGATGGAGGGGGTTCCTCTACTATGGTAATAGATGATAAACTTATTAATAATCCAGAAGATTGGTATATGGAAGAAGTATCAAATGTTATTTTAATATTAAAAAAAATAATTTTACTTGATTAAATCATTGTATTTCAATAATAATTTGTATTACAAATCGATGTTTTTAAAATTATTGAGATTAATAAAATGGCAACAATAAGCCCTATAACTATTACACCTGATCATATTGCTCACCCTGATGATTATAGTAATTTAGCTGAAAATAAGTTAATTTTTTCTACAACTGGCGCTGAAGATGAAAAAAAAGTTATTTGCCCAATTTATCTTAATGAACTTGAAATTGGATCAACATGTTTTGACATCCTCCTCTCCCTAAAGGAAGAGGATTCCCTAGCTACAAGCTAAGTTCCTGCTTCACAGTTCAATGCTTTTTTAGAATCTTCTAAAAAAGTCTTACACAAACTCCACAGGCTTACATTCCCGCGTGCCCCTCGGTACTCTTCTTTTATCTCTTTTATAGCTTCATCTAATATATTTTTTGCTGCATTTTCATCTCTACCATTTACAATGTGACAATTGGGACAGCTCCATTTTCTAATCGTTAATGGTAGTGTTTGCAATTTATGTCCACAACTGTTACATGTTTTTGAACTTGGAAAAAACGTGTCTACTTGAAAAAAGATTCTTTTATACCACTTAGATTTGTATTCTAAAAATGTAAGCAATTGTTTCCAACTTACATCCGAGATAGATTTTGCTAAATGTCGATTTTTTAACATATTTTTTATATTTAATCTCTCCGCTGCTATAACTTGATTTTCATTTACTAGCTGCCAAGATAATTTATGTAAAAAATCTAAACGTTTATTTTTTATGTATA